>JAFABD010000213.1 GCA_023426225.1 Pseudomonadota bacterium | reverse complement strand
GAGCACCACCGCACGCTGAAGGCGGGGGCGGTCGCACTGCTCCTTGCCGGCAGCGCGGCACCGGCGCTGGCGCAGGGACAGGCGCAGCCTTCGCCCGCGACGCGCGCGCCCGCCCCCGCCGAGACCGAGGCGCAGGGCCAGCGCGGCCCCGCGGCGCACGACGAGACCGACAGCGAGATCCTCGTCACCGGCCAGCGGCTGGGCGTACTCGCCGCGATCCGCGAGAAGCGCGAGGCCGACAGCGTCGTCGACGTGGTGTCGGCCGACGACCTGGGCAAGCTGCCCGACGCCAATGTCGCCGACGCGATCGCGCGGCTGCCCGGCGTGAGCGTGATCGTCAACCAGGACACGGGTGAGGGCGAATATGTCACCGTGCGCGGCCTGTCGGGCACGTACAACGCGGTGCTGGTCAACGGCGTGCGCGTCGCGCAGACCGACCCGGCGAGCCGCGACGTGTCGCTCAACGTGCTGCCGCCCAACGGGCTGGCGTCGATCCGCGTCACCAAGACGTTGACCCCCGACCAGGACGGCGACGCGATCGGCGGCACGATCGATTTCCGCACGCCGACCGCGTTCGATTTCCGCGAGCCGATGGTGCTGCGCGCCTATGCCAGCGCCGGGCTGAACGGCCGCGCACATTCGGCGGGCGAGGACAGCGCCAATTATCTGGGCCAGCTCGATTTCGGCACGCGCATCGGCGAGCGCGTCGGCGTGTTCGTTTCGGGCTATTACGGCGTCAGCCACGGCAACGGCCAGGAAACCGAGAATGACGGCGAGTGGGAGCCGCACATCTGGCGCAAGGATTCGATCGAGCCGATTTCGGAGCGCAACATGCACCTGCCCGGCATCGACCTCGATTACCGCCGGGTGAAGCAGACGCGCTATGGCGGCAATTTCTCGATCGACTGGCACGGCGACGCGACGCAGCTCTATCTGCGCGGCCAGTTCGCGCGCCAGCAACTGCGCGGCACCAACGACACCACCGATTACCGCAACCGCAAGACCCGGCGGCTGACGCAGGTGAACCCCGAGGACACCAGCCTGATCCAGCCCGACCAGGCGGTGATCGGCGTCGGGCCCAAGGGGCGCATCTATAGCTATGCCACGCGCCAGATCGTCGATGTCGACGGCGACGGCGCGATCACCGACGCCGACCGCAATTCGAAGCAATACTGGTCGCTGAACGGCCGGTCGGGCGTGTGGAACCCGCAGGCGTTCCAGTTCGCGCGCAATTTCTCGACGATCGACGTCAACCAGACGCTGGGCACGATCGAACTGGGCGGCAAGAGCGACCTCGACGCGCTCCACCTGAGCTATAGCGCCAGCTATAGCGGCGGGCTGCGCCAGGCGCCGGACAACTATTCGATCAGCTATAATTGCGATGCCTGCGCCTATCCGCTGAACGCGACGGGGATCGACTGGGTGTCGAACGACCCGCGCTTCCCGCATGCCAGCCTGCCCGCCTTTGCCGCCAACGTCGAACGCGATTCGTCGCTGCTCCCCTTTGACGGGGCGAGCCATGACCGCTGGAAACAGACCGACGCGCGCGTCGCGCTGAAGCTCGACGCGCGCTATGACGTCGGCGGGTGGATCGACCATGTGAGCGCGGGCGTCAAATGGATGCGGTCGTCGCGCCGATACGATTCGACGCCGATCTGGAGCGGCGACCTGACCGGCACGCCGCTGGCGGGCAAGAACCTGAAGGATTCGGGGCTGGTGGAGAAGCAGGTCACCAGCATGCTCAACGGCGAATATTATTATGGCGACATCTTCCGCCGCGCCGCGGTGATCGCCGCGATCGACGCCGCACAGAAGGCGAGCGGATCGACGCCGTCGCCCGACGAGCTGCTGCGCGACGACAAGCGCAACCGCGAGAATGTCTATGCCGGCTATCTGCTTGCGCAGTTCGGCACCGATCCGTTGCGCGTGATCGCGGGCGCGCGCGTCGAGCATCGCCGCACGCACAACGAATTCTGGTCCGACGACGGCGCGACCCGGGGCTTTGCCACCACCGACCGCAGCACGACGGTGGTGTTGCCGAGCGTCACCGCGATCTGGCAGCCGGCCGACAAGGCGGTGGTGCGCGGCGTGCTGTGGACCGGATATTCGCCGCCCGAATATGGCAGCGTGGCGGCGAGCCAGTCGATCGGCCGCGATCCCGTCACCAAGGAGATCGTGTCGATCAGCCGCGGCAATCCCGACCTGAAGCCCGCCAAGTCGTACAATGCCGACCTGTCGGTCGAATATTATCCCGACGCGACGAGCGTGGTTTCGGCCGCAGCCTATTTCAAGCACATCGACCATTTCATCTTTACCAACGGCAACCAGGTGAATGCGTCGACGCGGCAGGGGACGATCGAGATCACCGAGCCGAAGAACGGCAAGACGGCCGAGATCTATGGCGTCGAGCTGGGGCTCATCAAGCAGTTCACCGGGCTGGCGGCGCCGTTCGACGGCTTCGGCTTCGAAGGCAATCTGACGTTGCAGCACAGCAGCGCCGAGAGCGGGCTCGATTATCGCAACGGGCAGAAGATGCGGTTCGTCAACACGCCGCACGTTTTGTACAACGCGGCGATCACCTATCAGAAATATGGCTTCGAGATGAAGCTGTCGTACAATTACCGCGGCAAGTATATCGAGGACCTGCGCGACAACGCCGTCGACAAGTGGGTGCAGTACAACCGCAGCGTCGACCTGCATACGCGGTACAACATCAACGCGAACCTGGCGGTCGATTTCGACATCGGCAACCTGCTCGACGACTGGAAATACTATACGACCAAGGGCGATAACCCCAGCTATCAGAAGGATTATCTGGAGCCGGGCCGGACCTATATGATGCGGCTGAGCTATCGTTACTGAGCGGGCGCGCGAGCGGGCGGGGGCGTTCCCCCGTCCGCGCTGCCGGGGCGGGAGGCCGGCCTGACCGGTGCGCTTGACCCCGGCGCATCGCCGCTGCCATGCCGGTCGGCGATGCGCACGGACGATCGAGCATGACCCTGACCGAACCGGCCGCGACCGCGGGCGCGGCGAACGACGGCCCGCAATATCTGGCGCTGCGCGACCAGATCGCGACCAACATCCAGATGGGGCGGCTCGCGCCGGGCACCAAGCTGCCGTCCGAGCGGCGGATGCAGAGCGACACCGGCACCGCGCGCGGCACGATCCGCGAGGCGCTGTTCCAGCTCGAGGCGGAGGGCATGATCTATCGCCGCGACCGCAGCGGCTGGTACGTCTCGCCGCCGCCCGTCACCTATGACCCGACGCGCTGGGCGGGGTTCATGACCTATGTCGCCGAACAGGGGCGGACGCCGTCGACCGAGACGCTGGCCAAGGACAGCGTGCCCGCGGCGCCGGCGATCGCCGACATCTTTCGCGTCGCGCCGGGGACGCCGCTCTATGCGATCACGCGGCGGCGCGCGATCGACGGGCGGCCGGTGCTGGTCGAACGGATCATGGTCGACCCCGCGCTGGCGCCGGGATTGCCGGGCGAGATGCTCGACGGATCGCTGACGCAGATCCTGAGCGGCCGCTATGGCCTGACCGCGGTGCGCAACCGCGTCGACATGCGCCCGTGCGCGCTCGTCAAGTTCGCCGCCGACGCGCTGGGCGTGAAGCCGGGGACGCCGGGGCTGCTGGTGGTGCGCACCAGCCTCGACGCGCAGGGTCGGGTGATCGAATATGACCAGGAATATTGGCGGCACGATTCGATCCGCGTGCATGTGGACCTGAGCGTCCGCAGCTGAGGTTCGCGGCTGACGGCTGACGGCTGGCGGCTGGCGGCTGGCGGCTGGCGGCTGGCGGCTGACGGCTGACGGCTGGCGGCGCGCGGCCATGAAAAAGGGGGACGCCCGGCGGGCGCCCCCCGTTTCGCGATGCGGACCGCCCGCGGGCGGCGCGATCAGGCGGTGGCGGCCGCCGCCTGCTGACGCGCGATCTTTTCGCGCCAGACGAGCGGGCCGAGATGGTGGACCGACTGGCCCTCGCTGTCGACGGCGACGGTGACGGGGAAGTCCTGAACCTCGAACTCGTAGATCGCCTCCATCCCGAGATCCTCGAAACCGACGACGCGCGAGCCCTTGATCGCGCGCGCGACGAGATAGGCCGCGCCGCCGACCGCCATCAGATAGGCCGACTGGTGGTCGCGGATCGCGTCGATCGCGGCGGGGCCGCGTTCGGCCTTGCCGACCATCGCGAGCAGCCCCTGTTCGAGCATCATCCGCGTGAACTTGTCCATGCGCGTCGCGGTGGTGGGGCCGGCGGGGCCGACGACTTCCTCACCCACCGGATCGACCGGGCCGACATAGTAGATGACGCGGCCGCGGAACTCGACGGGGAGTTCCTCGCCGCGCGCGAGCATGTCGGCGATGCGCTTGTGCGCGGCGTCGCGGCCGGTGAGCATCTTGCCGTTGAGCAGCAGCCGGTCGCCATGCTTCCAGCTCTTGACCACCTCCGGCGTGAGCTGGTCGAGATCGACGCGGCGCGCCGAGGCGTCGGGCGTCCAGTGGACCTGCGGCCATTCGGAAAGCTTGGGCGCTTCGAGATAGCTCGGCCCCGAACCGTCGAGCGTGAAGTGCGCGTGGCGCGTCGCGGCGCAGTTGGGGATCATCGCCACCGGCTTCGACGCGGCGTGCGTCGGCCAGTCGAGGATCTTGACGTCGAGCACGGTGGCGAGGCCGCCGAGCCCCTGCGCGCCGATGCCGAGCGCGTTGACCTTGTCGTGCAGTTCGATGCGCAGCGCCTCGATCTCGTTCTGCGGGCCGCGCGCCTTGAGCTGGGCCATGTCGATCGAGCCCATCAGCGACTGCTTGGCGAGCAGCATCGCCTTTTCGGCGGTGCCGCCGATGCCGATGCCGAGCATCCCCGGCGGGCACCAGCCGGCGCCCATCTGGGGCACCATTTCGAGCACCCAGTCGACGATCGAGTCGCTGGGGTTCATCATCTTGAACTTCGACTTGTTCTCGGAACCGCCGCCCTTGGCCGCGACGTCGACATGCACCTTGTCGCCGGGCACCATCTCGACATGCAGCACGCTGGGCGTGTTGTCGCGCGTGTTGCGGCGCGAGAAGGCGGGATCGGCGAGGATCGAGGCGCGCAGGCGGTTTTCGGGGTTGAGATAGGCGCGGCGGACGCCTTCATCGACGACCTCCTGCAGGCTCTTGTCCGATTCAAGCCGGCAGTCCTGGCCCCATTTGACGAACACGGTGACGATGCCCGTGTCCTGGCAGATCGGGCGGTGCCCCTCGGCGCACATGCGGCTGTTGGTGAGGATCTGCGCGATCGCGTCCTTGGCGGCCGGGCTTTGCTCCGCGGCATAGGCGTCGCCCAGCGCGCGGATATAATCCATCGGGTGATAGTAGCTGATGAACTGGAGCGCGTCGGCGACGCTCTCGATCAGGTCTGCTTCGCGGATGATCGTGGTCATGGCGGGCTTCCTTAGGAGCCGATGGCGGCGAATGCAATTTGGGATGGCACCGGGGGGCGCGGTGAAACTTTGTGTCGCGGGCCGGTGCGGGCGGGCCGGGACTTGCGCGGGGTTGCGCGGCGCGGCGCGGGGGGCGATGCTGGCCCGTGCAGAGACGCGCGGGGACGCCGCGGCAACGCCATGGGAGGAGAAGGGCCGGGGATGGGATCGCTTGCGCTGATCCTGATCGCGCTGGGGTTCGTGGGGCTGCTCTATGCGCTGGCGGCGCTGGTCGAGCGGCACCGGCACCGCGTGGCGACCGACCCGATCCGGCGGCACGCCTATGCGCTGTCGCTTGCGGTCTATTGCTCGAGCTGGACCTTTTACGGCGCGGTGGGGACCGCGGCGCTCGACGGGTGGAGCTATCTGCCGATCTATCTGGGGCCGGCGCTGGTGCTGCTGTTCGCGCCGCGGCTGCTCGAGCGGCTGGTGCGCGCGGCGCAGGCCGACGGCGCGTCGGCGATCTCGGACTTCATCGGATCGCGCTTTTCGAAGAGCCGGGGCGTCGCGGCGCTGGTGACGCTGACCGCGGTGCTGGGGATCATCCCCTATATCGCGCTGCAACTGCGTTCGGTGGGGTCGGCCTATGCCATCCTGAGCGGCGGCGGGAGCGCGGGCGCGGCGATGGCGACGACCGCGGGCGTGCTGGCGCTGTTCGCGCTGCTGTTCGGCGCGCGGCGATACGAGGCGGCGGGGCGCAACGAGGGGCTGGTGTTCGCCACCGCGCTCGAATCGCTGGTCAAGCTCGCCGCGTTCGTCGCGGTGGCGGCGCTGGCGGTCGCGCTGATGACGCGCGCGCCCGACGCGGTGGCGCAGGTGGGGCTGGTGCGGCTGCGCGACGCGTTTGCGCCGAGCCGGCTGGGGCTGGAGCAGATCGTCATCACCGTGCTGTCGATGTCGGCGATCCTGTGCCTGCCGCGCCAGTTCTATATGGGCGTGATCGAGGCGCGCGGGCCGACCGACCTGCGCCGCGCGCGCTGGCGCGTCGCGATCTATCTGATGGTGATGAGCGCGGCGGTGGTGCCGATCGCGCTTGCCGGGCTGACCTTCGTTCCGCCGAACGCGCCCGCCGACCAGTTCGTGCTGATGCTGCCGATCGCGGTGGGATCGCCGGTGCTGACCGCGGCGGCGTTCATCGGCGGCTTTTCGGCGGCGACGGCGATGGTCGTCGTCGAATCGGTCGCGCTGGCGACGATGGTGTCGAACGACCTGATCGCCCCCGTGCTGCTGCGCAGCCCGCGGCTTTCGGGCGAGGCGCAGCTCGGCCATGTGCTGATGGGCGTGCGGCGCGTGTCGATCGTGCTGGTGATCGCCGCGGCGCTGTTCTGGGGCCTCAACGTGCGCACCGACGAGCGGCTGGCGTCGATCGGGCTGATCGCCTTTGCCGCGCTGATCCAGCTTGCCCCCTATCTGTTGCTCGCGGTGCGCGGGGCGGGGCAGGACGCGCTGGCGGCGAAGGCGGGGCTGATCGGCGGGCTGGCGCTGTGGCTGTTCACGCTGGCGCTGCCGCCGGTGCTGCCGGGCGCGTGGATGGCCGCGCTGAGCGGCGGGGCGTTCGACCCGCACAAGCTGCTGGGCATCGGCAACGCGCCGCCGCTGGTGCACGGCGTCGCGTGGAGCCTGGGCGCCAACCTGGCGCTGTTCGGGCTGGTCGGCACGCTGCGCCGCAC
>JAFABD010000281.1 GCA_023426225.1 Pseudomonadota bacterium | reverse complement strand
GGTCGGGCCGGTCGACCGTGTTGACGAGCAGCCCGCGCGCGCGCAGCCGCTGCACGACCGGCTCGGGATCATCGCACGCCACGATCGCGAGTGCGGCGTCGACGCATGCCGGGCCCGCGCAGGCGGCATCGGCGCCGACCACCAGCGCCCCCGCGCGTTCGAGCAGCCGCCGTTTCGCCGCCGCGGCATCGCCCGAGCCGACGAGCACCACCGGGCGCCCCGCCAGCCGGACGAAGATCGGCAGCGCGGCCAGGCTCATGCCAGCCAGTCGGGGACGCGTTCCTCGGCCATGATCGTCTCGGCAGTGATGCGTCCCGCCACGACCTCGAACCGATCGCCCGATACCAGCACTTCGGGCACCAGCGGCCGGCTGTTGTAGGTGCTCGCCATCGTCGCGCCATAGGCGCCCGCGCTGCGCAGCACGGCCAGGTCGCCGGTGCGCACGCGGTCGATCTCGCGCCCCTTCACGAACACGTCGCTGCTTTCGCACACCGGCCCCGCGACATTGGCGACGAAATGCTCGCCGGTCGGCCGGACCGCGCAGAAGGCGTGATAGGCGTCATAGAGCGCCACGCGCGCCAGATCGTTCATCGCGGCGTCGACCACCACCCAGGGATGGACCGCGCCGGGCTTGACCCACAGCACCTCGGTGAGCAGCACGCCGGCATTGGCGGCGATGACGCGCCCGGGCTCGAACATCAGCTCGACGTCCCAGTCGCGCGTCACCCGTGCGACCATCGCGCCGAATTCGGCGGGCGACGGCGGCGCATCGTCGGGACGATAGGGCACGCCCAGCCCGCCGCCCAGATCGACATGCGTGATCCGATGCCCGCGCGCGCGCAGATCGGCGACGAGTTCGCCGACGCGGACGAACGCGCGTTCGAGCGGGTCGAGGCTGGTGAGCTGGCTGCCGATATGGACCGCGATCCCGCGCAGATCGATGCCGGGCAGCGGCGCCAGCCGGTCGAAGATCGCCGGAACCTCATGGATCGGCAGCCCGAACTTGTTGTCCTTGCGCCCGGTCGAGATCTTTTCGTGCGTGCCCGCATCGACATCGGGATTGACGCGGAGCGCCGCGGGCGCGCGCATGCCGCGCGCCTGGGCGAGCTCGGAAAGGACGATCCCCTCTTCCTCGAGCTCGAGGTTGAACTGGCCGATCCCGGCGTCGAGCCCCTGGGCGAGCTCGGCGCGCGACTTGCCGACGCCCGAGAACACGATCTCGGCCGCGGGCATCCCGCCCGCCAGCGCGCGCGCCAGCTCGCCGCCCGACACGACGTCGGCGCCGAAGCCCTCATTGGCGAGCAGGCGGAGCACCGCCAGATTGGGATTGGCCTTGATCGCAAAGGCGATGTGCTTGCGCGCGATGCCCGAAAGGCCGTCGCGGAAGGCGCGCGCGTGACGCTGAAAGGTGGCGGTCGAGTAGACGTAGACGGGGGTGCCGACGGCTTCGGCAATGCGGGCGAGCGGGACGTCCTCGACGTAGAGTTCGCCGTTCCTCAGCGTGAAATGGTCCATGGTTTCCGGTCAGTTTGGCGGCAGGTCGAATGTATCGCTCCGGCGCTCGTCAGTGGATTCGACCAGGCTGTCGCCACGTGCGGGCCGCGTCTGCGGCGGTGACTTGAGCAGGTCGTCGGGCGTGGGGGTGGCCTGTGCGCCATAGGGGGCGGGCGGCAGCGGCTTGCCCGGCGGCGGCGCCAGCCCTTCGCGGGCACCGCATCCGGTCAGCAGCAGCGCCGCGGCGCCGATGGCGGCGACGGCCGTTAGCGCATGGCGTTTCATCCCCGTTCCTCCTGCCGACGTTTTCGTGCCGCGGCGATCGCGGCACGCACCCGCACCGGCGCGGTGCCGCCGAAGCTGGTCCGGCTGTTCACCGAGGCATCGACGCTGAGAACGTCATAGACGCGGGCATCGATCCGCGCATCCACCTGTTTGAGCGCGTCGATCGAGAGCTGGTCGAGGCGGACACCGTCGGCCTCGGCGCGGGCGACCGCCCGCCCGGTGATGTGGTGCGCCTCGCGAAAGGGCACCCCCGCCTCGCGCACCAGCCAGTCGGCAAGGTCGGTGGCGGTGGCAAAGCCGCTTTCGGCAAGCGCGCGCATCCGATCGGTGCGGAAGGTCGCGCTTTCGACCATGCCGGTCATCGCCGCGATCGACAGGCCGAGCAGGTCGTGCGCCTCGAACACCGGCGGCTTGTCGTCCTGCATGTCCTTCGAATAGGCGAGCGGCAGGCCCTTCATCGTCATCATCAGGCTGACGAGCGCGCCGGTGATCCGGCCCGAATGGCCGCGCACCAGCTCGGCCGCGTCGGGATTGCGCTTTTGCGGCATGATCGAGCTGCCGGTCGACCACTGGTCGGACAGCGCGACGAAGCCGAAGGGCTGACTGGCCCAGACGACGAACTCCTCGGCGAGCCGGCTGAGATGGAGCGAGGCCTGCGCCGCCGCAGTCAGATAATCGAGCGCGAAATCGCGGTCCGACACCGAATCGAGCGAGTTGCGCGTCGGCCCGTCGAAGCCGAGCGCGTGCGCCGTCGCCTCGCGGTCGAGCGGAAAGCCCGTACCGGCCAGCGCCGCAGCGCCGAGCGGGCAGAGGTTCATCCGCCGCCGCGCGTCGGCGAAACGCGACCGATCGCGCTCGAACATCTCGACATAGGCCATCAGGTGATGGCCGAGCGTCACCGGCTGCGCGCTCTGGAGATGCGTGAAGCCCGGCATCACCGCATCGGCATGCGCGTCGGCGCGCGTCAGCAGCGCGTCCTGGAGCGCGCCGAGCGCGGCATGCGCCTGATCGATCGCGTCGCGGACCCACAGGCGGAAATCGGTGGCGACCTGGTCGTTGCGCGAGCGTGCGGTGTGCAGCCGGCCGGCGACGGGACCGATCTTTTCGGCCAGCCGCGCCTCGGTGAGCATGTGGATGTCCTCGAGCGCGAGGTCGTCGGGAACGCCGTTCGCGGCGAAATCGGCGGCGACGGCATCGAGTCCCGCCGCAATCGTCGCGGCGTCCTCGGCCGCCACGATGCCCTGCCGGCCCAGCATCGCCACATGCGCCTTGGAACCGCGAATATCCTGCTGCCACATGCGCTTGTCGAAGGGGATCGAGGCGTTTATCTCGCGCATCACCGCGGACGGACCCTCGGCGAACCGCCCGCCCCACATCGCATTGGAGCTGTCCTTGCGCTCAGTAATCCCGCTTCTCCTCGTCTTGGCGCCGCTGATTGCGGGCTGCGATAGGCAATCCGGCGACGCGCAGCAAGCGAACGCCGCGATGCCGGGCAATGCGAGCGCGGCCGCGGCGGCCCCGGCGCCCGCGGCGGGCAAGCCCGACCGCAGCCACAAGGGGACCGCCGCACCGAGCTATGGCTTCACCGATGCGGCCGGCAAGCGCCACAGCCTGGCCGATTTTCGCGGCAAGCCCGTGCTCGTCAACCTGTGGGCGACATGGTGCGCGCCGTGCGTGAAGGAAATGCCGGCACTCGACGCGCGCGCCGGCAAGCTGGGCGACGGGATCGTCGTGCTGGCGATCAGCCAGGACAGCGATGCCGCCAAGGCAAAGCGCTTCTTCGCCGATCGCGGCGTGCGCCATCTGGGGCTTCAGCTCGATCCCGAGTCGCAGTTCAGCTTCGGCATGGGCGTCAACCTGCCGACGACGATCCTCTATGATGCGACGGGGCACGAGGTGTGGCGGATCGCGGGCGATTTCGACTGGGCGGGCGACGCCGCCGCCGCGCTGATCGCCGAGGCGCGCTGACGCGTCCGGGCGGCGGGCGCCTGCGTCCACGCCCGCCGCCCGGACGG
>JAFABD010000096.1 GCA_023426225.1 Pseudomonadota bacterium | reverse complement strand
CGGGCGCGACGTCGTGTTCGTCACCGCACCCGGCGGCTATGCGATCCGCCGCGTGACGCCGGGCGGCACCGCCGACGGGCGCGTCGTGCTGCTCGGCGGGGTCCGCCCCGGCGAGCGCGTCGTCATCCACGGCACGAGCGCGCTCAAGGCGCTCGCGCTCGCCCGCTGATCGCCGGAGAGGAACCCGCTTCATGCTCCGCGCGCTCGTTGCCGCCTCGCTGTCCTATCGCCTGCTCGTCATGGCGCTCGCGCTCGTCGTCGCCGGGCTCGGCGGCTGGGCCTTTTCCCAGCTTCCGGTCGATGCCTATCCCAACATCGCGCCCGCGCAGGTCAAGCTGATCCTCAAGGCGCCGGGGATGACCCCCGAAGAGGTCGAGACGCGCGTCATCACGCCGATCGAGATGGAGATGCTCGGCATCCCGTCGCAGGCGGTGCTGCGCTCCTCGGCCAAATATGCGATCGCCGACATCACGATCGACTTTGCCGAGGGCACCGACATCTACTGGGCGCGCCAGCAGGTCGCCGAACGGCTCGCGGGGGTGATGGGCGATCTGCCCGCCAGCGTGACGGGCGGGCTCGCGCCGATCTCGACGCCGCTGTCCGACGTCTACATGTTCACGATCGAGGGGCCGCTGTCGCTCCAGGCAAAGCGCGAGCTGCTCGACTGGACGATCCGCCCCGCGCTGCGCACCGTCCCCGGCGTCGCCGACGTCAACGCGCTCGGCGGCATGGTCCGCACGTTCGAGGTGCGCCCCGATCCGCTCGCGCTCGCCGCCGCGCATCTCAGCGTCGCCGACCTGCGCACCGCGATCGAAAGCGGCAACCGCAACGACGGCGCGGGCCGCCTCACCGCGGGCGAGGAGGCGCTGATCGTCCGCGCGGTCGGCGCGATCCAGTCGGTCGCCGATCTCCAGGCGCTCGTCGTCGCCAGCCGCGACGGCCGCATCGTCCGGCTCGGCGATGTCGCCGCCGTCACCACGGGCAGCCTCACGCGCTACGGCGCGGTCAGCCGCAACGGGCGCGAGGAGGCGGTCGAGGGGCTGGTGATCGCGCTGCGCGGGGCCGATGCGCGCCAGGTCGTCGACGGCGTCCGCGCGCGCCTTGCCGAGCTGCAAAAGACGCTGCCGGCGGGCACGCATATCGACGCCTTCTACGATCGCTCGGACCTGATCGGCCACGCCGTCGGCACGGTCGAGGAGGCGCTGCTCGAGGCGACGGTGCTCGTCGTCGTGCTGCTCATCCTCTTCCTCGGCGACTGGCGCGCGGCGGCGATCGTCGCGGCGACGCTGCCGATGGCGGCGCTCATCACCTTCCTGTTCATGCGCGCCGCCGGGCTGTCGGCCAATCTGATGAGCCTGGGCGGGCTCGCCATCGCGATCGGGATGCTCGTCGACGGCGCGGTCGTCGTCGTCGAAAACATCGTCGAACGGCTCAGCCATCCGGGCGAGGCCGACCGGCCGCGGCTCAACCTCGTCTTTCAGGCGGCGAGCGAGGTGATCGTTCCCGTCTCGGCGGGCATCGCGATCATCGCGCTCGTGTTCCTGCCGCTGCTCGCGCTCCAGGGGCTCGAGGGCAAGCTGTTCGGTCCGGTCGCGCTCACCATCGTGTTCGCGCTGGCGGGGTCGCTGCTCATCGCGCTCACGCTCGTGCCCGTGCTCGCCTCGTTCGGGCTCGGGCGCGGCCATCACGGCGATCCGTGGATCATGCGCATGCTCTCGCCGCGCTATCGCCGGCTGCTCGACGCCGCCTTCGCGCACCGCCGCATCGTCTATGCGCTGTCGGGGCTCGGGCTCGTCATCGCGGGTGCCGCCTATGGCGCGGTGGGCAAGGCGTTCATGCCGACGATGGACGAGGGCTCGGTGATCGTTCAGCTCACCAAGCTGCCCTCGATCAACCTCGAACAGTCGATCGCGCTCGACCAGGCGGCGCAGCGCGCGATGATGAAGGTGCCCGAGGTGGCCGACGTCATCGCCCGCGTCGGCTCGGACGAGATCGGGCTCGACCCGATGGGCCCGAACGAGACCGACACCTTCATCCGCCTGCGCCCGCGCAGCGAATGGCGCGGGACCAAGGCCGACATCATCGAGGAACTGCGCCGCGCGCTCGACGGGTTGCCGGGCATCCAGCCCAGCTTCACCCAGCCGATCGAGATGCGCGTCTCCGAAATGCTCACCGGCGCGCGCGGCGACCTTGCGGTCAAGATCTTCGGGCCGGACCTCGCGACGCTCGCCGATCTGGCGGGGCAGGTCCAGCGCACGCTCGCCGGGGTGCGCGGCGCGTCCGAGGTGCTCACCGTCGCCAACGACAATGTCGACTATCTCCAGCTCGACATCGACCGCGCCGCCGCGGGCCGCTTCGGCATGCCCGTCGACACGCTCCAGGACACGCTGCGCGCGCAGGTCGAGGGCGTCCGCGCGGGCGTCGTCGCCGAAGGGCAGAAGCGCGTGCCGATCGTCATCCGCGGCGATCCGGCGCTGCGCACCGATCCTGCGCGCTTCGCCGACCTGCAACTGCGCACCCCCGACGGCACGCTCGCGCGCGTCAGCGACATGGCGCGGATCGCGCGGACCGAGGGGCCGGTAAAGCTCGACCACGAAAACGGCTCGCGCTTCGCGCTCGTCCAGGCGTTCGTCACCGGGCGCGACCTGGTCGGCTATGTCGACGAGGCGCGCGCCGCGGTCGCGGCCAGGGTGCGGTTGCCCGCGGGCTATCGCATCGTCTGGGGCGGCCAGTTCGAAAACCAGCAACGCGCCTCGGCGCGGCTGATGCTGGTGGTGCCGATCGCGCTCGCGCTGATCTTCCTCGTCCTGCTCGCGACGCTGCGGTCGCTGCGCGCGGCGGCGCTGATCCTCGTCGACATCCCCTTCGCGATGGTCGGCGGGCTGGTGTCGCTCTGGGCGTCGGGCGAATATCTGTCGGTGCCCGCCTCGGTCGGCTTCATCGCGCTGCTCGGCATCGCGGTGCTCAACGGGCTCGTGCTCATCTCCTATTTCCGCCAGCTCCGCGCCCAGGGGCACAGCATGGCCGAAACGGTGCGGATCGGCGCCGAACGCCGGCTGCGCCCGGTGCTGATGACGGCCAGCATCACCGCCTTCGGGCTGGTGCCGCTGCTGTTCGCGACCGGGCCGGGCTCGGAAATCCAGCGCCCGCTCGCGATCGTCGTGATCGGCGGGCTCGTCACCTCGACGCTGCTCACGCTGGTGCTGCTGCCGATCCTGTTCGAACGCTTCGGCGAAAGCCGCGAGGAGGAGGCCGCCAATGGCTGACCTGTTGCTCAGCTTCCAATGCGCGCGGCGCGATACCGATGCGGTGGTCGATGCCCTCCGCACCGTCGTCCGCGCGCCCATTCAGATCGGGGAACGGACCGTGCGCGGTTGGGACTATGACGATGCGACGACGGTGGAACAGGTGTCGGGCCTGCTCCGCCGCGCGCTGATCGAACTGATCGTGCCGGCGGACCGGCTCGACGATGCGGTGCGCGCGGTCGGCGCCGCCGAATGTGCGCAGCCGGTGCGCTGGCACGCGCTTCCCGTCGCGGCGTCGGGGCGGATCGCATGAGCGCCGCCCCCCGCGCGCTCGCGCTCGCGCCGCGCATCGCACGCCCCGGCGC
>JAFABD010000171.1 GCA_023426225.1 Pseudomonadota bacterium | reverse complement strand
CCGCGACGCTGGCGGGGCCGCGCGGGATCGGCCGCGGCGCCTCGAGCTGGCCGCGCAGCGCGCCCGGGGCCTGGCCCGTCAGCACGCCGAGCCGGGCGACGAAGCCGGCATAGTTGGTTTCGAGCTGCGGGATCGTGGCCGCGGTCTGTGCCCGCTGCGCGCGCGCCTGTTCGGCGTCGAGCGAGGAGACCAGCCCCGCCTGGACGCGCCACTGGGCGATGCTGAGATTTTCGTCCTGAATCGCAAGGCTTTCGCGGGCATTGGCGAGCTGGGCCTGGGCCTGGCGGGCGAGGACATAGTTGCGCGCCGTCTCGGATTCGACCGAGAGCAGCACCGCCGCGCGGTTGAAGCCTGCGGCCTCATAGCTTGCCCGCGCGCCGCGGACGCTGCTGCGCACGCCGCCGAACAGGTCGACCTGATAGCTGGCGTCGAGCCCGAGCGAGAAATTGTCGCTGCCTCCCTGCGAGAAGGAGGCGACGGTGCCGTCGGGAAGCCGCGTGGTGGTGGTGCCGCCGCGCAGCGGTTCGTTGCGCGAATAGCCGGCCGATCCGCTGACCGTCGGCAACAGCGCCGCGCGCGACTGGATGAGCGATTCCCGCGCCTGGCGGAGCCGCGTAACCGCCTGAGCAAGATCGAGATTTGCGGTCTGCGCCTGGGCGATGAGCTGACCCAGCATCGGGTCGTCGAAGCGGTTCCACCAGCGCGTCAGATCCTCGCGCGCGCGCTGATCCGCGGGGACCGACCAGGCGTCGGGGACGCCGAGCGCGGCGGCGGATTGCGGCCGATCATCGGGGCCGGCGGCGCAGGCGGCGAGGGGGAGCGCGAGCGCCAGCATCAGGGGGCGGTGGGCCATGGTCGTTACGATGCCCGTTCCGGACCCGCTGTTCCACCGTAATTTTGTGGCATCTTGTAGCAGTTCGGTGCGCAAACCATGCCGTTCGGCGGCAGCGCGCGCCGTTCGCGGGCACGCGATGACGTTGAAGGAAATCCCGCGACGGCGCCGAAGGGAATCTACGGGTTGCGCACGCCCGATGCTTGCGTCCTAATGCCCCGCAAAGCCGAAAAGGCGCACGAACGAACTGCTGGAGCGGACGCCATGAACGACAGCCTTTACCCCGTGCCGGACGCCTGGGCGCGCGACGCGCGCGTCAATGCCGAGGACTATGCCCGCCTCTATGGCCGCAGCCTGGCCGACCCGGGCGATTTCTGGCTGGAGCAGGCGCGGCGGCTCGACTGGATCAAGCGCCCCGAACTGGCGGGCGACTGGTCGTTCGACGAGGCCGATTTCCACATCCGCTGGTTCGCCGACGGCAAGCTCAACATCGCCGCCAACTGCATCGACCGCCACCTGGCGAGCCGCGGCGACGACGTCGCGATCCTGTGGGAACCCGACGACCCCAAGGAAGCGCCGCGCCGATACACCTATTTGCAGCTTTATGAAGAAGTCTGCCGCTTCGCCAATGTGCTGAAGGCCGAGGGCGTGCGCCGCGGCGACCGGGTGACGATCTATCTGCCGATGATCCCCGAGGCGGCGTTCGCGCTGCTCGCCTGCGCGCGGATCGGCGCGGTCCATTCGGTGGTATTCGCGGGCTTTTCGCCCGAGGCGCTGGCGGGGCGCATCGTCGATTGCGATTCGCGCATCGTCATCACCGCCGACGAGGGCCGGCGCGGCGGCAAGCGCGTGCCGCTGAAGGCCAATGTCGACGCCGCGGCCGAACATGCCCCCGGGCTGGAACGCGTGATCGTCGTCCGCGCGACCGGCGGCGCGGTGCCGATGACGCCGGGCCGCGACCGCTGGTACGACGAGGCCGCCGCCACGGTCGCGGCCGACTGCCCGCCCGAGCCGATGGGCGCCGAAGACCCGCTGTTCATCCTTTATACCTCCGGATCGACGGGCAAGCCCAAGGGCGTGCTCCACACGAGCGGCGGCTATCTGTTGTGGGCGAGCCTGACGCACGAGCTGGTGTTCGATTACCGGCCGGGCCAGATCTATTGGTGCGCGGCCGATATCGGCTGGGTCACGGGCCACAGCTATATCGTCTATGGCCCGCTTGCCAACGGCGCGACGACGCTGATGTTCGAGGGCGTCCCCAACTGGCCCGATGCGGGCCGGATCTGGGACGTCGTCGACCGCCACCAGGTCGAGATCCTCTATACCGCCCCGACCGCGCTGCGCGCGCTGATGCGCGAGGGCGATGATTATGTCACGCGCAGCTCGCGCCGGTCGCTGCGCCTGCTCGGCACGGTCGGCGAGCCGATCAACCCCGAAGCGTGGCGCTGGTATCACGAGGTGGTGGGCGAGGGCCGCTGCCCGATCGTCGACACCTGGTGGCAGACCGAGACCGGCGGCCACATGATCACCCCGCTGCCCGGCGCGGTCGCGCTGAAGCCCGGATCGGCGACGCTGCCGTTCCTAGGCATCGACCCGCAGCTCGTCGACACCGAAGGCCAGGTGCTGACCGGCGCGGCCGAGGGCAATCTGGTGATCGCGCGGAGCTGGCCGGGGCAGATGCGCACGGTGTGGGGCGACGACGAGCGGTTCTTCCAGACCTATTTCACCACCTATCGCGGCAAATATTTCACCGGCGACGGCTGCCGCCGCGACGCCGACGGCTATTACTGGATCACCGGCCGCGTCGACGACGTGATCAACGTGTCGGGGCACCGGATGGGCACCGCCGAGGTCGAGAGCGCGCTGGTGCTCCACGCCAAGGTCGCCGAGGCGGCGGTCGTCGGCATGCCGCACGAGATCAAGGGGCAGGGCATCTATGCCTATGTCACGCTGAACGCGGGCGAGACGCCGAGCGAGGAACTGCGCACCGAGCTGCGCAACTGGGTCCGCACCGAGATCGGCCCGATCGCCACCCCCGACGCGATCCAGTTCGCGGTGGGGCTGCCCAAGACGCGCAGCGGCAAGATCATGCGCCGCATCCTGCGCAAGATCGCCGAGGGCGAGGTCGGCAGCCTGGGCGACACGAGCACGCTCGCCGACCCGGCGGTGGTCGACGACCTGCTCGCCAACCGCATCGGCTGAACGCGCGCCGGGCGGGCGGTGCGGCGCGATTCCGCGCCGCTCGCCCGCTCTGGGGTCCGTCCGCCCGCGGGTCCGTCCGCCCGCGGGTCCGTCCGCTCGTCCACCCGCCCGCGCACCGTCCGGCGGCGCGGCGCCTTGCGCGGGCTGCACGCCTGCGCGCGATTATTGCAGTTGCGTGACAGTGGCGTCCGGGTCTAGGCGGCCGCCCTCCGCAGCGGGGCGCGCGTTGTCCGGTCGCCAGCCGGGCCGGGAAGCCGATCGTTTCCCACCGCCAGTTCCCCATCGGCTGCGGGTCATCCCTGTCCGGCCGCCTCCCCCCCACAGGCCGGACACGAAAAGGGGCGCCACACCCGCGGGTATGGCGCCCCTTTTCTGTTTGGCCCTGTCCGGCCTTTCTGTCCGGCGCTTTCCGTCCGGCGCTTTCCGTCCGGCGGGCCGGCCCCCGGTCGCCCGGGAGCCCGACAGCCGCCTATTTGACGCCGTGCATCCAGCGCTTGAGCGGCCAGCTGAGCAGCAGCAGCAGCACGCCGAGCCCGATCGCCCATTCCGAAATGAGCGTGAACACGCCCAGATAGGTGTCGAGGCTGACCTTGAGGTTGGTGACCTGGCCGCCGACGGTCTCGACGCTGGCGAACTGGGCGATCACGCCCGCGACATATTGCGCGACCGAGATCGACAGGAACCACACGCCCATCATCATGCCGACGATGCGCGCGATCGACAGCTTGGTAATCATGCTGAGCCCCACCGGCGAGATGCACAGTTCGGCGAAGCTGTGGATGAAGTAGAGGCCCGCGAGCCACCACACCGACACCTTGAAGCTGGTATCGGCCCATTGCGCGCCCCAGACGAGGAACAGGAAGCCGCCGCCGACCGCGACGAGCGCGATGCCGAACTTGACCGGGATGCTGGGTTCCATCCCGCGCCGCGCGAGCCCCGCCCACAGCATCGACATCAGCGGCGCGAGCAGCACGATGAAGAGCGCGTTGAAGCTCTGCGTCTGGCCCGCGCTGATCGTGAACCAGCCGAAGATCGACAGGTCGGTGTTGCGATCGGCGAACAGCGTGAGCGACGAGCCCGCCTGTTCGAACAGCGTCCAGAACACGACGTTGAACACGATGAGCACCATCGCGGCCATCATCATCTGGAACTCGCGCCGGTCGCCCGCGAAGAACGACCAGACGAGGATCGCCGGCACGCCGATCAGGAAGGTGCCGAACAGCAGCTTGCCCATCAGCGGCAGCGACGCGACATAGCCGAGCAGCCCCGAGCCCGCCGCGGCGGGTTCGGCCGACATCAGGTTGGTGTAGAGGAAGTAGAAGAGCGGCACGACGCAGATCGCGCCGAGATAGATCCACCATTGCTGGCGCCCGACGCCGGGCCGCGCGGGCGGTTCGCCGATGCCGTCGAGCTTGCCGCCGTCGAGCTGGATGAGCGCCCACGAGAACATCATGCCGATCGCGGCGAGGCCGAAGCCTGCCCACCAGCCGACCGAGACCGCGAGCCACGGGCACAGCGCCTGCGACAGCATCGAGCCGAGGTTGATGCCCATGTAGAAGATGGTGAAGCCCGCGTCGCGGCGGCCGTCGCCGGGGCCGTAGAGCTGGCCCACCATCGTCGAGATATTGGGTTTGAAGAAGCCGTTGCCGACCGAGACCATCGACAGCGCGAACAGCATCACCATGACGTAGTACGGGCTGCGGTCGCCGCCCGATTCGAAGCCGCCCTTCGCGATCGTGCGGACCGTGCGGCCGTTCTCGCTGAGCGTGATCGACCCGTCCTCATTGCCCTTGATGAGCTGTTTGTGGCCGTTGTCGATCACGTAGCGCTGCTCGCCCGCAGCGGTCTTTTCGATCGACACCTCGTAGCGCTGGCCGTCGATCTTGGCATAGGGCGTCGCCGTCTGGCCGCCGAAGCACAGAATCAGATAGCCGAGCGACATCAGGATCGCGCCGAATTTCACCGCGCGCTTCGACCCGAGGAACTGGTCGGCGAGATAGCCGCCGATGAGCGGGGTGAGATAGACGAGCGCGGTATAGCCGCCATAGAGGCCGGTCGCTTCGCGGTCGCTGAACAGGAAATGCTGCGTCAGATAGAGCGTCAGCAGCGCGCGCATCCCGTAGAAGCCGAAGCGCTCCCACATTTCGGTCGAGAACAGCCGCGCGAGCTGACGGGGATGGCCGAACCAGGTCTTTTCGGCGGCGGGATTGACGTGCGTGATGTCCGGTTCTGCCGGGCTGTCGGCAGTTGGGGTTTCGACCATGCGTTTCTTTGCCCTTTTTTATCGCATTTTTTCCGGGGCTTGCCCGGTGCCTTTCGGTTTTCCGGGCGCGAACGCCCGGCGCATGGGGGGCCAGACTAGAGCCTGACGGTCGCGTGTAAAGCGGCTGGCGATGCTGCATCGCGGCACAGGCCCCCGATCGGGACGCGCCCCATGGCGCATCGCGCCGCGGCGCGATAGACGGGCGGCATGACCTTCAACGACCGATCCACCCCGCTGACGCTGCTGCGCACGCGCCGTTCGGGCAAGCCGCGCGACCTGGGCGCCCCCGGCCCCGACCTGGCGGCGCTGCACGACATGATCGCGATCGCGGCGCGCACCCCCGACCACGGCAAGCTGAACCCGTGGCGGTTCGTGATCGTCCCCGACGACCAGCGCGACGCGCTGGCGGCGCGGCTGGGCGCCATCGTCGCCGCGGATCATCCGGGGGCTACGCCGCGCGACATCGAGGCGGCGACGCAGTTCGCGCGCCAGGCGCCCGCGCTGGTCGTCGTGCTGTCCGCCCCCGTGCCCGGACACAAGATCCCGATGTGGGAACAGGAGCTGTCGGCGGGCGCGGCGTGCATGAACCTGCTCCACGCGGCGCACGCCATGGGATTCGCCGGAAGCTGGATCACCGGCTGGGCCGCCTATTCGGACGCGGTGCGCGACCTGTTCGGCGCGGCGCCCGAACGGATCGCCGGGTTCGTGTTCATCGGCACGCCGCAGCAGCCGCTGGAGGAGCGTCCGCGCGCCGACCCCCGGACAATCACGCATCTGTGGAACAACGGGGATGGATCGAATCGCTGATTGCTGTATTAAGTCAGCATGACAGCGCTCGAACATGAAGACAGCCCCGTCTATCTGAAGCTCCGCGCGACGATCGCCGCAGCGATCCTGCGCGGCCAGTTCAAGGCGGGCGACCAGCTCCCCTCGGTCCGGGCGCTTGCCGCCGAACACGGGGCCAACCCGCTGACGGTCGCCAAGGCGTATCAGAGCTTTCAGGACGACGGTTATGTCGAGGTGCGGCGCGGGGTGGGCATGTTCGTGCTGCCCGGCGCCGTCGAGCGGCTGCGCGAGGCCGAGCGCGACCGGTTCCTGAACGGCATGTGGCCGCGCGTGCGCGAGCATATCGCGCTGCTGGGGCTCGATGCGCGGATGCTGCTCGACGACGAATATGCCTGAAGCCCGCGGCGTGCGCCGGGCGGGCTGAATTGCCATGGGGCGGGACCGCGGCCGGCCGGGCGCCGACCGCGGACGCCGCGATCAGCCGGCGCGGCTCGACGGCGTGTTGACGCCCATCGACTGCAGATATTTTTTCACGTTGCGCGCCGCCTGGCGCAGCCGCTGCTCGTTCTCGACCAGCGCGATGCGGACGTAACCCTCGCCATTCTCGCCATAGCCGACGCCGGGCGCGACCGCGACCTTGGCATGGGTGAGCAACTGCTTGGAAAATTCGAGGCTGCCCATGTGCGCGAGCGCGGGCGGCAGCGGCGCCCAGGCGAACATCGAGGCGGGCGGGCTGGGAATGTCCCACCCCGAGCGGGCGAAGCTTTCGACCAGCACGTCGCGGCGCTTGTGGTAGAGCTGGCGGTTCTGTTCGACCATGTCCTGCGGCCCGTTGAGCGCGGCGCACGCGGCGGCCTGGATCGGGGTGAAGGCGCCATAGTCGAGATAGGACTTCACGCGCGTCATCGCCGCGATCAGCCGCTTGTTGCCGACCGCGAAGCCGATGCGCCAGCCCGCCATCGAATAGGTCTTGGACAGCGAGGTGAACTCGATCGCGACGTCCTTGGCGCCGGGCACCTGGAGGATCGAGGGCGTCGGCTTGCCGTCATAATAGAGCTCGGAATAGGCGAGGTCCGAGAGGATCCACACCTGGTTCTCGCGCGCCCAGGCGACGAGGCGTTCGTAGAAGGCGAGGTCGACCGTCTCCGCCGTCGGGTTCGACGGATAGTTGACGACGAGCACGCTGGGGCGCGGCACGGTGAAGTTCATCGCGCGTTCGAGGCTGGCGAAATAGCGCTCGTCGGGCGTGGTCGGCACCGCGCGGATCGTCGCGCCCGCGATGATGAAGCCGAAGGTGTGGATCGGGTAGCTGGGGTTGGGCGCGAGGATGACGTCGCCCGGCGCGGTGATCGCGGTGGCGAGGCTGGCCAGCCCCTCCTTCGACCCCATCGTCACGACGACTTCGGTATCGGGATCGACATCGACCCCGAAGCGGCGGCCGTAATAATTGGCCTGGGCGCGGCGCAGGCCGGGAATCCCCTTTGACGCCGAATAGCCGTGCGCATCGGGCTTCTGCGCGACCTCGCACAGCTTTTCGATGACGTGCGGCGGCGGCGGCAGGTCGGGATTGCCCATGCCGAGGTCGATGATGTCCTCGCCCGCCGCTCGCGCGGCCGCCCGCATCGCGTTCACTTCCGCGATGACATAGGGGGGCAGACGCTTGATGCGGTAGAACTCCTCGGACATTTCGATCTCGCTCAACTGGGTTGCGACGCGGCTTTGCGTCGTGTCGACGTTCTAGGCCAAGTTTGTCGCTACGGGAATGACGCAATGGCCGTTATGGAGTAAGGGCCTCATATCAGGGGGATGTTCGCATGGCCGAAACGATGACGACCAAGCTGCCGAGCCTCGAAGACCTGCAGCACTGGACCTGGATCCTGGGCCGCGCGCAGCAGATGATGCTGGAAGCCGGGCTCGACATCGCCCAGTCGGCGCCCGCCGCGCCGCCGTTCGGCCCGTTGATGGACCCGACCCCGGCGCTGCGCGCGACGGCGGGATTCTGGGCGGACACGATGGACCTGTGGCAGCGCTTCCTCGACCCCGAGCGCGCCGGGCCCTTTGTCGAGACGCCCGAACAGGCGGCCGACCGGCGGTTCAAGGCGCCGCAATGGCGCGACGAGCCGATCTATGACTTTCTGCGCCAGAGCTATTTCGTCATCGCCGAGCATCTGGAGCGCAGCGTCGAATCGCTGCAGGGGCTCGACGCGCGCCAGCACGAGCAGATCCGCTTTGCGACGCGCGGGCTGATCGACGCGATCAGCCCGACCAACTTTCCCGCGACCAACCCCGAGGTGATCGAGAAGGCGGTCGCGACGCGCGGCGAGAGCCTGTTGAAGGGGCTGCAGAACATGCTCGCCGACCTCAACAAGGGACAGCTCACGCAGACCGACGCGAGCGCCTTTGCGCTGGCGCGCAACATCGCGGTGACGCCGGGCAAGGTGGTGAAGCGCACCCCGCTGTACGAACTGATCCAGTACGCGCCGACGACCGAGCAGGTGTACGCGACGCCGGTCGTCATCTTCCCGCCGTGGATCAACCGCTACTACATCCTCGACCTCAATCCCGAGAAGAGCTTCATCCGCTGGGCGGTCGAGCAGGGCTTCACCGTGTTCGTCGTGTCGTGGAAGTCGGCCGATGCGAGCATGGCCGGGGTGACGTGGGACGATTATGTCGAGCAGGGGCAGATCGACGCGATCGACACGGTGCGCGACCTGCTCGACGTCGAGGGCGTCCACGCGATCGGCTATTGCGTCGCGGGCACGACGCTGGCGGCGACGCTGGCGCTGCTGGCGGCGCGCGGCCAGGCCGACAAGGTGCGCAGCGCGACCTTCTTTACCGCACAGGTCGATTTTTCGGAGGCGGGCGACCTGCGCATGTTCGTCGACGACGACCAGCTTGCGCTGATCCGCAGCCTGGGCACCGACGGGTTCCTCGACGGGCGATACATGGCGGCGACGTTCAACCTGCTGCGCGGCCGCGACCTGATCTGGAACTATGTGACGAGCAACTATCTGATGGGGAAGGACTATGCCCCGTTCGACCTGCTCTATTGGAACTCGGATTATACCAACCTGCCCGCGGCGTGGCACCTGAGCTATCTGACCGACCTTTATCGCGACAACAAGCTGGTGGTGCCCGGCGCGATCGCGATCGCAGGCACGCCGATCGACCTGCGGCGGATCACCGTGCCCACCTATATCCAGGCGGGGCGCGAGGACCATATCGCGCCGGCGCGATCGGTGTGGAAGATCACGCAGCATTTCCAGGGGCCGCTGCGCTTCGTGCTGGCGGGATCGGGGCACATCGCGGGCGTGGTCAACCCGCCCTCGGCGGGCAAATACCAATATTGGACCAACGACGCCAAGGTCGACACGCTCGACGACTTTCTGGCGGGCGCCAAGGAGACGCGCGGGAGCTGGTGGCCCGACTGGATCGACTGGATCACCCAAGTCGACGACAAGAAAATCGACGCAAAAGGGTCACGAATTCCGGGTAACGGAAAACTCGCCGCGATCGAGGACGCGCCGGGCAGCTATGTACGGCTGCGGTAACGCTAACGTAACGTTGTCGCAGATCAAATTTTGTGCGGCGCACAATGTGACATCTTGAATTCGACTTCCCGATCGCGTACATGCTGCGGTGCAACAACTAAGCCAGGGACCGAGTCAGATGGCAAGCAAGGGACCCAAGCCCGGCGCGGCGAAGCCCGCGTCCGAACCGAAGCCCAACGTGCGCGTCAGGAAAACGCCCGTGCCCAAGGCCAAGCTTGTTGCCGCGCCCGCCGATGAAAAGCGCGCGCCGGACCTGCTCGACGGCAATATTCCGCCCGTCCTGGCAGCGCCCGCGCCCGCCCCGGCGGCGGAACCGGCGCCGACCGCGCCCGTCCCGCCCGTCGTTTCGCCGGTGATCGCGAAGCAGGAAGCAACAGTCCCGGAAACAGTGGAGTCCGCTCCCGACAGCGCCGCGCCGGTTCCGATCGTCGCTGCGCACCCCGCAGACGAGACCGTCAACGAAGCCGCCGCCGTGGAGGAGGCGGTTGCCGGCGCCACCCCGAAGGAAGTGAGCACCATGGAAACCACGATCGAAAACAACACCGCGAAGGCGCAGGCCATGTTCGCGGACTGGAACGAGAAGGCGAAGTCGATGTTTGAGAAGTCGGGCAAGCTGGTCGAGGACGCGAACGAGTTCGCCAAGGGCAACCTGGAAGCCGTCGTCGAGTCGGGTCGCATTGCGGCCAAGGGCCTCGAGACGCTGGGCCAGGAAGCGGCCGAATACAGCCGCAAGTCGTTCGAGAACGCGACCGCCGCGCTGAAGACGCTCGCCACCGCCAAGTCGCCGACCGAGTTCTTCAAGCTTCAGAGCGATTTCGTGCGCGGCGCGTTCGACGCCTATGTCGCCGAAGCCTCGAAGCAGACCGAAGCGATGCTCAAGCTGGCCGGCGACGCCGCGCAGCCGATTTCGAGCCGCGTCGCGGTTGCGATGGAAAAGGCCAAGCAGGTCGCGTAACGCGCCCGGCCTTGCGCCGATCGGAAAGGGGCGGCCGTCCGGAAGCGACGGCCGCCCTTTTTCGTGCGCGGGCCGGATCGCGAGGGCATCGCCCACCCGCCCGTCCGTCCATCTTGCCGCCCGGGGCCGCCCCGGGGCCGGGTCGGCGGGGCGGAAAGCGGCGCAAGTTATCGCGGGGCATGCGCGCGGCGCCTTGCCTCGTGCAGGCGGAAGCCATATTTTCAGCCCCCTATGGTTGAGTTGGTGACGCGGCAGATCCGAATGGCCGAAGACGGCGACGGCGAGGGGAACGGGCTTGGCCCCTCGGTCGGGGTGGCCACGCGCACGCGCGCGCGCACCAAGAAACCCACGCCCTATCGCGTGCTGATGCTCAACGACGACTATACCCCGATGGAGTTCGTCGTGCTGGTGCTCCAGCGCTTTTTCCGGATGGACCTGGAGGAAGCGACGCGCGTGATGCTGCACGTCCACCAGCGCGGTGTCGGCGTGTGCGGGGTGTTCAGCTATGAAGTCGCCGAGACCAAGGTTTCGCAGGTGATCGACTTCGCCCGCCAGAACCAGCACCCGCTGCAATGCACGCTTGAAAAGGCCTGATCACGGCTGACGCGGGCGCGGCATCGCGCCGCACGCCTTCGCCGACGCGAAGGAGTTTTGCGGGGGGTGCTTGCGTGGGCGGCGCGAGTGGGTAAAGCCGGCCGGATGGACCGGATTCTCATTCGCGGCGGTAACCGCCTTTCGGGCAAGATCGCCATTTCGGGCGCGAAGAACGCCGCGCTGACGCTGCTGCCCTGCGCGCTGCTCACCGACGAGCCCGTCACGCTGCGCAACCTGCCGCGGCTGGCCGATGTCGACAGCTTTGGCCACCTGCTCAACGTGCTGGGGGCATCGACGACGATCGAGGGCACGCGCCCGTCCGATTTCGGCCGCGTGATGACGATCAACGCCGCGCGGATGACCTCGACCGTCGCGCCCTATGACATCGTGCGCAAGATGCGCGCGTCGATCCTGGTGCTCGGCCCGCTGCTCGGCCGGATGGGCGAGGCGACGGTGTCGCTGCCCGGCGGCTGCGCGATCGGCAACCGCCCGATCGACCTGCACCTGAAGGCGCTGGAGGCGATGGGCGCCGAGATCGAGCTCGCCGCGGGCTATGTGAAGGCGAGTGCCCCCGGCGGGCGGCTGGCGGGCGGCCGGTTCCATTTCCCGGTGGTGTCGGTCGGCGCGACCGAGAATGCGGTGATGGCCGCGGTGACCGCCAAGGGCACCACGGTGCTGGAAAACGCGGCGCGCGAGCCCGAGATCGTCGACCTGTGCAACATGCTGGTCGCGATGGGCGCCGCGATCGCGGGGATCGGCACCGAACGGCTGGAGATCCAGGGGCGCGACCGGCTGCACGGCGCCAATTACGCGGTGATGCCCGACCGGATCGAGGCGGGCAGCTATGCCTGCGCCGCGGCGATCACCGGCGGCGACCTGGAACTGATCGGCGCATGCGCGTCGGACATGCGCGCGACGCTGGAAGCGCTCGCCGAGGCGGGCGTGACGATCGCCGAAGGCCCCGATTCGGTGCGTATCACCGCCGATGATCGGCTGGGGCCGCTGACGCTTTCGACCGCGCCCTATCCGGGCTTTGCCACCGACATGCAGGCGCAGTTCATGGCGATGCTGTGCAAGGCCGACGGCGCGAGCGTGCTGACCGAGACGATCTTCGAAAACCGTTACATGCACGTCCCCGAGCTGACGCGCATGGGCGCCGACATCCAGGTGCGCGGCCGCACCGCGGTGGTGCGCGGCGTCGAGCGGCTGGTGGGCGCGCAGGTGATGGCGACCGACCTGCGCGCGTCGATGAGCCTGATCCTCGCCGGGCTGGCCGCCGAGGGTGAGACGCAGGTCAACCGCATCTATCACCTCGACCGCGGCTATGAGCGGCTGGAGGAGAAGTTGCAGGGCGTCGGCGCCGATATCGAGCGCATCGGCGGCGACTGATCGCGCGTCGCGCCATGCCCCGCCCCGGTGCCGCCGGGGCGGGGCGGCGGAACAACCCCCTGTGCCTGCTGGTTTTTCGGGACAGCAGGAGAAACACAGAACATGGCAACCCGATATGAGGACACCGCGCGGGCCGCGGCGTCGCAGTTCCGCACGGACAGTTTCCAGCGCGGGCTCGCCCATTGGAACCGCGAGCGGCTGGCCCCGCAATTCCCGACCGACGACTGGCAGCGCCGGCTGGAGCGCGACATGCGGATGGTGCGGCTGGAAGGCGGCTTCATCGAGGAGCTGCGCGCCGAGATCGCGCCGCGCGCCGCCGAGGCGCCGACCGACCCGGACGGTTTCGTCGCCTGGTTCGAGGCGCTGAAGGCCGACGGGCCGGGGCAGGGCGACCCGCTGTTCCCCTGGCTGGCGACGACCGCCGACCGCGACCAGTTGCGCTGGTTCTTCGAGCAGGAGGCGGCGGGCGAGGCCGGGTTCGACGACCTGGTCGCGATGACGCAGGTGAAGCTGCCGACGCGGCCGAAGCTGGAACTCGCGCGCAATTACTGGGACGAGATGGGGCACGGCGCCGAAAAGGGGATGCACGGGCCGATGCTCGACGCGCTCGTCGATACGCTGGCGGTCGAGCCGGTGATCGAGAACACGGTGTGGGAGAGCCTGGCGCTCGCCAATGCGATGACCGCGATGGCGACCAACCGCCGCTATGCCTGGCATTCGGTGGGCGCGCTGGGCGCGATCGAACTGACGGCGCCGGGGCGCTCGGCGATGGTCGCCGAGGGGCTGAAGCGCGTGGGGCTGAGCGCGAGGGAGGCGCGCTATTTCACGTTGCACGCGGTGCTCGACGTCAAGCACAGCGAGGACTGGAACCGCGAGGCGATCCGCCCGGCGGTGGCCGAGGACCCGCGCCGGGCGACCGCGATGGCCGAGGGCGCGCTGATCCGCCTGACCTGCGGCGAACGCTGCTTCGCGGCGTATCGCGCGCGGTTGTGGGGGTGAGGCAGCGCCGCCGCCCGGCCCCGACGGGGCGCGGGCGGCGAGCCGGGGCTTACACCGCCTTCAGCGCTTCCTCGAAGTCGGCGATGAGGTCGTCGGCGTCCTCGACGCCGATCGAGATGCGCACGAGGTTGTCGGTGATGCCGAGCGCGGCCTTGCGGGCTTCGGGGACCGACAGGTGCGTCATCCCGGCAGGGTGGCTCGCCAGCGTCTCGGTGCCGCCGAGGCTGACCGCCAGCTTGGCGATCCGGAGCGAATCGAGGAAGGCGAACGCCTCCTTCTCGCCGCCCTTGAGGTAGAGCGAGAAGGTCGAGCCCGCGCCGGTGCAGTGGCGGCGATAGATGTCGGCCTGGCGATGATCGTCGCCGCGGTCGAGGAAGCCGAGATAGCCGACCTTTTCCACCTTCGGGTGCGCCGCCAGAAACTCGCACACCTTGGCGGCATTCTCGCCCGCGCGGCTCATGCGCAGTTCGAGCGTTTCGAGGCTGCGCAGCAGCATCCAGGCCGTGTTGGGGTCGCAGATCGTGCCGATCGTGTTGCGCATCAGCCGGATGGTGTTGATGTGCGCCTTCGACCCCAGCACGCCGCCCGCGACAAGGTCCGAATGGCCGCCGGCATATTTGGTGAGCGAATAGACGACGATGTCGGCGCCGTGCTTGAGCGGCTTGGCCCAGAGCGGGCCGAGGAAGGTGTTGTCGATCGCGATCGGCGGCTTGTTGTCGCCCTTGAAGATCGCGTCGCGGCTGGCGGCGACGGCTTCGACGTCGACGAGCGCGTTGGTCGGGTTGGCGGGGCTTTCGAGGTAGATCAGCGCGACGTTGCCGGTCGCGGCCTTGCTGAGCACCGCGTCGATCTCCTCGCGCGTGGCGCCCGCCGGGAAGTCGAGCCAGTGGATGCCGAAGCGACCGAGGATGCGCGCGATCAGCGTCTCGGTCGCGGCATAGAGCGGCCCCGAATGGACGATCGTGTCGCCGGGCTTGACCATCGACAGGAACAGCGTGGCGATCGCCGACATGCCCGAGGAGAAGGCGAGCGCGTCCTCGGCCTCTTCCCAGATCGCCAGACGATCCTCGAGAATCTCCTGGTTCGGGCCGTTGAAGCGCGAATAGACGAGGCCCTCGGCGCCGCCCGGGCGCTTGCCGGTCACGCCCTCGAAATGACGCTTGCCCGCCGCCGCGTTGGGAAAGACGAAGGTGGAGGTGAGGAAGATCGGGGGCTTGAGCGAGCCTTCCGACAGCATCGGGTCATAGCCGTGGCCCATCATCAGCGTGGCGGGCCGGAGCTTGCGGTCGCCGACCGTATCGATGTCGGGGCGGGGGCGGCGACGCGGGGTGGTGCCGCTCAGCTCGGCTTCGGTTTCGTCGGTCATGCAATCGCTCTCCAATGGGCATGCGCCCGCAGATGGTTTCACCTGCAACCATAGGGGCGATCCGGCCCCGGGCGCAATCGGCGAGCGGCAACGCCGGGCGGCACGGGATCGTTGCAATCCAACGGCCTGGCGACCGCCCGCGCGGCAGCGGCCGGGAGAGCGGCGGGCGGGAGAGCGGCGGGAGCGCCCGCGACGGGGCGCCCCCGCTCGGCGGTTATTTGCGCAGGCGCAGGCCGACGAACACGGTACGGCCGATCGTGTCGTACATGCCCGCAGTGTAGGTCGATTCGAAGTTGGCGCCGCCCGCCTCGGCGCCCGGGATGCGCGGCGGCGCGCGGTCGAACGCGTTGTTGAGGCCGCCCGACAGCTCGAGCTGATCGGTGAGGCGGACCCAGGCGAAGAAGTCGTTGTAGAACACGTTGGGCGTGTAGATCTTTTCGTAGCGGTCCGCGGTGGTGGTGGTGGTGGGCCGCATCGGCGAGAAGTGCCGCAGCGTCCAGGTCACGCCGAAATTGTCGCGGTTGTACGAGGTCCGCACGACGCCCTTCCACTTGGGCGACCCGAACACCCCGGCATATTCGGAGATGGTCGAGGGATCGGTGGGATCGAGCGTGTATTCACGCTTGAGCAGGCGCGTGTAGTTGGCGTCGATCGCGAGCGTGCCCGACCTGGGCCCGAGGCCCAGATCGGCGAGCGGCAGGCTGTAGTTGACCGCGAAGTCGATGCCGCGCGTCAGATATTTCGACAGGTTGAGCTTTTGCGTGATGACGTTCTGGATATTGCCCTTGGCGTCGCGGCCGACGAGCGGGCAGAACTGGTTCGCGAGCGTCGGCTGATCGACGCACTTGTTGATGATCGTCTGGGCGCCGAAGGCGTCGATCGCGTTGCGCAGGTCGATATTGTAATAGTCGACCGCCACCGACAGCCGCCGGACGAAGCGCGGCTGGACCACGACGCCAAGCGTCAGCGTCTTCGCCGTTTCGGGCTTCAGACCCAGATTGCCGCGCGAGATGATGTCGCGATAGTTCCAGTAGGTCGTCTTGTCCGACGGGTTGAGGATCGCGCAGTTCGCCGCGGTGTATTGCGTACGGTCGATTCGGTTGGCGAGGTTGTAGGTGTTGCACGGATCGGTGACCCACAGCCCCGAGATGCTGCTGGCGGTATAGAGCTCGCCGATATTGGGCGCGCGCACCGCCTGGCCATAGGTGGCGCGGAAGCGGACGTCGTGGACGGGCGCCCATTCGCCGCCGAACTTGTACGTCGTGGTGGTGCCGGCGGTGCTGTAGTCGGAGAAACGCAGCGCGCCGTCGACCGACAGCGTGTCGAAGAAGGGCGTGTTGCGCAGCAGCGGGACGTGCAGCTCGCCGAACACTTCCTTGACGTGATATTTGCCGACCAGCGCGGTCTGCACCGTGCCGATCGTCGGATCGTAGCGCGGGCTGGCGGGATCATATTCGGGAACCGCGCCGATATCGTTCTTTTCGTGGCGATATTCGCCGCCGAGCACCGCCTGGACGGTGCCGCCGGGAAGGTCGAACAGCCCGCCCGAGACATAGCCCGACGCCACCTGCTGCGTCATTTTCGAGGTCGACCAGCTCGACGTATAGGTGATGTAGTCGATCATCTTCTGGGTGAGCGGCATCAGCGGGTTGAGCGCGACGCAGCCGTCGTTCGGGTCGGTCAGCGTGCTGCGGCACACCGCGGCGCCGCCGGGGCCGGTGGTCGAATCGAGCCCGAGCCGCCAGCGGCCATAGGCGGTGGCGTTGACGTCGCGGATCTTCTGCTGCGTCTCGCCATAGGTGTAATAGGCCGAATAGTTCCACGCCTTGCCGAACAGCCTGAAGTCGCCTTCGGCGCCCGCCGTCGCCTGGAACAGCCGGCGGCGATATTCGGTGACGGGGCGGGGCAGTTCGGTGAAGCGGCGCGCGAAATAGAGGCCGCCATTGGTGAGCGGCCCGCCGTTCGCCGCAAGGATCGCAGGGGTGATGAAGGGGCTGTCGGCGGGCACCTGTTCGCTGCCGAACGAGGTCATCTGGAGATAGGCCGACTTCGCCGTGTTGTAGGCGAAGGTGCCGTTGGCGAAGAGCTTGAACGCCGGGCTGAAGTCGTAATGCGCGCTGACGCGGCTGTTGAAGCGTTCGGACGGCACGCTGAGCAGCCAGCCGTCGTAGCGGCCGTTATACTCGCCGCCGTCGGTGACCAGCGTGCCGAGCGCCTGGCCGTCGTTGGCCAGCTTGACCGGCGAGGCGTTGGTGAAACCGCTCGGCCCGAGCACCGGATTGCGCAGCGAGCCGTCGGCGTTGAGCGCATAGAGCTTGCCGCCGAGGATCACCTGGGGCGCGTCCGCCGTGTTGATGTTGTAGTTGCCGTCCGAGATGTAATATTTCGCGGTGCTGCCCGCCGGACGGGTGTAGAAGGGATAGCCGCGCGCGGTCCACGGCCGATCGGCGCCCGAGACCATGTCGGGCTGGCTTTCGAAAAAGGCATAGGCGGTGACGTTGCCGCGCCCGTCGCCGAAATTGACGCCCTGAAGCAGATCGAAGCTGTAGGTGGTGAGGTCGCCGCGCGTCGACTGGCTGTAGCGCACATTGGCGTCGGTGCCCTGATAGTCGCGCTTGAGGATGAAGTTGGCGACGCCCGCAACCGCATCGGCACCATAGAGCGCCGAGGCGCCGCCGGTGACGACCTCGACGCGCTCGACCAGGCTCGACGGCACGTTGGACACGTCGACCGCCGAGGTGCCGGGGATCGCGGGCACCTGACGCCGCGAATCGACGAGGACGAGCGTGCGCTGCGTGCCCATGCCGCGCAGGTCGAGCGCGTTGATGCCCGCGTTGCCGGCGAGGTTGCTCGTCTGGTTGGTGAGCGTGACCGCGAGCGCCGGAAGCTGGTTGACCACGTCGGCGATCTGCTGGCTGCCCACCGTGCGGATCTGTTCGGCATCGATGATCGCGAGCGGCGCCGGGCTGTCGGCGGCGCTGCGGCGGATGCGCGAGCCGGTGACGACGATGCCGCCGGCATCGTCCTGCGCCGCCGTCGCCTCGGGGCCTGCGTTCGCCTCGGGCGTGGCGGCCGCGTCCGGCGTCGGGGTGGTGGCGGGTGCCTGTTGCGCCATGGCGGCCACAGGGAAGCCAAGGCAGGTCACGAGCAGTAACGCGCGAATGCGGCTGGTCCGGTTCTTCATCGATGCGCCCCTCTTTTTTGGTATACCAAATACCATATTCAAAAGGGCGCGCTGTCAAGTCACCAAAACGACACACGAAAGCGCACAGGCGCACGAACGCCGCCCGGAGCGGCCGGGCGGCGGGGAAACGGCGGAAACGGTGAGGGGGAGGCGCGGCGCCTAGAGCGCGATGATACTGATCTGGCGCCCATAATCGGCCTCGCCGCGATGCGTGGCGCGACGGAAGCTGAAGAAGTGATCGGGCTGGCTATAGGTGTCCTGGCCGAGCATCTCGATCGTCCGCAGCCCGGCCGCGGCGAGGCGGTGCGCGACATAGGCCTCGAGATCGAACTGGAAATGCTCGGGCCGGCCCTCGGTAAAGAAGCGCTCGTTTTCGGGGTCGGCGATGCAGAAGCGGCGGAAGAACTCCGAATCGACCTCGTAGCTGGCGCGCGCGATGCACGGGCCGACCGCGGCGGCGATCCGCTCGCGCTGTGCGCCCAGCGCCTCCATTGCGACGATCGCCGAATCGGTGACGCCGCCGATCGCGCCCTTCCACCCCGCATGTGCGGCACCGACGACACCGGCCTCGCGATCGGCGAGCAGCACGGGCGCGCAATCGGCGGTGAGGATGCCGAGCGCGAGCCCCGGCCGATCGGTGACGAGCGCATCGGCGCGCGGGCGCAGCGCCTCTTCGAACGGCGCGACGACCGCGACGGCATCGGCCGAATGGACCTGATACAGCGTCACCAGCCGCGCGCCCGACCGCACCGCCTCGCGCGCGCGGCGGCGGTTTTCGGCGACATGATCGGGATCGTCGGCCGTGCCGGTGCCGACGTTGAGCCCCGCGACCGCCCCCGTCGACACGCCGCCGCGCCGCCCGAGAAAGCCGTGCGCGACGCCGTCGAGCGCATGTGCGCGAAACACTTCGATATCGGGTGCGGGTGCCGCCACTTCGTTCACAGATCGAGGCTCCAGATGCGATCGTCGTCCAGTTGCTCGCCGACGCGAAAGCCGTACCGGCCGACTTCGCGAAAGCCGTAGCGCGCATAGAAACGCTGGGCGCGATGATTGTCGATATAGACGCTGAGCACCAGCCGTCGCGCCCCGTGCGCGCGGGCACCCGCGATCGCCCAGTCCATCAGCCGGGCGGCGACGCCGCTGCCCTGCCACGGGCCGAGGACATAGAGCTGGTGAAGTTCGAAGGCGTCGTCGCCCCAGTCGCCCGGAAAGCCGACGGGACCGATCTTGGCATAGCCGATGATCGCCGCGTCCGCCTCCGCCAGCCGCACGGCATATGCGGGATCGTCGAGCTGGGCGGGGAGCCCCGCGGCGCCAAACGCCTCGTCGAGAAAGGCGGCGAGATCGGACGCGCGGTAGAGCGTGCCGAAGGTTTCGGCGAAGCAGCGCCGCGCCATCGCCGCGAGCGCGGGACCGTCGGCGGGCACCGCGTCGCGCAGGAGGACGGACGGCTCAGTCAAAGCCCGCGGGCACCGGCCAGCCGGGGGCGGTGATCGCCATCACCTTGAACAGGTCGCCCATCTGGTCGGGCGCGACGAGCCGGTTGCGTTCGGCCGCGAGCCGTTCGGCCTGATCGGGCGCGCGGTGCGCGAGCGCCATCGTCCGCGCGTCGATGCCCAGCATCTTCAGGAACTCGCCCTGCGGAACGGGGCCGTGGACGACGAGCCCCTCGGCCTCCGCCGCCTCGCGCAGCGTGCCGAAATCGACATGCGCGGTGAGATCGGCCTCGCCCGGGGCGTCGAACGGATTGGCATAGCGATGGTCGCGCACCGCCTGGAGCGTGTCGCCGATCGCCGGCCCCGAATAGCCATAGTCGATGACGAGCGCGGCGCCGCCCTGGGCGAGCA
>JAFABD010000107.1 GCA_023426225.1 Pseudomonadota bacterium | reverse complement strand
ATCAGCGATCGCGGCTGAGTTCCTCCACCTGTCCCATGATCGTGTCGAGCGCGCTCTTGCCGTCGGGGTTCTTCTGGCTCGATCGCCGCGACGGCAACTGCCCTTCGCTCAGCAGCGCCTCGAGCGCGACGCGGCCGCGCGCGACGCGGCTCTTGATCGTGCCCACCGCGACCTGACAGATCTCGGCGGCCTCCTCATAGGCAAAGCCGCCCGCGCCCACCAGGATCAGCGCCTCGCGCTGCGGTTGCGGCAGGTGGAGCAGCGCGCGCTGCATGTCCGAAAGCTCGACATGCCGGTCCTGGCTCGCGGGCGCGGCGAGCAGCCGGTCGGCGACCAGGTCGTCCCACTCGCCCTTGAAGCGCGCGCGGCGCATCTGGCTCAGATACAGGTTGCGCAGGATGATGAAGGTCCAGGCGCGCATGTTGGTGCCGGCCTGGAACCGCTTGCGCGCGGCCCATGCCTTCAGCAGCGTCTCCTGCACCAGGTCGTCGGCCAGATCGCGGCTTCCCGACAGCGACCGGCCAAAGGCGCGCAGATGCGGGATGACGAGCGCGAGCTGCTTTTTGAATTCGGGGTCGGAAAGCGAAACATGCGGTGCGGCCGTCGGCGCATCCTGTTCCTCGGGCGCCGTCTCCCCGCCGGGCGCACGATTTTCGGGGGTGTCGTCGTCGGTCATTCGATCCCGTTCGGTTGCGCGTGCCGCGATCGCAGTCGCGGCCGGGGCGCGGGTCAGGGTTGGGCCGGCGGCAAGCGCCGTCTGCATCGCCGTCACCGCCGTCACGACCAGACGATGATGGCAAAGGCGATGATGACCAGCGCCAGCCCGAACCCCAGCACATATCGAACCATGTGCGGCGTCGATCCGGCGCGGGCCCGATTGGGCGACAGGTGAATGGGGTCGTTCTGGTCAGCCATGCCGACATCAACCCCCCAACACCGTTTTGGGTCCGTATCCGTTGGAACCCGCGCCGGAATTTTTTCGTCGTCAGGCCGGAACGGTGGCCTCGTCAAAGAACAGCGCCTGGCTGATCGTCGTCTTGACCGTCTCGCGCTGGAACGGCTTGGTGATGAGGAAGGTCGGCTCGGGCCGCTCGCCGGTCAGCAACCGTTCGGGGAAGGCGGTGATGAAGATCACCGGCACGCTGAACTGCGCGAGGATGTCCTTCACCGCGTCGATGCCCGAACTGTCGTCGGCAAGCTGGATGTCGGCGAGCACCAGCCCCGGCCGGTCCTCCATCGCCAGCGCCACCGCCTCGTCGCGCGTCACCGCCACGCCGGTCACGTCATGGCCCAGATCGCGGACGATCTGTTCCAGATCCATCGCGATCAGCGGCTCGTCCTCGATGATCATCACGCGCGTGCGCGTCTGGCGCTCGATCTCCGAAACCGCCTCGCGGACCAGATCGCCGACCGCGTCGGCATCGGTCTCGATCAGATATCCGGCATCCTCGAGGCTGAACCCCTCCACCGTCGTCAGCAGCAGCGCCTGCCGCGACAACGGGGTCAGCCGCGCCAGCCGGCGCCGCGCGATCGATTCGGCGTCGGCGACGCCTTCCTCGCCCTGCGCCTCGGCATCGAGGTTGGTCGACTGCCAGATCGCCTGAAAGGTGCGATACAGGCCCAGCCGCGGCTCGACGTCGCGGGGAAACTGGTCGGGTGCGGCGACGATCGCCTCCAGGGCGGCGCGCACATAACGGTCGCCTTCCGCCTGGCTTCCCGTCAGCGCGCGCGCATAGCGGCGGAGCAGCGGAAGATGCGGCGCAAGTTGCTGTCCAAGCGACATAAGCGGTACGTTCTCCTTCGTGGGCGCGTGGGGCATCTTGCGCCCCCACGCCGTTCCTTGGCAATCCATTCTGCAGTCCGAAGGAGCCCCTCCCCGGATTTCGCATCGGCTGTGGAACAATCGAGGCGCTATTTGGTTTCATGGCCAGCGTCGGGACGCACAAGGGCTTTGCCAAACGGCTTGCACTGTGGCGTCATGGCGCTAATCGGACGCCCGACGTCCGGAAACCGTCGTTCATTATCCGAGGCTCGGGGTCGCCGGGTGCTCAGGGGGGAATTGGTGCGTTCCGCAAAAGACCAGACGAAGCAGCCGCCGAAAACCAAGCGCGGAACGGATGCCGGCAAGCCCGGTCGCGATGTCGGCGCCGCGTTGCGCCGCGCCTATGACGAGACGCTGGGCGAAAGCGTCCCGGACGATCTTCTCGACCTCCTGAAAAAGCTGGACTGACCGGCGCCGGCATGGGCGATTCCGAACCGCAGCGGCAACCGACCGGGCTCGCGGTGGCGATGGCGCGCATGTCGACCGGGGCCAAGGTTTTCCTGATCCTCGTCGGCGCGCTGTTTCCGCTCGCGCTGATCGCGCTGCTCATCACGATCCAGACGACGCGCCACGCCAGCACCGAATCGCGCGAACAGCTCGCCGCCATCTCGAACGAAAGCGCCAGCATCGCCCAGAACATGCTCGGCGCCCAGGTCGCGCAGCTCGGCGAGGGGCTCGCCGCGCTCGAGGCCGATCCGCGCGACGCGCCCGCCTGCACGCGCCTCGTCGGCACCTTCGCCACCCAGTCGGGGGTGCGCTTCGCGGTGTTCGACGCGCGCGGGCGGCTGCTCTGCGGCCAGCGCTTCGACGCCGGCAACCGCGCGGCGCTGCGCCCGGCACAGGTCGACGCCGTGCTCAACGATACCGGGCTCGCGCTCCATATCGGCGGCACCAGCGGTGCGCGCGCGGTCGCCTTCTACCCGCTCGACGCGCTGCGCACGCTCATCCGGCCCAGCGGTTTCGTCCCCGATTACGGCGCCGCGCTGGTCGAGGGCGACGACCGGCTGGTGCTGCGCCGGCTGGCGCAGCGCGGCCCGCTCGAAAGCGCCGACACGACGCGCACGCCGCTGTCGCTCGACGGGCTGACGCTCGAAATGTCGATGCCGATCGCGCCGATCACCTCGCCGCTGGTGATCGCGACGGTGCTGCTCGTGCTGATGTGGATCGCCGCGGCGGCGATCGGCTGGTTCGTCGTCGACATCCTGCTCATCCGGCCGATGCGGCGGCTGCGCACCAGCGTCGCCGATTATCACCCCGGCGACGTGATCGACCTGCGCCGCTTCGGCGCAGTGCCCGCGCAGGAGCTGCGCGAACTGGGCGAGACCTTTCAGCAGATCAGCCGCACCGTTCAGGCGCACGAGGCCGATCTGGCCGAGGGGCTGGTGCGCCAGACGCGGCTGACGCGCGAGGTGCATCACCGCGTCAAGAACAACCTTCAGGTGATCGCCAGCCTCATCAACTTCCATGCGCGCGGCGCGCAGGGGCCGGAGGCGGCCGAGGCCTATGCCTCGATCCAGCGGCGCGTCGATGCGCTCGCCGTCGTCCACCGCCACCATTATGCCGAGATGGAGGAAAATCGCGGGCTCGAACTGCGCGCGGTGATGGGCGAGCTTGCGTCGAACATCCGCGCGACCGCGCCCGATTCGACGCGGCTGGCGATCACGCTCGATGTCGAGCCCGTGCTGGTCAGCCAGGACGTCGCCACCGCGGTCGCCTTCCTGCTGACCGAGATCATCGAGCTGGCGATGCGCTGCAATCCCGGCGCGCAGATCCGCATCTCGCTCAAGATCGCCGACGACGATCCGGCGCGCGCGACGCTTCGCGTCGTCTCGCCCGCGCTGGTCGAAAGCCCCGAGTTCGAGGCGCTGCTCGAAAGCCGCTATGGCCGCGTCATCGGCGGGCTCGCGCGTCAGATGCGCACGCGGCTGCATCACGACCCGCTCGTCGGTGCCTACGAAAGCACGATCGCGATCAACGGGCGTCCCTGACGCATCTGACGCATCGAGGCTGGCGCATCGACGCTGGCGCATCGACAAAAGGGCGTGCGTCATCGGCGTTCGCCGAACGGCGGCTTTTGGCGCCGCAACGACGGAAATCGACGCGCGATTGCGCGAAACTTCCCGGCAACGGCGCCATAATCCCCGAAAAAAATCTGCATTGGGGGGAACCGGGGATCGCGGAGGCCGTTATCAGCTTCGGATAGTGACCTTTTGCCCCCCCGCTCTCGCTATCCAACAGCAAGGCCCGGAAGCGTCAACCCTCCCCCCCCCCGGTGGCGCTTCCGGGCCTCACCTATTTGGGGCTTTTTCCTTTGTTTTCATGGTTTTGAAGGCGCTCGGTCCGCGCATGGAACGAAGCCGCCCCGTCGCGCATTCCCTGTCCGCCCACTCATCAGGGAGAGATTTCGATGCGTAAGATCCTGGCCTGCGCCACCCTCGCCGGCGCCCTCCTCGTCGCCGCCTGCAACACCGTCGAAGGCGTCGGCAAGGACGTCTCCTCGGCGGGCGACACCGTCGCCAACACCGCGGAACGTTCCAAGTAAATCAATGGCTTGAGCCCCGCCCCGGCGCCGCCTTCGGGCACCGGGCGGGGCGCGGGCTCATCCCGCCTGCCCTTCCGCCGCCGCCGCGCGCTCGCGCCGCCGCCGCGTGAACCAGATCGCCACCAGCGACAGAAAATACAGCCCGATCAACGGGATGGCCAGCAACAGCTGCGATCCGACATCGGGCGGGGTCAGCACCGCCGCAATCGCCACCGCGCCCACCACGGCATAGCGCCATGCCCCTTTCAGCTGCTCATAGGTGACGATTCCCGCATGCTCGAGCAGCATCAGCAGCACCGGCAGCAGGAACGACAGCCCGAAGCCGAAGATGAACTGCATCACGAACTTGAGGTAACTGTTCACATCCGGCAGCGCCTGCTGGTGAACTCCGCCCAGATTGCCTTGGAATCCCAGCAGAAATTTGAGCGCGACCGGCACCGCGACGAAATAGGCCATCGCCGCCCCCGCCAGGAACAGCACCGGCGTCGCGAGCAGGAAGGGCAGCAGCGCCTGCTTCTCGCGGCGATAGAGCCCCGGCGCGACGAACTGCCACAACTGGTTGGCGATCACCGGAAACGCGATCATCAGCCCGGCAAAGAACGCGACCTTAACCTCGACGAGGAAACCGCCGAAAATCTCGGTGTTGATGATCGTCACCTGCCCCGCTTGCTTGAGCGGAGCGACCAGAAATCCCAGGATCGCGCGGGCGAAATACAGGCAGCCGCCAAACGCGACGATCAGCGCGCCGATCGACCAGAGCAGCCGGCGGCGCAGCTCGATCAGATGTTCGAGCAGCGGGGCCTGGGTGTCGTCGATCTCATCCACGATGCGGCGGTTCCGTCGAAGGGGTGTGAGGGCCGGGCGCGGCGGGGTCGGCCACGACCGGACCGGCGGAATGTGGCGCAGCGGCCACCGGCGCCGGGTCGGGATGGATCACCGGCGGAGCTACGGTCTCGACCGGCGGCTCGCCGTCCGCCCCGCCGCCGCTTTCGCCGGTAACCGGTGCCGGAAGCGCCGCGATCTCGCTCGATCCCAGCGGCGACGTCACCGGGCTGTGCGCGGGATGCTCGCGCATGATCCGCTCGTTCTCCGCCTTCCACTGCTTTTCCAGCTCGGCCAGCTCGGACTCGCGGATCATGTTGTCGATGCCCGAACGGAACTGCCGCGCGACGCCGCGCGCGCGCCCGATCCATTTCCCCGCGACCCGCATCGCGGCGGGAAGGTCCTTTGGCCCGATCACCACCAGCGCCACGACGGCGACCAGCAGCAGTTCGGTCGGCGCGATATCGAACATTCTGTCGGCTTATCCCACTCGCATCATGCGGCACCCGCCGCGATCCGCGCCGGCTGCCCGGCGCCCCGCGCCGCGCTATTCGTCCCCGGCACGGCGGCCGGGGCGGCTGTCGTTCAGCGCTGCTCCTCGCGGGCGCGCTCGGCTTCGGGCGTATAGCTCGGCTCGGGGGCCGGCTTGCCCTCGATGCGGGTCGGCTGGGCTGGCTTGGGCGCCTCGTCGTCCTCGGCCATGCCCTTCTTGAAGTTCTTGATGCCCTTGGCCACGTCACCCATCATGTTCGAAAAGCGACCACCGCCCAGCAGGAGGATCGCCAGAACGCCGACCACGATCCAGTGCATCAGGCTGAAACTACCCATTAGACTTCTCCTTGTCCCCGTCGCTTATCTAGGCGTCGGCAGCGCCCGGAGCAACGGCCCCGGCGGTCCCCCGCGTCGAATCGAGCAGCATGGGCGCCGCCCTAATCGGCTTGCGTGACAGTTTCGCTAGCCGCAGCGTCGTCGTCGGCGCCATCCGCATCTTCCCCGGCGTCGATCCGCTCCATCGCCAGGTCGACCGGATCGAGCAGCCCGGCGGCGCGCAGGTCGTCGATCCCGGGGAGGTCGCGGCGGCTCGCCAGCCCGAAATGGCTCAGAAAGGCGGGCGTCGTCGCGTACATCAGCGGCCGGCCCGGCACCTCGCGGCGTCCGGCGGGGCGCACCCATCCCGCCTCCATCAGCACGTCGATCGTGCCCTTGCTGATCTGCACGCCGCGGATCGCCTCGATCTCGGCGCGCGTGACCGGCTCGTGATAGGCGATGATCGCCAGCGTCTCGATCCCCGCGCGGCTCAGCTTGCGCGTCTCCTCGCGATCGCGGCGCAGGAAATGCGCCAGGTCGGGCGCGGTCTGGAAGTGCCAGCGGTCGCCGCGCCGGACGAGTTCGATTCCCCGTCCCGCATAATGCCGCGCCAGCACCGCCAGCGCGCCGCGAACATCGGCCGTGCTGCCCACATGCGCGCGAATCTCGTCAACCGTCATCGGCTGTTCGGCGGCGAACAGCACCGCCTCGACCGCGCGGACGACGCCCTCGCCCGCATCTGCCGCCGCGCCCGTCACGACACCCCGCGCAGATAGAGCGGTGCAAAGGGCGACTGCTGGCGCAGTTCGATCCGCCCCTGGCGCGCCAGTTCGAGCGCCGCCACGAACGACGAGGCGAGCGCCGAGCGCCGATAGCTGCCGCTGGCATCCTCGGGAAGAAAACTCTCGATCGTGCTCCACGTCACCCGCGTGCCGATCAGCCGCGACACGCGCTCGATCGCCGCGTCGAGCGTCATCACGTCGCGCTGCGCGACGACGTGCATCACCGGCCGCGTGCGCGCGCTGATCCGGCCATAGGCGGCGATCAGGTCATAGATTTCGGCCGTCCACCGCGCCTGACGCGCCACGCGCAGCCCCTCCGGCGCTCCGCGCGGAAACACGTCGCGCCCCAGCCGGTCGCGCGCGATCAGCCGCGCGCCCGCCTCGCGCATCGCGTTCAGCCGTTCCAGCCGCAATTGCAGCCGCAGCGCCATTTCCTCGGGGCTCGGCGTCTCCTCGGGATTGCGCGGCAGCAACAGCGCCGATTTGAGATAGGCGAGCCACGCCGCCATCACCAGATAATCGGCCGCCAGCTCCAGTCGCAGCGCGCGTGCCTGGTTCACGTAATCGAGATACTGTTCGACCAGCTCCAGGATCGAGATCTGGCGCAGGTCGACCTTCTGGTTGCGGGCAAGCGCGAGCAACAGGTCGAGCGGCCCTTCCCAGCCCTCGACCTCGATCGTCAACGTGTCGCCCGCATCCTCGCTCATCGGCGCAGACTAGGCGATCGTCACGGGCGGGCGCAAATGCGCGTCAGGCACATGCGAGCAGCGCGTCGCGGCGAGCGATCAGCGCCTCGAACGACGTCCGGTCGCCGCCGCCCGGCGCCGCCACGCTTGCCATCGCCCGCGCCAGTCGCGTCAGGCACGCCGCGTCGGCATCGGGAATCCGCCCGGCGATCTCCACCATCTCGTCCATCCGCGCCCAGCAATCGAGCACCACGTCGCATCCCGCCGCCAGCGCCGCCGCGGCCTTCTCGCCCGGCGTGCCCGACAGCGCCTTCATGTCGATATCGTCGGTCATCAACAGTCCGTCGAAGCCGATGCGGCCGCGGATCACCTCGCCGATCACGCGGGGCGACAGCGTCGCCGGCCGTTCGGCGTCCCATGCCTCGAACACGACATGACAGGTCATCGCCATCGGCGCATCGGCAAGCCGTTCGAACGGCGCCAGGTCGGTCGCCAGTTCCGCCTCGGATGCGGCGACGCGCGGCAGGGCGACGTGGCTGTCGACCTTTGCCCGGCCATGCCCCGGCATGTGCTTGACGACGCCGACCACCCCGGCGCGGCGCAGGCCGTCCAGCATCGCGCGGCCCAGCGCGGCGACGCGCATCGGCTCGCCGCCAAAGGCGCGATCGCCGATCACGTCCGAGCTTCCCGGTTGCCGCACGTCGAGCAGCGGCGCGCAATCGACGGTGACGCCGACCTCGGCAAGCATCGTGCCCAACGCCTCGGCATTGGCGCGCACCGCCTCGATCGCCGAAACCGGCGCGGTGTCATACAGCGCGGCGAACGCCTCGCCCGCCGGAAATGCCGGCCATTCGGGCGGTACCATCCGCGCCACGCGCCCGCCCTCCTGATCGATCAGCACGGGCAGGTCGCTTCGCCCGGTCAGGTCGCGCAGGCTGTCGGTCAGCGCGCGCATCTGCTTCCGGTCGACGCAGTTGCGACGGAACAGGATAAACCCCAGCGGGTTCGCCTCACGGAAAAAGGCGCGCTCGTCCGCGGTCAGCGCCGCGCCCGCAACGCCAAAGATCACCGGTTTCATGGCGTTCCCCTAGCCCAGCGCGCGCAGCCGCGAAACCGCGAACGGCGATCGTCCGGGCGGCCGCGGCTCAATTGGCGATGAAGCAGCTTTCGCCTGCAACCTTCAGCCGCCCGCACAGTTCGCGCGCCTGGCCGTTGCTGCCGGCGTTGACGCGCAACCGATAGAGCGTCTTGCCGTCGCGCGCGACGGGCTCGACCGACTTTCCAAGCGCCGCCAGATAGGCGAAGCGGCGCGAAAAGCGGACCCACGCCACATTGGCCGCGCCCTCGCTGGGATAGGCGCCGAGCTGGATCACCGCGCCCGATCCGCTCGGGGCGCTGGCGACCGGTGCGCCGGTGCCGTTGCGCAGCACGGTCTTGCTCCCCGGCGCGGTCGGCGTCGCGGCCTTGGGCAGCGAGAGCTTGGCAGACGCCGCGGGGGTCGCCGCGGGCAACGGGCTCGCCGCCTTGCGCCCGTCGATCGGCGCTTCGGGAAGGCGGCCGACATTGATGCCCGCGTTGGTCTGCGCGCCCTGGCTGGTGGCAAAGACCGAATCGCCTTCGCCTTCCACCTGCATCCCGCCCGGATCGGTCGGCTTGATCTTGTACGGCGCCGCGGGTGCCTTGATCAGCGCGCCGTTGCCGCCCGCCGTGCGGCTGTGGTGCAGCCAGTACCAGCCGCCGCCCACCGCCGCCATCGCGGCGATGACCAGCCCGACGAACAGCAGGAAGCGGCCCGCCCATGGGCGTTCCTCATATTCCTCCTCGACCGTCTCGAGCCACGGCAGCCGCTCGTTGTCGATCTCGCTCCCGTCGGCGGCGGTGGTCATGCCTCACATCTCCTGAACGGCTTCGACACCCATGATACGCAAACCATTGCGGATAATCTGCGCGATGGCCTGTGCGAGGTAAAGCCGCGCACAGCTCAGCGCAGGGTTCTCCGGCACCAGGAAACGGCGGCTGGGGTCATCCTTGCCCATATTCCATTGTGAGTGAAGTTCCGCCGCCAGGTCATAGAGATAAAAGGCGATACGGTGCGGTTCGCGCGCCGCTGCGGCGCCTTCCACCACGCGCGGGAACTGCGCCGCCAGCTTCACCAGCCCCAGCTCGGCCGTATCAAGCAGGGACAGGTCGGCCGTCGCGCAGGCGATCCCCGCCTCGGCCATCCGGCGCCCCAGCGACGCGACGCGGGCATGCGCATACTGCACATAGAATACCGGATTGTCCTTCGACGCCTCGACCACCTTGGCAAAGTCGAAGTCCATCTGCGCATCGGCCTTGCGGGTGAGCATGGTGAAGCGGACCACATCCTTGCCCACTTCGCGCACCACGTCGGCCAGCGTGACGAAATTGCCCGCGCGCTTCGACATCTTCACCGGCTCGCCCGCGCGCAGCAGGCGCACCATCTGCACCAGCTTGACGTCGAACTTGGTCTTGCCGCCGGTCAGCGCCTGCACCGCCGCGACGATGCGCTTCACCGTGCCGGCATGGTCGGCGCCCCAGATGTCGATCAGCTGGTCGGCCGACTGCGCCTTCTGGAAGTGATAGGCGAGGTCGGCGCCGAAATAGGTCCAGCTGCCGTTCGACTTCTTGATCGGCCGGTCCTGGTCGTCGCCGAACTGGGTCGCGCGGAACAGCGGCAGTTCGACCGGCTCCCAGTCCTCCGGCGTCTCGCCCTTGGGCGCCTCGAGCACGCCGTCATAGACGAGCCCGCGCTCGCGCAGCCATGCCTCGGCCGCCTCGGGCTTGCCCGCCGCCTGCAGCTCGGCCTCGGACGAGAACAGGTCGTGATGGATGCCCAGCAGCGCCAGGTCGTCCTTGATCATCACGAGCATCGCCGCCACCGCCGTCTTGCGGAACAGCACCAGCCACTCGCTCTCGGGCGCGCCGACATATTTGTCGCCATATTCGGCCGCGAGCTGCTGCCCCACCGGCTTCAGATAGTCGCCCGGATACAGCCCCTCGGGGATCTCGCCGATATCCTCGCCCAGCGCCTCGCGGTAACGCAGGTGCGCCGAGCGCGCGAGCACGTCGACCTGGCCGCCCGCGTCGTTGACATAATATTCGCGGATCACCTTGTGCCCGACATATTCGAGCAGGCTTGCCAGCGCGTCGCCCACCACCGCGCCGCGGCAATGGCCCATGTGCATCGGCCCCGTCGGGTTGGCCGAGACATATTCGATGTTGACGGTCACGCCGCTGCCGACCGTCGAGCGACCGTAGTCGTCACCCGCGTCGCGGATCGCGCCAAGCTCGCCGCGCCAGGTCGCGTCGGTGAGCGTCATGTTGATAAAACCCGGCCCCGCCACCGAAACCGCAGCGACCGCGTCGATCTTGCGCAGTTCGGCCGCGATCAGTTCGGCCAGCGCGCGCGGATTGGTGCCGGCGGGCTTGGCCAGTACCATCGCGGCGTTGGTGGCCAGATCGCCATGGCTCGGATCGCGCGGCGGCTCGACCGTGACCGCGCGTCGTTCCAGCCCCGCAGGCAGATCGCCGGCGAGGACGAGCGCATCCAGGGCAAGGTTCAGATGCGCGGCGAAACGAGCATAGAGCGTCATGGGCATTCCAGCGGTTGAAGGAAGGGCGGTGCTGTAGCGGAACAGACGCCCTTCGTCACCCATCAGGATCGATCCCCGCGCGCCCGGGTTCCGCGCGCTAGCACTCAGCCATATTTGGCATGAAAGGCGTCCTCGCTCATGCAGGCATAGACGATCGCCTCGACGAACGCCACAATCCCGGGAATGAAAGTCCAGCAGAACAGCAGATAAACGATGCCCCATCCGGCACGCCCGAGATAGAACTTGTGAATTCCGATGCCGCCTAGCAGCAGCGCTAGCACAATTGCGGTCACCCGGCTCTTCGGGGGCCGCGAATAACCCGGCGTAACAACGGCATTATTCATATAGACATCACCACGACGCTCGCTGGCGCGTAAGGCCTCTTCAGCCTTGCGCATCGCAACATCGATCGTCTCGCCGCAGTGACGGCATTTTTTGGCTTTTGCGCTGATTTGCTCAGCACAAAATGGACATTCGATCGTCGCGCTTTCCCCCAAAACGCCGTCATTCGGCTGTATCGCGTCCATGTTTCCCCCCAGTTGATTGACAAGGCCGGGCAATAGCCCCGAACCATTGCCCGGTGTCAACTGGAGCATAGAATCTTAAAATGCGGTAGCTTGCCGTTTCAAGGAACCATCTTGCACCGCATGCCCGTTATACTTTCTTTTTTTCGCAGCTATGCGCGTATCAGTCCGGTCAGCGGACGGGCGGCAGACGGGTCTGCGAACAGCGTCGTCGCGACGCGGGCGGCTGGAAGGCCGAAATGCTCGGCCAGCGCGCCGCCGATCAGCCCGTCGAGCGCGGTGGTAGGCTTCAGATCCCGCCCCTCGTACAGCGCCGCATCCCCCAGCCCCGGCCAGTCGGCCTGCACCCGGCCGCCCTGCACCGCGCCGCCGAGCAGCATCGCGACCGATCCCGTGCCGTGATCGGTGCCCCCGGTGCCGTTGGCCTTCACCGTCCGGCCGAACTCGGTCGCCACCACCACCAGCGTATTGTCCCAGTGCGGCCCCAGCCCCGCCTTGAGCGCCGCGACCATCGCGTCGAGCGCCTTCAACTGCCCGTTCAGCCGCCCGCGCTGGCCCGAATGGGTGTCCCACCCGCCGGTCTCGATCATCGCGATCCGGGCGCCGCCGGGCGCCGAGAGCAGCTTGGCTGCCAGCGTGCCGGTATCGACGGCCCGCTTGCCCGAATCGCCGCCGATCTCGCCGGCCAGCATCCGCGTCGCCATCGCCTCCTGCCACAGCGGGTGGAGCTGCCTGTCGCCCTCGTACATCGCGGTCACGCGCGCGAGCAGGTCGTCCGACGGATCGGGCAACGACGATGGGGCATAGCTCGCCACCTCCGCGGCACCGCGCAGCGCCATCGGCACCGTCGCGGCGATCGCGATTGCCTTGTCCTCGGCGGGCAGCAGCCGCAGCAGCCGGTTCATCCAGCCGTCCTTGAGCTGGTAGGCCGAGAGGCCCCCCGTCTCGAGCACATTCTGCCCGTCGAAATGCGACCGGTCCCGGTACGGCGAGGCGACGGCATGGACGAACAGCAGCTGCCTCGCCTGATAAAGATCCAGCATGTGCGCCAGCGCCGGGTGCAGCGCGAACATCGCGTCGAGCCTCGGCGCGCTCGCGAAATCGGCGGCCAGGTCGCCGCGCGCGGGGGCATAGGCGGGGTCGCCCACCGGCGCCACGATGCCCAGCCCGTCGGCCGCGCCGCGCTGGATGATGAACACGAACCGCCGCTCGGTCGCCGCGCGCGCAAACGCCATGCGCGGTCCCATCAGCGTGGTGACGAATGCGCCCGTCCCGAGCGCGACGAAATTGCGCCGCGTGACCATTGCCTTCACCTCCGCATGAATTCGGGCGTGACGAGCATCAGCGCCGTCGCCTGTGCCGGGCTTTCGGCCCGTGCGATCGCCTGCGCACTGGTCGCACCCAGCGCACCGGGGAACAGTGCCGCCGCCCGCGCACGCGCGTCGATCGGGCTCCGCAGCCGCTGCGCCAGCCGCTGGGCCGCCTCGACCCGCCGCATCACCGCGTCGGGGCCGGCCCAGCTCGGCGCGACATCGTCCCATCCGGCGGGCGATCCGGGCTTCCACACCGGCTGGCCCAGTTGGACGAGCAGCCCCTGCACCGGCTGCGCCTCCACCCGGTCGGTGCCCAGCGCGCGCATCGCCGAGATCGTCCATTCCCACGGCGTCTTGAACTTGGCCGGTGCCGGCGCCCAGCACTCGCCCGCGCCGATCAGCACGGCATAGAGGCTGGGGAGGTCGCCGCCCGTCTCCAGAAAGCGCTTCTCCAGCCGCGCGACCAGCGACGGCGGCGGATCGTCGGCCGCGAAATGGCGGGCCAGCTTGGTGGCGATGTGGCGCGCGGTCGCCGGATGCGTCGCCACCAGGTCGAGCACGGCCGCCGCCTGCGCCTCGCCCGCTTCGGCAAAGCGCCGGCCGAGCAGCATGCGGTCGCCGGGTTCGTGCAGCGCGGCAACGAAGCGGAAGCTGCCCGGCGCGCTGCCGTCGTCGCGACCGCCGCGCATCCCCGCCGCGGTCCATCCGGTCAGCGCCCGCGCGAATTCGGTGACATCGGCCTGGCTGTATCCCGATCGCACGCCCAGCGTGTGCAGTTCCAGGATTTCGCGCGCCAGATTCTCGTTGAGCCCCGGCGCGCGCCCCCGCCCCGCCGCGCGGCGCGCATAGGGGCTGTTCGGCCCGACCGACTCGGCCTGGTTGAGGTAGACGAGCATCGCCGGATGCCGCTCGACCGCGTCGAGCATGTCGCCGAACCGGCCGAGGACGTGCGGACGGATCGCCTCGAACTCCAGCGTCCCGGCAAGCGCCGTCATCTCCATATTGTCGGCCGAAACCGCGAAATGATTGGCCCAGAAATGCACCAGCCGCTCGATGAACGGCGTGTCGGACATCACCGCCGTCGCCGCACGCGCGCCGACCATCGCAACATAGGATTTGCGCGCCTGCTCGTTCGCATCGCGACGAAGCTGCGTCAGCGGATCGTTCTCCGCTGCGGCTGCGGGTGCCGGCATCGGCGTCATCGGCGGCATCGCCGCGCCCGCCGGCATCGGCCCCACCGGCATCGGCCCCACCGGCGGCGGGACCATGGCCGGGGCCGCAGGCGTCGTGCCCGGCGGCACCGCGCCCTTGCCGGGACCGAACTGGGCACGCAGCAGCCGCGCCTGCTCGCGATAATCGCGAATGGCCGTCACGACCGCCATGCTCGTCGCCACGCCGTCGAGCGATGCGGGACGCGGTTCAAAGCGCTTGAGCTGTGCGGTCAGCCAGCGGCGGGGGTCGCCGCCGGGATCATCGCCCGGGCGCCCGCCCAGGCCAAAGCGGTTCAGCGCAACACTGGCAGCAGCATCGGACACGGGCGACCAAGCTCCTTCGATCCTCTTGCGGGATGCACCAAGTCTAACGCGCGTCTGTCGCAAAACTGTGTCGGCGGGCGCGCCGGCGGCATTTTTGGGCGGGGGTATCGCTTGCACGCGCTGCAACCTGACCATGCGCGCTTTGCGTTTGCGATTACGCTGCACCGCACCATATCTGCACGATCAAGAAGGGATCATGGGCGGTCGCCGATCGGCACCGACCCGCACAAGGAAGGACCAACGATCGTGTCGCGCACCCTGTTGATTGCCGCCGCCGCCCTGCTTCCCCTCGCTGCGCCCGCGCATGCGTCCGAACGCGCCTTCACGCGCGACGGCGTCACCTACACCTACACCGTCACGCCCAAGGGCGACGCGACGGTGATCGAAGGGCGCGCGACCGGCGGCAGCCGCTTCCATCTCGTCGTGCGCGACGGCTGGGTCAGCGGCTTTTCGGGCACGACGCGCGTGTCGTTCCGCGCGCCGCAGGGCAATTCGGATCCGCTGGCGGTGGCGGGGCGCTAGTCCCCCCCTCACACGCGCCAGCCATCACGGCGGATGCTGAAGAAGGGGCTCCCGATCGGGGGCCCCTTCGCTTTTGGGGGTCATGCACGCCCGCGACCGGTCGCGGCGATCAGAAACCTTCGGGCAGGTCGATCGGCCCCACCAGCTCGCGATAGCGGGCGATGGCGAAGCGATCGGTCATCCCTGCGATGAAATCGGCGATGTGGCGGCTGTGGTCCGGCTCGCCGGCGGGCAGCGCCTCGCGCCATTCCTCGGGCAACTGCGCCGGATCGCCGCGATAGGCGTCGAACAGCCCCGCAACCACTTTGCGCGCGGCCTCGGCGGCGGCAAGCTGGCTCGGATGGTGATAGAGGTTGGCGTACATGAAACGCTTCAGCCCGCGCTCGGCCTCGCGCATCGCGTCGGAGAAATCGCCCAGGCAACGCCCCGCGCCGCGCACCTCGTCCACCGTCGCGACGCCGCTGTCCGCCACCCGCGCGCGCGTCGCGGCGATCAGGTCGTTGACCATCTCGCCGATCTGCGTGCGGATCAGTTCGCCGACCAGCCGGCGCTGCGGCACGCCGGGAAACTTCGCCTCGATCCGGCGCCAGCTCTCGGCCACCATCGGCACCGCCATCAGCTGGTCGAGCGTCAGCAGCCCGGCGCGCAGCCCGTCGTCGATATCGTGGTTGTCATAGGCGATGTCGTCGGCGAGCGCGGCGACCTGCGCCTCCAGCGACGGCCAGCTATCGAGCGCCAGCGGGAATTCGGCATCCACCGCCGCCAGCGCCCATTGCGGGTGCGGCACCGGCCCGTTGTGCTTGGCCAGCCCTTCCAGCGTGTCCCAGCTCAGGTTCAGCCCGTCCCACAGCGGATAGGGACGTTCCAGTCGCGTCAGTACACGCAGCGTGTGGCCGTTATGGTCGAACCCGCCCTGCCCGTTCAGCGCAGCCTTCAGCGCCTCCTCGCCCGCATGGCCGAACGGCGGATGGCCGATGTCGTGCGCCAGGCACAGCGCCTCGGTCAGATCCTCGTTCAGCCCCAGCGCCCGCGCGATCGTGCGGCCGATCTGCGCGACTTCCAGGCTGTGCGTCAGCCGGACGCGGAAATGGTCGCCGTCGGGCGCCATGAACACCTGCGTCTTGTGGCGCAGCCGGCGAAAGCTGATCGAATGGATGATGCGGTCGCGGTCGCGCTGGAACGCATCGCGCGGCCCGCGCACCGCACCCCGCGCTTCGGGATGCAGCCGCCCGCGCGTCTGTTCGGGCATACAGGCCCATGGAGCGCGTGGAATCACTTTTCCTCCAGCCGGGAAACCTTCTGCCCGGCGTCACTGGTAAAGACGAACGCCGAAACGCCCTGTTTGCGCAGTCCGTTGACGAATGCCTGCGCCTCGGCCTGCGTCTTGAACGGGCCGGTGAGCACGCGGTGCGTCGCGCGCAGCGGCGTCGACCAGCCCGTGCGACCGCGGAACGCGCCCGGCGCCTTGGCCGTCGTGGCCTTCCACGCCTTGCCCAGGTCGCCCGGGTTGGCGCCGCCCGCCACCTGGACCCAGATGCGCGACGGCTCGCCCTTGCCGGGATGGCGCGGATCGGGCTTGGTGCCGGGTTTTTCGGGTTTGTCGGGCTTGTCGCCCTTGCCGCCGCGCGCGCCCTTCTCGGCGCGGTCGCCCTTGTCGTTGCGATCGGGCTTGGCATTGCGATCAGGCTTGGCGTTGCGCGCCGGCTTCTCTTCCGCCGCATCGGCCTTGCCGCCGCGCCCGGGCTTGGCGTGGGGATCGGGCTTGCGGGTGCCCCCGCGCGCCGTCGCCTCCGCCGCCTCGGCCTCGCGCGTCCGCGCCGCGGGCTTCTCGCGCGTCGGCCGCTCGCGCAGCGTGACGGAAGGCCGTTCGGGCGCCGCTTCAGCGCGAGCATGCACCGGCGGCGTCACCGGCGCGGGCACCGCGACCGGGCGGTTGACCGCCTCCAGCTCCTCGGCCGGAATCGCGATGCCGGCGACGATCGAATCGAGCGAGCCGTCGGCCTGAACCGGATGCCCGGGCGAGGTCGGTGCCGTCGTCTCGGGCGTCGCAGGCGGAACCGGCGCCGGTTCGGGTGCGGGCGCGGGTGCTGTCGCCGACCCGGCCGCGCTCGGCGACAGCCCGGCGGGACGCGCGGTCGGCGGCAGCGTCGTCACC
>JAFABD010000090.1 GCA_023426225.1 Pseudomonadota bacterium | reverse complement strand
CCCGCCGCGCGCGCCGCCTGTGCATCGAACACCGAATCGCCGACAAAGGCGGCGCGCCCGCCGCCGAGCGCGTCGATCATCGCGAGGATCGGATCGGGCGCAGGCTTGGCGCGGCCGGGGCCGAGCGTATCGCCGCCGAGCACCAGATCGAAGCGCGGGGCAAGGCCCGTCGCCTCGACCAGCCGCACCGCGAGCGCATGCGGCTTGTTGGTGACGATCGCCAGCCGCACGCCATGTTCTGCGAGCGCGTCGAGCGCGTCGACCATGCCGGGATAGGGCACGGTGGCATCGGCGATATGCGCGCCATAGCGTTCGAGGAAATCGGGATGGAGCCGGTCGACGAGTCCCGGATCGCCGCCGCCGGTGACGGCGAGCGCGCGCGCGATCAACTGGCGCGTGCCGCCGCCGACGAGCTTGCGGACGGCCGCGCGGTCGAGCGGCGTGCGGCCGGCGGCGACGAGGACATGGTTGAGCGCGGCGGCCAGGTCGCCGAGCGTGTCGAACAGCGTGCCGTCGAGATCGAAGCCGATCATCGCGAACGGAAAGGCGGGGGCGGGCACAGGCGGGGTCATGCCCCCTGTTGGGGCGAAGCGGGGCGTGCTGGCAAGCGCGGCGGGCGGGCGGGCGCCCGACGCGGAACCGGCGCGGGCTGGCATTGACGGGAATTGCGTGGCAGGGAGGCGCGATTGGGCCTTGCCGCGCCTTTGCCGCGGCCTGTTGGGAAGCAATCTACGGTGTCCAGACCTCCCGTCGCAGCGATCATCCTTGCCGCCGGCAAGGGCACGCGCATGAAATCCGATACGCACAAGGTGCTCCATCCGCTCGCCGGGCGACCGATGCTGCTCCACCTGATCGAGAGCGTCGCCGGGCTGAAGCCCGCGCGGACGATCGTGGTGGTCGGCGCCGGGCGCGAACAGGTCGAGGCGGCGGTGGCGCCGCTGGGCGCCGAAACGGTGCACCAGGCCGAACAGCTCGGCACCGGCCATGCCGTTCGCCAGGCCGAGGCGGCGCTGGCGGGCTTCGATGGCGACGTGCTGATCCTGTACGGCGACGTGCCGCTGGTGCGCAGCGAGACGATGCACCACATGCTCGACCGGCTGCACGGCGACGACGCCCCCGCGGCGGTGGTGCTGGGCTTTCGCCCCGCCGATCCCGGCGCCTATGGCCGCGTGATCGCCGACGGCGACGGCCGCATCGCGCGGATGGTGGAATATAAGGACGCGACCGCCGAGGAGCGCGCGGTCACGCTGTGCAATTCGGGGCTGATGGCGGTGCGCGGCGCCGACCTGTTCGCGCTGCTCGCGCGCGTCGGCAACGACAATGCCGCGGGCGAATATTACCTGCCCGACATCGTGATGCTGGCGACCGCCGACGGGCGCCACGCCGCGGTGATCGAGACCGACGCGCACGAGGTGACGGGGGTGAACAGCCGCGCCGAACTCGCCGCGCTGGAGGCCGAATGGCAGCAGGCACGGCGCGCGCGGGCGATGGCCGACGGCGCGACGCTGATCGCGCCCGAAACGGTGTGGTTCGCGCACGACACCGTGCTGGGCCGCGACGTGACGATCGAGCCCAACGTGTTCTTCGGCCCCGGCGTGACCGTGGGCGACGGCGTGGCGATCCGCGCGTTCAGCCATATCGAGGGCGCGCGCATCGACGCCGGCGCGACGGTGGGGCCGTTCGCGCGGCTGCGCCCCGGCGCGGTGATGGAGGCGGGCAGCCATGTCGGCAACTTCGTCGAGCTGAAAAAGGCGACGCTGGGGGCGGGCGCCAAGGCGAACCACCTGACCTATCTGGGCGATGCGACGGTGGGCGCGGGCGCCAATGTCGGCGCGGGGACGATCACCTGCAACTATGACGGCTTCCTGAAGCACCAGACGGTGATCGGTGCGGGCGCGTTCATCGGTTCGAACAGCGCGCTGGTGGCGCCGGTGACGATCGGCGACGGCGCGCTGGTTGCGGCCGGATCGGTCATCACGCACGATGTCGAGGCCGATGCGCTGGCGCTGGCGCGCGGCAAGCAGGGCACCGTCCCCGGCTGGGCGGCGGCGTTCCGCGAGCGGATGCGCGCGCGCAAGGCGGCCAAATGAGCGGGCGTTACGCGGGCAAGCCGTTCCTCGAGCTGCTCGACGCCTATGTGCTCGACGCGATCGGGGCGCTCGACGCCGCGACCGACGCGGCGCTGACCGCGCGCGAGGGCGAGTTCGCCCGGCTGTTCGGGCGGGCGGGGCCGTGGCGCGAGACGGTGGTGGCGCGGATGCAGTTCCCGGCGGGAATGGCGGGCGCGATCCGTGAGCTGTGGGACAAGGGCGCCGTCCGGTTCCGCGCGGCGCAGGGGCAGGAACCCGATCCCGCCGCGTTCGTGCGGACGTTCGTCGACACGCATTTCCCGCATTGAGGCGCGGCGGCGGCGGTCGTTCAGCCGGTTGACAGCCGCCGGGCCCTAGGCGCGGCCGCCCGCCCGCGCTAGGGCAGGGACCAGGAGGTTTTTCCATGTGCGGAATCGTCGGAATTGTCGGTAAGGAAGATGTGGCGGAGCGCCTGTTCGACGGGCTGAAGCGGCTGGAATATCGCGGCTATGACTCGGCGGGCATCGCCACCGACGTCGACGGGCGCATCGAGCGTCGCCGCGCGTCGGGCAAGCTGGTCAACCTGGGCAAGGAACTGGCGGCGCACCCGCTGCCCGGCACCACCGGCATCGCGCACACGCGCTGGGCGACGCATGGCGGGCCGACCACGAACAACGCGCATCCGCACGCCACCGGCGAGGTGGCGGTGGTGCACAACGGCATCATCGAGAACTTCAAGGCGCTGCGCGAGGAACTGGTCGCACGCGGCCGCCAGTTCACCAGCGAGACCGACACCGAGGTCGTCGCGCATCTGGTGAGCGAGAAGGTCGAGGCGGGCATGGCCCCCGCCGACGCGGTGCGCGAGGTGCTGCCGCGATTGCAGGGCGCGTTCGCGCTCGCCATCCTGTTCCGCCAGCATCCCGAGCTGCTGATCGGCGCGCGGCTCGGCTCGCCGCTGGTCGTCGGCTATGGCGACGGCGAGACCTATCTGGGATCGGACGCGCTGGCGCTGGCGCCGCTGACGCAGCGCATCGCCTATCTCGACGAGGGCGACTGGGTCGTCATCACCCGCGAGGGCGCGCAGATTTTCGACCGCGAGAACAACCCGGTCGAGCGCGCGGTGACGATTTCGGGCGTGACGGGCGAGCTGATCTCGAAGGGCAACCATCGGCATTACATGCTGAAGGAGATCTATGAGCAGCCGATCGTCGTCGCGCAGACGCTGCGTTCGTACCTGCAGCGGATGGACGAGCGGATCACGCTGCCGATCCCCGATTTCGACCTGACCACGATCAAGCGCGTCACCATCGTCGCGTGCGGCACCAGCTTTTACGCCGGGATGGTCGCCAAATACTGGTTCGAACAGTTCGCGCGCGTGCCCGTCGACCTCGATGTCGCATCCGAGTTCCGCTATCGCGCGCCGGTGATGGAGCCGGGCGGGCTGATGATCGTCATCAGCCAGTCGGGCGAGACCGCCGACACGCTGGCCGCGCTGCGCCATGCGCGCAGCGAGGGGCAGAAGATCGCCGCGGTGGTCAACGTGCCGACCAGCTCGATGGCGCGCGAGGCCGACCTGTTGCTGCCGACGCATGCCGGCCCCGAGATCGGCGTGGCGTCGACCAAGGCGTTCACCTGCCAGCTGGCGGTGCTCGCCGCGCTTGCCGCGAACCTGGCCGTCGCCAAGGGGCTGATGCCGCACGAGGAAGAGCGCCGCATCGTCCGGCACCTGAGCGAGACGCCCGCCGCGCTCAACGCCGCGCTCGCCTATGACGAGGCGATCCAGGGCGTCGCGCAGACGATCGCCAATGCGCGCGACGTGCTGTATCTGGGCCGCGGCACCGACTATCCGCTGGCGCTGGAAGGCGCGCTGAAGCTGAAGGAAATCAGCTATATCCACGCCGAGGGCTATGCCGCGGGCGAGATGAAGCACGGCCCGATCGCGCTGATCGACGACAATGTGCCCGTGATCGTGATCGCGCCGTCCGGCCCCCTGTTCGACAAGACCGTGAGCAACATGCAGGAAGTGCAGGCGCGCGGCGGCAAGGTGGTGCTGATTTCCGACTATGACGGCATCCAGGCCGCGGGCGACGGGTGCATGGCGACGATCACCATGCCCAAGGTGCATCCGCTGATCGCCCCGCTCGTCTATGCGGTGCCGGTGCAACTGCTTGCCTATCACGTCGCGGTCGCCAAGGGCACCGACGTCGACCAGCCGCGCAACCTGGCCAAGTCCGTCACCGTCGAGTGACGCGCCGCCCGCCTGCGCCGCGGCCCACCGGGCGACGGCGCGGGCGGGCCGACGCCCGATACCTCCATTCTGCACACGGGATCGGATGCGATCGCCGTTGAGGCGTGCCGCCGGGGGAATATAACCGGCGGCAATCGCAACGCATTTCCAACGCGTTTTCAGGACCGACCGATCGTTTTCGGCGCCCCGGGGGCGCCGGGCGCGTGACGGCACATCGCCGTTTCGCGGAGCGACGGCGCGCGTCCGCGAGGCGCGGGGGCAGGGGAGGGAATGATGGCCAGCTATCCGTTCACCGTGCAAAGCAGCCTGGGCGAAACCGTCAACGTCTATTCGACCTTTTCACCGACGCCGACCAACCCGCCGTCGACCGACCCGTCGGCCTATATCCCCACCTATACCTTGCTGGGCAGCGTGGCGGCCAACGCGACGGGCGATTTCAGCACCGACGAGCCGCTGGCTCGCGTGGTGATCGCCCGCCAGTCGGACCAGTTCCCGGTCAAGCTGGCGGTGATCGACGCGCTGACGCCGAGCACCCAGTCGGTGACGGTGGCGCCCGGCGACGTCGCCGTCGCGCAGAGCGGATGGCAGCTTTACCAGAACCTGGTCAGCCAGCCCTTTACCCCCACCGCGCTGGAATTCACCGCGATGGTGGAGAACACGCCGGTGACCGGGCTGATCCCCGCAGCGGCGACCTTTTTCAACCAGAACGGCGCGCAGGGCCTGGATTTCGGGCTCTATTCGGCGATCGGCTATTGGGCGACCAACCGGCTCTATGCCTTTCCGGGCGTCTATTACTGCTATTCGCCGCCCGCCGCGAGCGCGATGGGCTTCATCGTGCCGACCCAGTCGATCGGGACGCTGACGATCGCCGACGGCACCGCGAACTTCACTCCCGCCGACGGGCAGGGGCCGGTGGTGCCGCTCGACTTCGCCGGATCGCAGCTGACCAGCGCGGGCGCGACGGCGCAGGCGGGATTCATGCTGACCGGCGTGATCCGCGACCTCGCCTGGGAGGGCAAGCCCGACACGATCACCTGGGCCTTTGTCGGCACGCGTGACGGGCAGCAGTTCATCGCCCAGTCGTACCAGGACCCGCAGCTGCCCTGGTACGCCGTGCTGTACGACATGGTCTATGGCGCGTTCTTCACCGTCCAGCTGGCGATGGCGGTCGATTCGGCGATCAACCTGCTCGGCGCGGTGCCCGACGGGCTGAAATGGCTGTCGGAAAATGTGCAGGCGATCGCGGGCAAGATCCGCACCGCGCTCAACAGCACCGGCGACACCGCCGCGCCCGACAGCGCGGTGGGCGACGATGCCGACCCGATCAACATCGACATCGACATCGATATCGACATCGACATCGATGTGGACGTCGACATCGATATCGACGTGGACGTCGACGTGGACATCGACATCGACGTCGATGTCGACTTCATCGCGGTGGTCGACGTCGACGTGGACGTCGACATCGATATCGATATCGACGTCGTGACCGACAATGACGTCGATGTGGACGTCGATGTGGACATCGACACCGACGTCAATGTCGAGCCGGGCGCGATCGCGTCGGTGCTCGGCCGGTTGGGCAACTGGATCATGGCGAAGGCGCTGCCGACGCTGATCGAGGGCGTCGCGATCTATGTCGCGTTCCAGAGCGCGGGCGCGCTGCTCAATGCATGGCGCAAGCAGGACGAGCAGGACATCGCCAACCTGCAGCCGCGCCAGACCACCGGGCTGGGGCTGCTGATCAACTATATGCTCAACGGGTCGATCCCGGTGGCGACGCGGTGGACGACCTTCTCGCAATATGTGCAGGAAGTCGGCGGCGACGCGACGACGCTGGAGGTCACGCTGTCGACGCTGCTCCAGACCAAGAACAGCCAGGCCGACACCGAGCAGCAGAACTGGCGCTGGCCCGCCGACGCGCAGAACGCGCTGGTCACGCAGATGAGCGCCAACACCGGCGACAAGGCCTATCTGGCGTTCCAGACGCTCGCCGCGGCGACCTATGACGGCAAGCCGCTGCCCGTGAAGGTCGGCGCCGGGGTGGCGATGGCCTATCTGAAGGGCTGAGCGCGCGCCGCCCATTCCCCAGTCCGTGCCCCGGTTTCCCCGTTTCGCACCGAAAGGAAGGACGATGCCCGTTTCCCGGCTTCAGCCCAACCCCGACCTGTACCCCGATGCCGAGGCGCATCGCCGCCGCTGGCGCAGCCTGGCCCGCGCGATCGCGGCCCGCGGCGCGACGATCAGCGACGACCCCGCCGCGATCACGCCCGCGTCGCAGCCCGGCACGCTGGAGATCCTGGGATCGGGGATCGAGGCGATCGGCTTTACCCGCGCCGACGAGGCGCGCATCCGTGCCGCCGACGAGGTGTTCTTCTGTGTCGCCGATCCCGCGACGAAGCTGTGGCTGCTCGACCAGCGGCCCGACGCCTATGACCTGTACGCGCTCTATGACGACAGCAAGCGGCGCTATGTCACCTATATGCAGATGGCCGAGGCAATGCTGCATCCGGTGCGCGACGGCCGGCATGTCGTCGCGATCTTTTACGGCCATCCCGGCATCTTCGTCCTGGCCACGCATCGCGCGGTGAAGATCGCGCGGCGCGAAGGGCATCGCGCGGAAATGCGCGCCGCGGTGAGTGCGCTCGACACGCTGTGCGCCGACCTGGGCGTCGATCCCAGCCAGCCGGGCATGCAGATGTACGAGGCGACCGACATGCTGATCCGCGCCCGGCGCCCCGATCCGGGGCTGCACCTGGTGCTGTGGCAGGTGGGGCTGATCGGCGAGCTGGGCTATCGCCGCCAGGGCTATCTCAACAGCAATTTCGCGGCGCTGCTCGATTATCTGGAGCCGCTGTACGGCCCCGATCATCCGGTCGTGAACTATGTCGGGTCGCGCTATCCGGGCGTCGAGCCGCTGATCGACCGCCAGACGATCGCGTCGCTGCGCGATCCGGCGGTGCAGAGCTGGGTGACGGGGATTTCGACCTTCTACCTGCCGCCGCGCGCGGCGGCGCCCGCCGATCCGGCGATGCTCGCGCGGCTGGGGCTGCTCCAGCCCGGGCAGAGCGTGCATGCGGGCACCGACCCGCTGCGCGTGATCGATCAATATGGGCCGCGCGAGCGCCGCGCCTTTGCCGACTTTGCCCGGTTCGACGTGCCGCAAAGCTATCAGTGGCAGCCCGACAGCGCCGCCGCGCGGTTCGTCGTCGCGCTGTGCGAAGACCCGGCGCTGCGCGATGCCTATCGCCGCGATCCGGCGGCGGCGGTGGCGCAATGGCCGGGGCTGGCGCCGCGCGAGCG
>JAFABD010000076.1 GCA_023426225.1 Pseudomonadota bacterium | reverse complement strand
GCTCCTGGATCGCGTCACCCATCACTGCGACATTGTCGAGACCGGCAATGACAGCTGGCGCTTCAAAAACCGAAGCTGATCCGTCCCAGCGGCGATCAATTAAAAGATGCTTTGCGCTGCGCGCGCCACCGGTCGGGCTACGCCCGCCCAACGCCGCGCGCAGCGCAAGGAAGCGCGTCACATCAACCGTGCGCAATCCTGACAGGGGGTCCCTTTTGCGCGCCGATAAGGGGTCCCGTTTGGACGCCGATTGACACGTGAAGGCCTTTATGCCATTCGTGGGTCCTCTGAAATCTTCGTGAGGCGGATAGCGATCGACCCAACGAAGAACCGTCTGACCGTTCTGACCGATCACCCCGCATATCCGAGTTGGCAGGGCATTCAGCGCAAGGGCGTCGATATTATCGGCCGGGTGATCTGGATCGGAGCTCGTGTGGCCTAGCTGTCCTTATGACACCGCGCTGACTGCGGCTCTAAGCGGGCATCCCAGCGTGCGATGCTGGTGCGGAGCAAGATGGTATAAGCAGTCGCGCTGGCTGGGGGGTGAAACGACGACTCGCTCAAGCGCAGTCGGACAACGGGCTAGCCATGAATCCTTCACCGTGAACGCTGATGTGTGGAGGCTGAGCAGCCGCAGCGCCGAATTTGCGCGCTGCTACCTAGAGAGCTACCTAGCACGAAAACGCTCCCGGTCACTCGATCCGACGAGCTTCGTATCCGATTGAAAAATAGGGGAAAAGTGGTGGACGCACTAGGGCTCGAACCTAGGACCCGCTGATTAAGAGTCAGCTGCTCTACCAACTGAGCTATGCGTCCATGCCAGACGGCTGCGGAAGATGTTGCGCGCCGCACTTTCGAAGGCGAAAATGGCGGCGGATGGTGGACGCACTAGGGCTCGAACCTAGGACCCGCTGATTAAGAGTCAGCTGCTCTACCAACTGAGCTATGCGTCCATTCCGGCAACGTTTGGCGCCTTTGGTGCGGCGCCACCGCGATGGAGGCGCGCGTTTAGCAGACCCTCCGCCCAGCGCAACCCCGAAAATGCAAAAATGTCACCATTTCTGGACCTGGGCCTGGCGGCTTTGACGATCGATCGACATCAGAATGCCGAAACAGATCATGATCGTCATCAGCGCGGTGCCGCCAAAGCTGATCATCGGCAAAGGCACACCGACCACCGGGGCCAAGCCCATCACCATCGCCATGTTGATCGAGACATAGAGGAAGAGTGTTCCCGAAAGCCCTGCGGCGGTAAGGCGTCCGAACCGGCTCTTGGCGCGCAGCGCGACCGAGATGCCCCAGCCGATCAACAGCCCGAAACCGATGATGAGGCCGATTCCGCCGATCAGCCCCCATTCTTCCATCATCGTCGCCAGCGCGAAGTCGGTATGGCCTTCGGGAAGATAGTCGAGATGGCTTTGCGTGCCGTTCAGAAAGCCCTTGCCGAACACGCCCCCGGAACCGATCGCGATCTTGGACTGGCTGATATGATAGCCGGTACCGAGCGGATCGCTTTCGGGATCGAGGAATATCAGCACGCGATTGCGCTGATATTCGTGCAGCACATATTTGAAGGCGATGGGGGCCGATACCGCAAGCGCCAGCGCGCCGCCGATGAACAGCCGTAACGGCACGCCGGCGAGGAAAACGACCATAACCCCGCAACCGCTGATCATCAGCGCAGTGCCGAGATCAGGTTGGAGCATCACCAGCCCTGCGGGGAGTCCGATCAGGATGGCGGCGGGCCAGATCGCCCCGAATTTGCGGATCTCGCTGACGGGCATGATCTCGTAAAAGCGGGCGAGCGTTAGGACGATGATCGGCTTCATCAGCTCGGATGGCTGGAGCCGGATGATGCCCAGGTCGAGCCAGCGCTGGCTGCCGCCGGCCACCGCGCCCAGTGCCTCGACGCCCAGCAGCATCACCACGCAGATCGCGTACATCGGGAACGCGCCGAGCGCCCAGAAACTCTCCGGCACGCGCGACAGTCCGATTGCCATCGCCATGAACAGGATCAGCTTGGTGCCCTGGTTCCAGGCCCATGGGTTCACATTGCCGTTCGCCGCCGAATAGAGGACGAGCAGGCCGAAGCCGCCGATCGCCAGCACGAGCAAGATCACCCGCCATGGCAGTTGGGCCAGCGGCTGGGGAACGATGCCGGGGCCGCGCTTGCTCATTCCTCAACCTCCACGCTGCCCCGTTCGGCCGCGCTGGCATCTACGGTGTTGTTCGTCGTCGCGTCCGCGGCTTCCTCGGCGACGGTGCTTGCGGCTTCGGCCGCGTCTTCGGGTGCCGGGGGCGGGGGCGCGGCATGCGTCTTGCGGAACGCGTCGGCCTGTGCCGCCATGCGGGTACGGTAATCGCCGCCCCAGGTCGGTTCGACATCGGCGAGCGATGCAAGCGCCCGGTCCCGGTCGAACAGATAGGTCATGATGTCGCGCCCGATCATCGGCGTGTCGAGGTTGCGGATCACGTGACCGTTATGTTCGAGGACGATTCCAGCAGCATAGCGCGGATTGTCCGACGGTGCGAAGCAGACGAACAGCGCATGGTCGCGCAGCTTGAACGGCAGCGCGGCGTTGTTGAGCACGCCAGACCGGCGTTCCGCCATCGTGATGCGACGCACCTGGGCGGTGCCCGTCTTCGCGGCGAGCGCGACGCCGGGAACCATCAGTCGCCCGGCGCCGCCGGTTCCGCCGCCGTTGACGACGCCCCACATCGCGTCGCGAATGATGGCGAGCTGTTCGTCGGAAACGCCGAGGCTGGGTGCAACCACGCGGGGCGCGTCGGCGATCAGCCGCGGAACCAACTGCCGCCCCGACGCCAGCCGGCTCGCCATCACGGCGAGCTGGAGCGGGTTGGCCAACACATAGCCCTGGCCGATCGAGGCATTGAGCGAGTCGGCGACGGTCCAGGAATGCTTGTACTTGCGCAGTTTCCATGCGCTGTCGGGAACCGTGCCATAGCGTTGCGTCGTGAAGGGCAGGTCGAACTTCTGGCCCAGCCCGACCTCGCGGGCGACCGGCGCGATCGCATCATAGCCGACGCGACGAACCATCTCGTAGAAATAGATGTCGCAGCTCTGCATGATCGCGTTCTTGAGGTCGAGCGGACCATGGCCGTGACGTTTGTGACAGTGGAACACGCCGTTCCCGACGCGCAGGGCGCCGGTGCAGTTGATGCGCATGTGCGGGTCGACGCCCGCCTTCATCAGCGCCAGCCCATTCATCGGCTTGACGGTGGAGCCGGGGGGGTAAAGCCCCTGGAGCACCTTGTTCATCAAGGGGACGTGATCGTCCTCCGACAGCATCTTCCATTCGCTCTGGCTGATGCCGTCGGAAAAGCTGTTGGGGTCGTAGGCGGGCATCGACACCATCGCGAGGATGTCGCCGCTGAGACAGTCGATGACCACCGCAGAGCCCGAATTGGTGCCGAGCCGGCGCGCGACATATTCCTGAAGCCCCGAGTCGATCGTCAGCCGGACATTGTTGCCCGGCTTGTCGGCGCGGGTCGCCAGTTCGCGGACGAGCTTGCCGTGCGCGGTGACTTCGACCCGCTTGGCGCCGGGGGTGCCGCGCAGCTGCGGCTCCAGAACCTTTTCCAGCCCGTCCTTGCCCAGCTTGAACCCCGGAGTGACGAGCAGCGGATCCTTTTCCTTGCGATATTGCTCGGCCGACGCCGTGCCGACATAGCCGACCAGATGTGCGACGGCTGCGCCCAGCGGATAGTTGCGCGCATAGCCTTGCGTGGGCGCGACGCCGGGCAGTTCCGGGATGCGCACGCTGACTGCGGCGAATTGCTCCCAGGTGAGGTTTTCCTTTACCTGAACGGGCTGGAAACCCGCCGCGCGCTTCAGGTCGGTCTGGATCCGCGCCATTTCCTCCTCGGTGAGCGCGAGGAGCTTCTGCAACGCTGCCAATACGCGGTCGCGATCCTCCAGGCGGTCGGGGATCAGGTCGACGCGGAAATCGGTGCGGTTGTTGGCGATCGGCGCGCCCTTGCGGTCGAGAATCCAGCCGCGGCGGGGCGGGATCATCGTCATGTTGACGCGATTGCTTTCCGCCATCATCCGATAGCGCTCGTTTTCGAACACCGACAGCCACGTCATGCGGCCCGCAAGCACCAGCCCGACCGCGACTTCTCCCGCGCCGAGCAGCAGCGCCCGACGAGTGAAGCTATAGGCCTGGCTTGCCTCGGTGATCTTGTTCACAAATTCAGTTCTTCTTCACGTCGCTGTCGAACCACGCGCAGAGCCGGTAGATCAGCGGGAAAAGCGCTGCCGACGCCAGGATCTGCAGCACCAGCGCCGTGTCGACATGTGCACTCATCGGCACGGCAATCAAGCGTCCAATTGCCAGGCAGAAGGTGATCGCGCCGGCGGCGATCAACCAGTCCTGCCAGAAATCGCGCCACACCAGCCGCGTGTCCAGAACGTCGATCACCAGGATACAGCTGGTCCAGAGGACCATTGCCGATCCCATCGGCTGACCGCTGACCAGATCGTCGAACAGGCCGAGCGGGACCGATGCCCAGACTCGCATCGAATCGCCGCGCGTCATTCGCCAGCCCAGCAGCAACAGCAGGCCGAACGGCGGCAGCACCGGAAAGCTCGTCACAATCGGCAGCAGGGTCATCAACGATCCGAGCATCACCGAAAGCGGGGCTAGCCAGCGGGCGCGGGGCGGGCGATCCGAATGGCCGAGTGGGACCAGTTCCATCGCGCTCAGTGTTTTGGTTTTGCCGCGGGCGGCGGCGGAGGTGGGAGGGGAGGAAGGAACAGCCGCTGCACCAGCGCAAAATCGAGCGTGTCGGGGCTGGCCGCGGGCGTGGCCAGCGCCATGTCACGGCCCGCGCTCGCCACATGCGCGACAGGAATATTGGGCGGGAAGACCCCGCCGGTCCCCGAGGTGACGAACGTGTCGCCGGGCTGGAACGTCATCGGCCCGGCACCCGCCGCGCGCACTTCCAGCATCCCGTCGCCGCGCCCGGAAACGAGCGCAGGGAAGCCATCGCGCGTCCGACGCGCAGGGACGATGCTCTCGCTGTCCACGATCAGCAGCACGCGTGCGGTATTCGGCGTTGCTTCGACGACCTGGCCGATCAGGCCGCCGGCTTCACGGACGGGCTGGCCGGGATGGACGCCCTGCCAGCTACCGGCGTTGAGCGTCGCGAACCGCCGCGTGCTGCCCGAGGTACTGTTGACGATCCGAGCGACCGCGACGACATCGGTCGCCGCCTCCCGCACCTGAAGCAGCGCGCGCAGCCGCTGGTTTTCGTGAACAAGTGCGCGCGCCTGTGCCAGTTCCTGCGCCTCGCGTGCGATCTGTGCACGCAGGCGGCCATTCTCGCCATGGACGTTGAAATAGCTGCCGATCGCGCCCGGAACGCTGGCGACGCCGCCCCATATCCAGGAGATGCCGGAGGAAACCGGCGTCGTCACCTCCGCCACCACGCCTCGCATCACGGCAAAGGCGGGTGGGTTGAAGTTGGAGGCGATCAGGAACACGCCGCCGACGAGAATCCCGCCGACGGCGCCGACATAGCCGATGAACCGTCCGTACTGCGCCCGCCGCGAGTATCCCGGGCGCCGATTTGCTTGCGGCGCCATAGCTCCGCAGTCTCCCGATCAGACAGCCAGAAGCACGCCGCGGAACACCGGATCCTCCAGCGCGCGACCGGTGCCGAGTGCAACGCAGGTAAGCGGGTTTTCGGCCACGGTGACCGGCAGGCCCGTCTCGTCGCGGATCACCTCGTCGATGCCCTGAAGCAGCGCGCCGCCGCCGGTAAGCACGATCCCCTGGTCGACAATGTCGGCCGCGAGTTCGGGGGCGGTGTTTTCGAGCGCGATTCGCACGCCTTCGACGATCGTGCCCACGGGTTCGCTCAGCGCCTCGGCGATCTGGCCCTGGTTGATCTGGATTTCCTTGGGTACGCCGTTGACCAGGTCACGACCCTTGATGTGGATCGTCGCGCCGATCCCGTCGACCGGCGGCTTGGCAACGCCCACTTCCTGCTTGATCCGTTCGGCGGTGGCTTCGCCGATCAGCAGGTTGTGGTTGCGGCGGACATAGGAAACGATCGCCTCGTCCATCTTGTCACCGCCGACGCGCACGCTGGTCGAATAGGCGAGGCCGCGCAGCGAGAGCACCGCGACTTCGGTCGTCCCGCCGCCGATATCGACCACCATCGAGCCGATCGGTTCGGTAACGGGCATGTCGGCGCCGATCGCCGCTGCCATCGGTTCTTCGATCAGCCATACCTGGCTGGCACCCGCATTCGATGCTGCATCGCGGATCGCACGGCGTTCGACCGAGGTCGAACCCGACGGTACGCAGATCACGATCTGGGGCCACCGCATGAAGCGGCGCTGGCCGTGCACCTTCTGGATGAAGTGCTTGATCATCTGTTCGGCGACATCGATGTCGGCGATCACGCCGTCGCGCAACGGGCGAATCGCCTCGATCGTACCCGGCGTCTTGCCCATCATCAGCTTGGCGTCGTCGCCGACGGCCTTGACCTTCCGCACGCCGTTGAGCGTTTCCACCGCCACCACCGACGGTTCGTTCAGAACCACGCCGCGTCCACGCAAATAGACGACCGTGTTTGCCGTACCCAGGTCGATCGCCATGTCCTGCGACATGAATTTGAAGAAACGCGAGAAAGCCATCTAATATCCGTCCTGCCGCGCGCCCGCCGGCGGCTGTTCGCACCGAGATTGCCCGCGTCCTGCCGCGGCTGGATCGGAATCGAAATCCGGCCAAATGCCATCGGATCAGGGTCGCGGGATGCCGCCCGTTGGGCTAGACGGGAGACCATGTCAATACGCCGTCTGCCCGAGCATCTTGTCAATCGCATTGCAGCGGGCGAAGTGGTCGAAAGACCTGCCAGCGCGCTGAAGGAACTGGTCGAAAACGCGATCGACGCCGGCGCCGGTCGGATCATGGTCCGGCTGGCGGGCGGCGGGATCGACCTGATCGAGGTGATCGATGACGGGTGCGGTATGGCACCCGACGAAATGGCGCTTGCGCTGGAGCGACATGCGACGTCCAAACTGCCCGACGACGCGATCGAGGCGGTCGCCACGCTGGGGTTTCGGGGGGAGGCGTTGCCCTCGATCGCCAGTGTAGCGCGGCTGACGCTTGAGAGCCGCGTGCGCGGCCGCGACGGATGGGCATTGCTCGTCGACAATGGTGTGCAGGAAAGCGCAGGGCCGGCCGCACTGCCGCCCGGCACGCGCGTGCGCGTCGAGGCGCTGTTCGCCCGCGTCCCCGCCCGGCGCAAGTTCCTGCGATCGACGCGCGCCGAATATGCCGCGTGCCTCGACGTCGTGAAGCGGCTGGCGATGGCGCGGCCGGAAATCGGCTTCACGGTCGAGCATGAGGGGCGACGGGCGTTGTCGGTACAGGCGGGAGAAACGCGCCCGCAGCGGGTGGCCGCGCTTACCGACCGGGCGCTTGCCGACAACAGCGTCGGCATCGACTTCGAGCGTGAAGGGCATGTGCTGGGCGGCGTTGCCGGCCTGCCGACGTTCAATCGCGGGGTGGCCGACCATCAATATCTGTTCGTCAACGGCCGCCCGGTAAAGGATCGCCTGCTCGCCGGGGCGGTGCGGGGCGCCTATGCCGAGATGCTGGCACGCGATCGGCATCCGGTGGTCGCTCTGTTCCTCGATGTTCCGCCCGATGCGGTCGACGTGAATGTCCACCCCGCGAAGACCGAGGTGCGATTTCGCGACCCCGCGCTCGCACGAGGCCTCATCGTCAGCGGCCTTCGTCGCGCGCTCGACGCGGCAGGCCATCGCAGCGTTCAGCGCCCGGCCGATGCCGCGCTCGCGATGTGGCGGCCGGGCGACATGCTGCCCGAGCAAGCGCTTGAACGATCGGATGACGTCGCGGCGGCGTCTTCGTTTCGCGACCGTGCGATGGATTTCGGCTACGGTGCGAGCGTGCCCCCGTCCGACGGCGGGCAAGCCGTGATGTTCGCCCGGCACAGCGGTTTGCCGCGCGGCGATGTTGCCGGAGGTTTCGTGGCCGCACCGCAGGCGCGGGCCGAAGCGGCGCATGCCGAGGTTCCTGCCGGTCCTGAATTCCCGCTGGGCGTCGCGCGCGGACAGGTCGCCCGCACCTACATCGTCGCAGAGGCAGAGGACGGGCTGGTGATCGTCGATCAGCACGCTGCGCACGAACGCCTTGTTCTCGAACGGATGCGCCGCGCAATGCAGGGCGGGCGTGTTGCTGCCCAGGCGTTGCTGTTGCCGGAGGTTGTCGAGCTCGACGAACCCGGCTGCGATCGGCTGGAAGCGCGGGCTGGCGAACTCGCAGATTTCGGACTGGAACTCGAACGTTTCGGACCGCGTGCGATGCTGGTTCGCGCCACGCCCGCGATGCTCGGCAAGGGCGACGTTCACGCGCTGGTGATCGACTTGGCGGACGAACTCGCGAGTTTCGACGAGGCGCTGAGCCTGCGCGAACGGCTCGACCATGTTGCCGCGACCATGGCGTGCCACGGCTCCGTACGCGCCGGGCGCGTGCTGTCGGTGGCGGAAATGAACGCGCTGCTTCGCGAGATGGAGGCAACCCCGCATTCGGGACAATGCAACCACGGCCGGCCCACCTGGGTGAAGCTGGCGCACGGCGACATCGAAAAGCTGTTCGGACGTAAATAGTTGCGCCGGTCACGGCCGGCGGTTGCGCTGGCCGTGCCGGCGAATCTCGGTTAGCCTCTTCGGGTTCCATAGGGGGAGTGAACCGATGAAGTGCATCCCGATCCTGTCCTGGGCGGCAGCATCGTTACTGATGGCGCAGCCGGTGACGGTGTCCGTGCTGCAATCGGCGGCTCCGGCCGCCGCGCCGACTGCGGCGCCGGTTCCGGAGGCCGACCGCAAGATCTGTCGGTCGATGACGCCGACAGGGTCGATCATGGCCAAGCGCATCTGCATGACCAAGCGGCAATGGGTGGAGTTTCGCGATGCCACGACGCGCGCTGCGGAGAGCATGCGCGACCACCAGCATGGTTATGACCCCCGTCTGGGGAATTGAGGGCGTCCGGGCGCGCCGGTTGTCGACGGCGCGCCAATGAAAAGGGCCGCCCCGACGGATCGGAGCGGCCCCTTCATTCCGGTTGCCCGGCCGTGGATCAGCCCTGGGCTTCCTCGGTCGGCTCGGCGGCGATTTCGCCCGGCTCGAGGTTCGGATCGCGATCCTCGGTGAAGCCGGCTTCCTCGCGCTCGAACATCGCAGCCATGACGTCGACGCCCTGCGCCTGCATCTCGGCCTCTTCGGGCGAGCGCGCGACGTTGACCTTGACCGTCACCGACACCTCGGGGTGCAGCGCGACGCGGACTTCGTACACGCCGATCGCCTTGATCGGGCGGTCGAGCACGATCTGCGACTTGGTGACCTTGTGGCCATCGGCAACCAGCGCCTCGACCAGGTCGCGCACGGCGACCGAGCCATAGAGCTGGCCGGTGTTCGACGCCTGACGGATCAGGGTAACCGAAACGCCCTCGAGCGTGCCGGCTTCCTTCTGCGCGTCGACGCGGCGGGCGGCGTTTTCAGCCTCGATCCGCTCACGGTTGGCTTCGAAGACCTTGCGGTTGGCTTCATTGGCGCGAAGCGCCTTCTTGCGCGGAAGCAGGTAGTTGCGGGCGAAGCCGTCCTTTACCTTGACCACATCGCCGATGTGGCCGAGCTTCTCGATGCGCTCCAGCAGAATGACGTCCATCGGGTCCGCTCCTTACTTCACGATGTAGGGCAGCAGGCCCAGGTGACGGGCGCGCTTGATGGCCTGAGCCAGCTCGCGCTGCTTCTTCGCGCTCACCGAAGTGATGCGCGACGGGACGATCTTGCCACGCTCCGAAACGAAGCCCTGCAGCAGGCGGACGTCCTTGTAATCGATCTTCGGCGCATCCTTGGCCGAGAAGGGGCAGCTCTTGCGGCGGCGGAAAAAGGGTCGTGCCATGATACTTTCTCCTTAGCCCTCGAAGCTCTGCTCTTCGCCGCGCTCGCGACGGCCGCGACGCTCACGATCGCCCTTGCGCATCATCACCGACGGGCCCTGCTCATGCGCGTCGACCTTGACGGTCATGTAGCGGATGACGTCTTCGTTGATCTGCGTCTGGCGTTCCAGCTCGGCAACCACGCCGGCCGGCGCGTCGATTTCGAGCATGACATAGTGCGCCTTGCGGTTCTTCGCGATGCGATAGGCAAGGCTGCGAAGACCCCAGGTCTCGGTCTTGACGACCTTACCGGCATTGTCTTCGACGATCTTGGTGGCGGCTTCCGCCAGTGCGTCCACTTGCGCCTGCGCCAGATCCTGGCGCGCAAGGAACACATGCTCGTAAAGCGGCATGGGCTTCTTTCATGTTGGCCGATCGCTGGCGCCGCCCCATGCGGACACCCCTCCGGCTGTCGTCTCACTAAGCTAAAGCACGCGCGGAAAAGCAGCGCCCTCCGCTCGTGGAGCGGCGCCCTTAGCGGTCGTGGCCGTAAAAGGCAAGGGAAATGCCGGTCGTCGGCCGCGATCCGGCCTTGCGCGCAAGGGGGGCAACGCACTAACCCGCGCGGTCACGATAAGACAAACAAGCAGGAGTAGCCAATGCGCGCCTTCATCTTCCCGGGGCAGGGCAGCCAGGCCGTGGGCATGGGCAAGGCGCTGGCCGAAGCCAGCGTTCACGCTCGCGAGGTGTTTCAGGAGGTCGACGACGCGCTCGGCCAGCACCTCTTTCGCCTGATGAGCGAAGGGCCCGAGGACGAACTGACGCTCACCGCCAATGCCCAGCCGGCGATCATGGCCAACGCCATCGCGGTGCTCCGCGTGCTCGAACGCGAAGGCGGCATCCGCCTGGCCGACAAGGCCGATTTCGTGGCGGGGCACAGCCTGGGCGAATATAGTGCGTTGTGCGCAGCCGGGGCGATCGACCTGCCGACGACCGCGCGCCTGCTGCGCCGGCGCGGCGAGGCGATGCAGGCTGCGGTGCCGGTGGGCGAGGGCGCGATGGCTGCGCTGCTGGGCGCTGATGTCGAGAAGGCTGCGGCGATCGCGGCGGCGGCAGCCGAGGGGCAGGTCTGCACCGTCGCCAACGACAACGACCCGACTCAGGTCGTCATTTCGGGGCATCGGGCCGCCGTCGAGCGCGCGCTGCCGCTCGCCAAGGAAATGGGCGCCAAGCGCGCGGTGCTGCTGCCGGTTTCGGCGCCGTTCCACTGTCCGCTGATGCAGCCTGCTGCCGACGCGATGGCCGAGGCGCTGGCGACCGTGGCGATCCAGTCACCGCTCGTGCCGCTCTATGCCAATGTCACCGCAGCGCCGGTCGTCGATCCCCAGGCGATCCGCTCCCTGCTGGTCGAGCAGGTCACCGGCATGGTCCGCTGGCGCGAATCGGTGGCGGCGATGGTCGAGGCCGGTGTCGACCAGTTCGCCGAACTCGGGGGGAAGGTGCTGGCGGGTATGGTCAAGCGGATCGCGCCCGATGCGCCGACGCACAGCCTGATCGGCATGGCCGATATCGAGGCTTTCGCCAAAACGCTCTAATCGCGGCGCGCTGCGTCGTTTTGCAGATACAAGGAAAACAGCACCATGTTCGATCTTAGCGGGATGACCGCACTCGTCACCGGCGCGTCCGGCGGTATCGGTTCGGCGATCGCTCGCGCGCTGGCCGCGCAGGGCGCGCGCCTGGCGCTTTCGGGCTCGAATGTCGAAAAGCTCGAGGCCTTTCGCGCCGAACTGGGGGGCGATCATGTCGCATTGTCGTGCAACCTTGCCGATGCGGCGGCGGTCGACGCGCTGGTGCCGCAGGCGGTCGAAGCGCTCGGCAAGCTCGACATCCTCGTCAACAATGCGGGCGTGACGCGCGACAATCTGGCGATGCGGATGAAAGACGAGGAGTGGGAACAGGTCATCAAGGTGAATCTTGAGGCCGCGTTCCGCCTGATCCGTTCGGCCGCCAAGCCGATGATGAAGGCGCGGTTCGGCCGCGTCGTGTCGATCACGTCGGTCGTGGGCGTGACGGGCAATCCGGGGCAGGCCAACTATGCGGCGTCGAAGGCGGGCCTGATCGGCATGTCGAAGGCGCTGGCGCAGGAACTGGCGAGCCGCAACATCACCGTCAATTGCGTCGCGCCCGGGTTCATCCGCTCGGCGATGACCGACGCGCTTCCCGATGCGCAGAAAGAAGCGTTGCTCGGCCGCATTCCGGCGGGCAAGCTGGGCGAGGGCGACGATATCGCCGCCGCCGTCGTCTATCTGGCGAGCCGCGAGGCATCCTATGTCACCGGCCAGACGCTGCATGTGAACGGCGGGATGGCGATGATCTGACGCGGTTGCGAAGCTGTTGGGGGAGGGTGTCTTGACGATGCGAAACGGGGTGCGACCCGCCGGCGCGGCGGCGGCGCTGCTGCTGCTGGGTTGCGCGGCGGCGCCCGCGAGGGCGGCCGATCTCGGCACGCTCGACTGTGTCGTCACGACGCTCGATCCTGCGGTTCGCAAGGAGATCGAGACGGATACCGCGCGCAACCTGGCCGAAAGCGGCCACAGGCCCAGCTATGCCGCGACGGTCGGGTCGGGCATCGGCACCGCTGCGGCCGAGTGCGCACGCACGCATGGCTGGTCGCCGACGGCGGTGCGGGCGGCAAGCATCTTCGCGCTCGCCAAGCTGAGGCTGCCGATCGCGCAGCGGGTGGTGAGCGAGCGGGGATTCGATCCCGCCGTGCTCGAAGATGCCTTTCAGGCGCTTCCCGACGATGTGCGCAGCCGTCCGCTGACCGCAACCGAGACGCAGGCGCTGGTGCGTTCGGTCGTGACCGACGAGGCGCAGCAGACGCGCGAAAATGCAGAATTGCTTGCGGAGTTCTTCGCCTTTCTGAATAGCGTCCAATATGCGAGCATCGCCTTCGCCAACGCCTGACCGGCGGCGGGGCGTGTGCAGCGGCGGGCCGGTGCCGCTGCTTCGCGTCAGCGAACCTCTTGCAACGTTCCCGGCAGCATTCTAGGTGCGGTTCAAGCAATCTGAGCCCCAATCAAAGGACAACAGGGTTTATGGCCAACCAGGAAGAAATCACCGCGCGCGTCACGGCGCTCGTCGTCGATCACCTCGGCGTGGACGCGGCTGAGGTGAAGCCCGAGGCGAGCTTCATCGACGATCTCGGCGCCGACAGCCTCGATATCGTCGAGCTGGTGATGGCGTTCGAGGAAGAATTCGGTGTGGAGATCCCCGACGACGCGGCTGAGAAGATCAGCACCGTTGCCGATGCGGTGAGCTACATCAGCGAGCACAAGAAGGACTGATTGGTCCGTGGCGTTCCACGCCTGCGGGCGGGGTCCTGCCCTTCAGCGGCTTTCCGGCCCCGACCAACGGGGACGGGAAGCCGTTTCGCGTTCCGCCACCCGCCCTGTGCCCGCCCGGGCGCACCCGGCGGGCCGGTTCGCGGATTGAACGTTGTTTGACGGAGAAATTGCCATGCGCCGCGTAGTCGTCACCGGCCTTGGGCTCGTCACCCCGCTTGGTGCGGATGTGGAGACGAGCTGGAAGAACATCATTGCGGCGCGTTCGGGCGCCGGCACGATCACCCGCTTCGATGCGACGGATTTCCAGAGCAACTATGCGTGCGAGGTGAAGCCGGCGGACCACGAATATGGTTTCGATCCGTCGCGGCGCGTCGACCACAAGGTGCAGCGCCAGGTCGACCCGTTCATCGTCTATGGCATCGACGCCGCGGGCCAGGCGATCGAGGATGCCGGGCTGCTCGACATGCCCGAGGAGCTGCGCCTGCGCGCCGGTTGCTCGATCGGTTCGGGCATCGGCGGCCTGCCGGGCATCGAGAGCGAGTCGCTGGTGCTTGCCGCCAAGGGGCCGAAGCGCGTCTCGCCGCACTTCGTCCACGGGCGCCTGATCAACCTGATCTCGGGCCAGGTCTCGATCAAGTACGGGCTGATGGGGCCGAATCATGCGGTCGTCACCGCCTGTTCGACCGGCGCGCACTCGATCGGCGATGCCGCGCGGATGATCGCGATGGACGACGCCGACATCATGCTGGCGGGCGGCGCCGAGGGCGCGATCTGCCCGATCGGCATCGCGGGGTTCGGCCAGGCGCGTGCGCTGTCGACCGGTTTCCGCGACGACCCCACCAAGGCAAGCCGCCCCTATGACCGGGATCGCGACGGCTTCGTGATGGGCGAGGGTGCGGGCGTGGTCGTGCTCGAGGAATATGAGCATGCCAAGCGCCGCGGCGCCAAGATCTATGCCGAGGTGATCGGCTATGGCCTGTCGGGCGACGCCTATCACGTCACCGCGCCGCATCCCGAGGGTTCGGGCGCGTTCCGGTCGATGCAGATGGCGATGAAGAAGTCGGGCCTCGCGCTTGAGGACATCGACTATATCAACGCGCACGGCACCTCGACCCCGCTGGGCGACGAGCTGGAACTCGGCGCGGTGCGCCGGCTGTTCGGCGATGCGATCGGCGGGCTGTCGATGAGCTCGACCAAGTCGGCGATCGGCCACCTGCTGGGCGGCGCGGGTGCGGTGGAGAGCATCTTCTGCATCCTCGCGCTGCGCGACCAGGTGGTGCCGCCGACGCTGAACCTCGACAACCCGAGCGAGAATTGCGCGGGCGTCGACCTGGTCCCGCACGTCGCCAAGCAGCGCAAGGTCAAGGCCGTGCTCAACAACAGCTTCGGCTTTGGCGGCACCAATGCCAGCCTGGTGATGAAGGCGATCTGACACCGTGTCACCCCAGCCTCCGCGGCGGCGAACAAGCGGCTGCGCACTGATCGCAGCGTTGCTCGCGCTGCTCGCGATCGGCCTCGGCGTCCTCCACATGTGGGGCGGCGCCGGGCCGGCGGCGGCGAATGTCAGCGTGGAGATCCCCGAAGGGGCCACGCTGGCACGCGCCGCGGATGCCCTCGAAAAGGCGGGGGCGATCGGATCGGCCCGCCGCTTCGTGGTGCTCGCCCGCATCTTCGGCGGTTCGACGCCGATCCAGGCGGGCGAATACCGCATCCCCGCGCATCTGAGCCAGGCCGACATCCTGAAGATGATGCAGGGTGGCCGCACCGTGCAGCGCTTTGTCCGGGTGCCCGAGGGCACGCCGTCGATCCTCGTCCACGAGGCGCTGATGAAGGCGCCCGAACTGACCGGCAGCGTCGAGATCCCCGCCGAGGGATCGGTGCTGCCCGACAGCTATGCCTATAACCGCGGCGACACGCGCCAGAGCGTGCTCGACCGGATGCAGAAGGCGATGACCGCCTATCTCGCCAAGGCCTGGGCGGCGCGGCGCCCCGGCATCGCGGTCAAGACGCCGCAGGAAGCGGTCACGCTCGCCTCGATCGTCGAGAAGGAGACGGGCAAGGCCGAGGAACGCCGGATGGTCGCCGCGGTCTATGCCAACCGGCTGAAGCAGAACATGCGCCTGCAGGCCGATCCGACGGTGATCTATCCGATCACGCACGGCAAGCCGCTGGGCCGCCGCATCCTCCAGTCCGAACTCCACGCGCGCAACGCCTACAACACCTATGCGATGGCCGGGCTGCCCGCCGGGCCGATCGCCAATCCGGGCCGCGCGTCGATCGACGCGGTGCTCGACCCCGCCGCGTCGAACGCGCTCTATTTCGTCGCCGACGGCACCGGCGGCCATGTGTTCGCCGAGACGCTGGAACAGCACAACGCGAACGTGCAGAAATGGTACGCCATCCGCCGCAGCCGCGGCGAGATGTAGGCAAGATCCCGGCGGCCGCGTCGCCCGGCGCGGCCGCAAAGGTTCCAAAGGTTCCGCAAAAGCGACATCAACGCGCCCCCGATGGATCGTCGCGGCGGAAGCGCGTCATCGGCTCGCCATAGCAGGCGGCGAAGAGCAGGCGATTGTCGTACCGCCGCCGATGGCCGACGACCTTGCCGCGCCGCATCACGGGGACGACCACGCCCTCGCGCCCGCGACGCACCGCCTCGTCATAGGATCGCAGCCGCCCTTCCTGCACCGCCGCGTCCCAGGCGCGCGCGAACGCCGCCGCATCGGGCCGTTTGCGCAGGCGATTGGCGGTCTGAGGCGTCATCCCCACCGCGCGCGCCGCCGCCCCGACGCCGCCATGCTGCGCCAGCTCGGCAATGAAGCGCTGCTGGCGCTCGGGCGACCACCCGTCGCTGCGCGCACCGGTGGCGACAGGCGTGAAAACGAAGGGATCGTCCGATTCGGGTTCCATCCACCAGTTTATGCCTGAAGGGCAGGGTTGTAGGAAAGTGTTTGTTTTTGATTTGTTCCGATGGGGCGCTTTAGGTTTTTTGGCGTGACATGTTTCGACCAGAACCTGCCGTTCGCTCAGCACGAGGCCGTCTGGCAGAACCGCGCCCCATGTCGGCCGTTCGATCCACCGGCCGGCGATCTTGAAAGCTGCCGTCCGTTAATATCACTCCGAGCCCTTTAATGGGTGAGGCGAAGGCTGCGTCTGATCCGGTCCGGGTTGCCGCAGTCTCTTAAAACTGCTCCCTTTGCTCTTCCTGCAAGCGTCGCTCTTCTCGACGATCGGCCCCACTGAAGGCGTCGACTTTTAGGCGCCGACCTCCGGTAAATGACTTCATTGCATCGGCAATATCCTTGAGCCTTCGAGCAACATCATCAATTCCATAGATGTGCCAATTGCCGTGACCGGTAACGCTTTCAACCTTGAGAATGTCGTCGAAAGTGAATTTTCGGCCATCTAGGCTCTCGAACGCAATGTGGGCTTTGAAGACGGCTGGCTCATTGTCGCGGAACAGTTCCGGGCCTGATGCCAAATCGAAACGCAAGACTTCGTGCGGCCGCAAGAACTTGAGATCGCGTAGAATCGCCGAGTTCTCTAGGCCGAACTCCAGTGGCCATTCTGTCACCTTCGCAATTGAGGCTGTGACACCGGCCGCAGCTGCCCCGGCTAGGTTAGCTACGCAAAGCTGCACAAAGTTCGAATGGACCTCGTGAACACGAAGGTAAGCAACAACCCGTGGCTCTCCAGCGGTTAGGCGGGTCTTCTCAGCCTCTCGTAAGAGGGCTCGCGTCGTCCACGCGTACCAGCCGGTCACTATCAGCAATGCTACCGTGGCAAGCGCTGTTACGGCCCCGGCATTCGAGTTGAGGAACTGGATCATCGTCCGAGTATAGGGAGGCGCCTGCAAGACCGAAACCCAAGACGCAGTCTCCGTTTGCGCCATCATGGTACGCGCCCATGATCGGTCGAGTGGGCGAGCGGTTTGGTCACCGCTTCTCAGTACATCAGTCAAAGCTTCTCGACGCACCGCCGTTGCTCCCCTGACTGTTGCTATTTCTATTAGATGTCGGCTTCGGCTCAAGCGTTGACCCGCGACGCCCTTCGCGATCTGTAATCCACTAACGCAAACCTAGAACCCAATTCTGTTACGCCGCATGCTCTTGATTTTTCATAGAGTAGTTCGCGCAACGGAACGTCAGCTCTCCCGCCGATGTTCCCAGCTTGTTCTCTCCGCTTTATCCAGGCTATAAGGGCGCAAAGGGGCACTCATGACTATAGCAAAGCGTTGGGCTGGCCGCGCGTTCGGCACAAACACTGGCAATGTGTTCATCACACTCGAGGGCGATGATTCGGCCCTGACTGGCACACTGCGAATGAATGAACCCGGTGTGGCGATTGCCATCTATGCCGTCCAGGGCTCGTTTGAGGGAGCATCACTGAAACTATCGGGGCAGCCCCAGGTCGAGATAGAGGGGCTTGAGTTTGGCGCCCTGACGGTCGTCGGAAAGATGGACGGCAAGGGCGAAATAAGGGGTGATTGGGAAACAACGGTTGGTTCGGCGGGCACGTTTGTTCTCTTCCCGCACGGCGATGGAGAACAGTCAGACGAAGCCCAAAGGATCGAGCAGTTTCACGTCGCGCGTCACCATTTTGGTGCGATTGAAATAAACCGCAGCCAGTTTACGGAGATTGCGGAGAGCATTCGAAACGACTTTCCGACCGTGATCGTAACGGTGGTCGCTGGCACCGAGCAAGCTCGCTACTTAGACGATTTCAAGCAGCTGCAATTCAGTGCGGATAGAGCAGAAATCATTAAAATCTTTGCGCAAAAACCGGACTGGTTCGGCGCAAACAATGTGGTCTCGGTGGAATTCGGCCCCGGCGCTAATACGGCCATGACGCAGGGCGCGAATGAGGCATGGGTGTTAGGTCGTTTAGAGACGCTTAAGCGCGACCTGAAGCGGTATGAACGAAGTTACGTAACGAACATAAAACGATGGGGGGTCGGAGTAAATCAAGTCCTTCTGCTCGGCGGAATCGTCGTTCTACCTAGCCTGTCGACCCTGCGGGATCGCGCCGTTTTGATGGGAGCAGTTTTGGCGCTCATAGTCGCGGTGAATTGGCTCCACTCGCGGTACGTTCCATTCGCTGCAATTTATCTCGGGGAGAAGAAGACCGGAATGCTAGGCCGTATCTGGCCATCATTCACTTCGTGGGCAATTGGAATAATCGCCACGATACTCGCCACGATCGTCGCAGCATATCTTCAAGGATACCTAAAAATTCCCAGCCCGCCGTCCGCGCAGAGCGCGGTCGAGGCCAAGAAGCAGTAATCCTTGCCGGCCCGGCGCGGTCCGGATCGAAAATTTATCTGCGCAACCCTGTTACCCATTTTGCTGCAGGAGGCTCCGCCGCGTCCGACTTCGGCCTTGCCTAAACGTGAAGCCGACCTTCAGCTATCGGCCCAGCCTCGGTCGATGTCTGATAGCCGGCTGGCGCAGCGCTGGACGTCGGCTCCGGGCAGGACTTGCCATTTGACACATCACCTAGGAACGGCAGCTAAGTCCCGAGGCTGTGTAAAAACGTCGGAATCTGCTATGGTTCTTTGGCGTTTCGGGAGCCTTGGGCATGAGCCGTTTCGTTCACGGGGAAGACCGTCGGCAGGACTATCTCCTGCCTGCATCGCTCGATGATTACGTGTCGGCAGACAATCCGGTTCGCGCGGTCGAGGCCTTCATTGATGCGCTGGATCTGAAGGCCCTGGAGTTTGCGGGCATGACGCCGGCTGAGACGGGGCGCCCCGCCTATCATCCGGCGACGATGCTCAAGATCTACCTCTATGGCTATCTGAACCGGATCCAGTCGAGCCGGCGGCTCGAGCGTGAAGCACAGCGCAATGTGGAATTGATGTGGCTGACGGGGCGACTGGCGCCCGACTTCAAAACAATCGCCAATTTCCGCCAGGCCAATGGCGCTGCGATCCGGGCTGTGTGCAGCCAGTTCATCGATCTGTGCCGGCAATTGGGGCTGTTCACGCGCGCGGTTGTCGTGATCGACGGCAGCAAGATGAAGGCGGTCAACAACCGCGACAAGAACTACACGGCCGCGAAGGTCGCCTCGCGGATGAAGCAGGTGCAGGACAACATCGATCGGTATCTCGACGCGCTTGATCGTACCGATCGCGAAGAAAGCGACATTGCCGAGCCGAAAGCGAGGCGATTGACGGAGAAGATTGCCCGGTTGCGCGCGCAGTTGCGCGATCTCGCCGCACGCGAAGAGGAAGTCCAGAATGCGCCGGACCAGCAGGTATCGCTGACCGATCCGGACGCCCGCGCCATGGCGAGTGCGGGGCGCGGCACAAGCATCGTCGGCTACAATCTCCAGGCGGCCGTCGATGCCGAGCATCACCTCATTGTCGCGCACGAGCTTTTGAATATCGGATATGACCGCGGGCAACTTGCCCCCATGGCGGCGAAAGCCAAGGGCGCCATGGGCGTGGAGGCTTTGGATGCCATTGCCGACAAGGGCTATTTCAAGGGCGAGGACATCCGGACCTGCGAGGGAATGGGCGTTACCGCCTTCGTGCCCAGGCCGCTGACTTCGGGGGCGAAGGCGCAAGGTCGCTTCGGCAAACAGGACTTCGTCTATCTGGAGCAGGAAAACGTCTATCGATGTCCCGCAGGCGAAGATCTGATCTATCGGTACACCTCGGTAGAGGCAGGCATGACGCTCCATAGCTATTGGAGCTCGAACTGTCAGACATGCGCACTTCATGACCAATGCACGACCGGCAAGGAACGCCGGGTCAAACGATGGGAACATGAAGCGGTCGTCGAGGCGATGGAGCGGCGCCTTGATCGTGCGCCAGACGCCATGCGGATTCGCCGGCAGACTGTCGAGCATCCGTTCGGCACGCTGAAAGCCTGGATGGGCTCGACGCACTTCCAAACGAAAACGCTCAAGAATGTCAGAACGGAGGCCAGCCTCCATATCTTGGCCTATAACTTCAAGCGGCTGATCGCCATCCTCGGCGTCCAGCCACTGATCGCAGCGATCCAGAGCTGAGCGCCAACGCTCAACCTTCAACGCGCCGCGCCGAAAATACCGACCAGCTACTGTAAAGCCGTTTTTACACGGCCTGTCCCAGCTTCAGCCGTCGGCATGCCGATCCGCCACTGCCCCCAGCAACGATCGCGCTCGACACCGCGCACCCCAAGCCGTTTGTGCCCGCTGTCCGCCGCCATCGGCCCGGACTTTGCCGGACGGCAGGCGAGCAGGCGCGCGCATTCCTGCCGCCACCCCGGCGAGCGGCGTTCCGCCCGCCGGGGTTGGTGCGTCACCTGGCCAGCGCGGCGGCGGCGCGGGCTTTTTGTTCAACTTCGGGCATCGTGCCGGTGGCGATCCAGCTGCCGCCGACGCACAGCACCGGATCGAAGCCGAGCCAGGCGGGCGCGCTGTCGAGCGTGATGCCGCCGGTGGGGCAGAAGCGCGCCTGATAGAAGGGGGCGGCGAGCGCCTTGAGCGCCTTGAGCCCGCCCGAGGTCTCGGCGGGGAAGAACTTGAAATGGCTGAGGCCGAGATCGAGCCCGCGCATGATGTCGGCGGCGCTGGCGATGCCGGGGAGGAAGGGCACGCCGCTTTCGATCACCGGGCGCGCCAGTCGCTCGGTGAGCCCGGGCGAGACGATGAACTCGGCGCCGGCATCGACCACCTGGGCGAACTGGTCGGGATTGATGACGGTGCCCGCGCCGACGATCGCGCCGTCGACCTGCTTCATCTCGCGGATCGCGTCGAGCGCGGCGGGGGTGCGCATCGTCACCTCGAGCACGCGCAGCCCGCCGCGGACGAGCGCCTCGGCCAGCGGGCGGGCGGTGGCGGCGTCGTCGATCACCAGCACCGGGATCACCGGGCTGGTGCGCATGATGGCTTCGATGTCGTGCGTGCTCATCGGGCATGCTCCTGGGCAAAGGCGGCGGCGGCGCCGAACAGGCCGGGCTGGGGATGGGTGATCAGCTTGACCGGGATCGTGGCCATCAGCCCGCGGAACCGGCCCTTGGCGACGAAACGCTCGCCGAAGCCCGACTGGAGCAGATGGCTCTTGAGACGCAGCCCGAGCCCGCCCGCGATGACGACGCCGGTGGGGCCGTGCGACAGTGCAAGGTCGCCCGCGACGGCGCCGAGGCTGAGGCAGAAGCGGTCGAGCGCGGCGACGGCGAGGCTGTCGCGCCCGTCGAAGGCGAGCTGCCAGATCTCCTTGTCGTCGAGGCGCTGGAAGGGCTTGCCCTCAAGCTCGGCGAGCGTTTCGTAGATCGAGACGATCGCCGGGCCGGCGGCGACGCGTTCCTTCGACACGCGCGTATAGGTCTTGCGCAGCCGCTGGACGAGCGCGTCCTCGATCGGGTCGAGCGGGGCGAAATCGGAATGGCCGCCCTCGGTCGCGATGACGTGATAGCCGCCGCCGTGGCGGAACACCTGGGCGACGCCGAGCCCGGTGCCCGGGCCGCAGACGGTGAGCGAGCCGGATGCGGGCAGCGGCGTTTCGGGGCCGCACAGATGCTGGAAGTTCGAATCGTCGAACTGGGCGACGGCGTGGCCGATCGCCTCGAAATCGTTGACGACGGTCCAGATCTCGGCGCCCAGCCGGTCGGGGATCAGCGCGGGGCGGATGATCCAGGGGTTGTTGGTGAGCTTGATGATCTCTCCGCCCACCGGCGAGGCGACCGCGATCGCCGCCGCGCGCGGGGCGGGCCGATCGAGCGTGGCGGCAAAGGCCTGCCAGGCGAGCTGAAGGCTGGGATGCTCCGCCACCTTCTGGGTCACCGGGGGGCTCATCGAGACGACGCGACCCTCGGCGACCTCGGCAACGGCGAAGCGGGCGTGGGTGCCCCCGATATCGACCGCGACGACTTCCATTGTTCCTCCCCGATTTTTCGGACGCGTTCCACTGTCAACGTTGGCAGTGCCGCACGCCTTTCGGCCTTTCAAGCCCGTTTTGTAAAGCGTCGATCAAGCGGCGGGTCAGAGCCCCGCCGCCGACAGCATCGCGCTTGCCCCCCGTTCCGCCTCGTCCGCGCCGGTGCGCAGCATCGCGAACAGCTCGCGGCCGGTGCCGATCGCCGCGGGCGGGGCGGCAACGGGCCGGCGCGCCGCCCACTCCTGCGGATCGACCACGGCTTCGAGGATGCCGCGTTCGGCATCGAGCCGCACGCGGTCGCCGTCGCGCAGCAGCGCGATGGGGCCGTTGCCGATCGCTTCGGGCGAGAGGTGGATCGCGCAGGGCACCTTGCCGCTGGCGCCCGACATCCGCCCGTCGGTGACGAGCGCGACGCGGAAGCCGCGGTTCTGGAGCACGCCGAGCGGGGGCGTGAGCTTGTGCAGCTCGGGCATGCCGTTGGCGCGCGGGCCCTGGAAGCGGACGACGACGACGACGTCGCGATCGAGCTCGCCCGCGCGGAACGCCGCCTGCACCTCCGACTGGTCGTGGAAGACGCGCGCGGGGGCGTCGATGACCCAGCGGTCGCGCTCGACCGCGCTGACCTTGATGCAGGCGCGGCCGAGATTGCCCTTGAGGATGCGGAAGCCGCCCTCGGGCGAGAAGGGCGCGTCGGCGGTGCGGACGATCGCGGGGTCGCCGCTGGTCGCGGGAAGATCGCGCCAGGCGAGCGCCTCGCCCTCGATCACCGGCTTGCGGCCATAGGCGGCCATGCCGCCTTCGGCGACGGTGAGCGTGTCGGCGTGCATCAGCCCGGCGGCCAGCAGCTCGCGGATGACGAACGAGGGGCCGCCGGCATCCTCGAACTGGTTCACGTCGGCCGAGCCGTTGGGATAGACGCGCGCGAGCAGCGGCACGACGCGCGAGAGCCGGTCGAAATCGTCCCAGTCGATCACGATCCCCGCGGCGCGGGCAAAGGCGGGGATGTGGATGAGGTGGTTGGTCGATCCGCCCGTCGCGAGCAGCACGATCGCGGCGTTCACGATCGCCTTTTCGTCGACGACATGGCCGATCGGGCGATAATCGTCGCCGTTCCAGCCGATCGCCGCGAGGCGATGCACGGCGGCGCGGGTGAGTTGCTGGCGCAGCCCGGTCTGGGGGTTGGCGAAGGCGGCGCCGGGGATGTGGAGGCCCATCGCCTCCATCATCATCTGGTTCGAGTTGGCGGTGCCGTAGAAGGTGCAGGTGCCCTTGCCGTGATAGGCGGCGATCTCGGCCTCGAGCAGTTCCTCGCGGCTCGCCTTGCCCTCGGCGAAGCGTTCGCGGACGGCGGCCTTGTCCTTGTTGGCGAGGCCCGAGCGCATCGGGCCGCCGGGCACCATCACCATCGGCAGATGGCCGAAGCGCAGCGCGCCCATCAGCAGGCCGGGGACGATCTTGTCGCAGATGCCGAGCAGCGCCGCGCCCTCGAACACGCGGTGGCTGAGCGCGATCGCGGTCGACAGCGCGATCGTGTCGCGGCTGAACAGCGACAGCTCCATGCCCTCATAGCCCTGGGTCACGCCGTCGCACATCGCGGGCACGCCGCCCGCGACCTGCGCCGTGGCGCCCGCCTCGAGCGCCCAGACCTTCATCTGCTCCGGGTAGCGATAATAGGTCGCGTGCGCCGAGAGCATGTCGTTATAGGCGGTGACGATGCCGATGTTCATCGCGCGACCGTCCTTCATCCGGTCGCGCTGTTCGTCGGTGCCGGCATAGGCGTGCGCGAGGTTCGCGCAGCCGAGCTTTGGACGGTCATTGCCCGATTCGCGCGCCTGGCGGATCAGGTCGACATAGGCGGTGCGTCCCGCCCGCGACCGTTCGATGATCCGGTCGGTGACGGCGGCGATTTCGGCGTGCAGCGTGGCCATCAGGCGCTCCAGTGGATGTCGACCGGCAGCTCGACGTCGGCAAGCACGCGGCCGATGGGGTAGGGCGAGGCGGCACCCGCCTCGATCGCGGTTTCCAGCACGTCGCGCTTGGCCTGGCCCGACACGGCGATCATCAGCGCGCGCGCCGAGGCGATGGCGGCGCGGCTGAGCGTGACGCGCGCCACCGGCGCTTCGGGCGGCAGCGGATCGGGCATGACGCCGAGCGCGCGGCGCTCCTTGGGACCGTTGAGCGCCTCGTCATAATCGGGGCCGGGGAAGATCGAGGCGCAATGCCCGTCGGCCCCGACGCCGAGCAGGCACAGGTCGAGCGGCCAGTGGACGTCCTGGAGCCGCGCGTCGGCGGCACGGCCGGCGGCCTTGTAATCCTCGGCCTTGTCGCTGATCAGCGGCAGCACGCGCGCGCCCCGGGGAATGAAGATCTTGCCGATCGCGGTGACGTTCGACAGCGGATCGCCCAGCGGCACCAGCCGGTCGTCGCCGGGGATGATCGTCACGCGCTTCCAGTCGAGCTTGGCCGCGGCGAGTTTTCCATAGATCGGCAGCGGCGTCTTGCCGCCGGCAAGCGCGACGACCGCGCCGCCGCGCGCGTCGATCGCGCTTTCGATGATGAACTGGATGTCACCGGCGACCGCGTCGGCCATTTCGGCGGCGTCGTCATAGTCCCACCATTCGATTTCGGTCATTCTTGTTCTCCTGCGCGTGGGGTCCGGTGGGTGGACTTCGGATATGGGATCACGCGCCTATTCGTTCCACGTCACCCCGTCGCGCTCGGTCAGCGCGACCGAGGCCGAGGGGCCCCAGCTTCCCGAAGCATAGGGCTTTGGCTTGAGGTCGGAAACCTGCCATCCGTGACGGATGCCGTCGATCCAGGCCCATTGCGCCTCCACCTCGTCGCGGCGGACGAACAGCGTGGGATCGCCCTCGATCAGATCGAGGAGCAGGCGTTCATAGGCGATGCGGCGGCGCGTGCCGGCGAATTCGTTCTCGAGGCTGAGGTTGAGCGGCACCTCGCGCAGGCGGATGCCGTCGCGATCGAGCCCGGGCTGCTTCGCCATGACGAGCAGCCGCACATATTCCTCGGGCTGAAGCCTGATGACGAGCGTGTTGGGGTGCAGCACGCCGCCGCGATCGGCGAAGATCGAGTGCGGCACCGGCTTGAACTGGATGACGATTTCCGAACGGCGTTCGGCCAGCCGCTTGCCGGTGCGCAGGTAGAAGGGGACGCCGTGCCAGCGCCAGTTGTCGACATGCGCCTTGATCGCCACGAAGGTCTCGGTCGACGAAGGCTTTTCGAGGTCGGTCGCATAGTCGCGGACGATCGAGCCGTTGACGGCGCCGCCGCCATATTGGCCGGTGACGGTCAGGTGCGCCGCATCGCCGCCGGTGATCGGGCGCAGCGAACGCAGCACCTTGACCTTTTCGTCGCGGATCGACGTGCCGTCGAACTGGGCAGGGGCCTCCATCGCGATCAGCGCAAGGAGCTGAAGCATGTGGTTCTGGACCATGTCGCGCAGCGCGCCGGTCTCGTCATAGAAGCCGGCGCGCCCTTCGAGCCCGACGGTTTCGGAGACGGTGATCTGGACATGGTCGATGCCCTGGGCGTTCCACACCGGCTCGAACAGCGAGTTGCCGAAACGCAGCGCCAAGATGTTCTGGACGGTTTCCTTGCCGAGATAATGGTCGATGCGGAAGGTCCGCTCCTCGGGAAAGACGCTGGCGACGAGATCGTTGATCTCGCGGCTGGTGTCGAGATCCTTGCCGAGCGGCTTTTCGAGGCTGATCCGCACATTGTCGCCGGCAAGACCCGCGGCTTCGAGGCCGCGGATCGTCGGGCCGAACAGCCAGGGCGCGGTCGACAGGAAGATCGCGAGCCCGTCGCGGATGTCGCCCACCTTTTCCTTGAGCGCGGCGAAGCCCGACACGTCCGAGGCGTCGAGCGGCTGATAATGCACGCGCTCGAGAAAGCTTTCGACAGCGCTGTCATCGCGCCGGTCGGCGGTCAGGAAGGTGTCGAGCGCCTGACGGGTGAAGCGGCGATAGCCGGCATCGTCGAGGTCCGAGCGCGCGGTCCCGATGATCGACAGCCCGTGCGGCAGCAGGCCGTCGGCATGGAGCGCATAGAGCGACGGCAGCAGCATCCGCTGCGCCAGATCGCCGGTTGCGCCGAACAGCAGGAGTTTGCCGACGGATTGCTGCATTGCGTGCCTCTTCTGATCCTGTCCCTGGTCCTTCAGGACACGAACGGCGGGCAAAGATCAAGCGTCGGCTTGGCCCGGACGCGCGGGGACCGGCCCCGCCGCGCCCGGTCGCCGGTTCAGAGAACGAGCCCCGCGCTGGGCGAAAAGCCCGCCATGACGTTGAGATTCTGGACCGCGGCACCTGCCGCGCCCTTGCCGAGATTGTCGAGCGTCGCCACCAGTCGCGCCTGACCGCGCTCGGCATTGCCGAACACGCGCAGCGACAGCCGGTCGGTGCCGGCATCGGCCTCGATCGTCACCATCGTCTCGTCGGCGGGAAGCACGCGAACAATATCGCTGTCGCGATACGCCTCGCGCAGCACATTCTCGATCGCCTCGATCGAGGGGCGCCGGGTGAAGGCGAAGAGCGGCAGCGGCACTTCGATCAGCATGCCGCGATAGGTGCGCGCGACCGCCGGCATGAAGATCGGCGGATGTTCGATGCGCGCGTGCTTCTGCATCTCCGGCACATGCTTGTGCGCAAGGCCGAGGCCATAGGTGCGGAAGGCGGGATGCGCATGTCCGGGCGATTCGGGCTGTTCGAACTCGGCGATCATCGCCTTGCCGCCGCCCGAATAGCCCGACACGGCGTTGACGCTGAGCGGATAGTCGTGCGGGATCAGCCCCGCGCGGACGAGCGGCCGGACGAGCGCGAGGAAACCCGTGGGGTAGCAGCCGGGATTGGCGACGCGGGCCGATTCGGCGATCGCCGCCATCTGGCCGGGCTCAAGCTCCGGGAAGCCATAGGTCCAGTCGGGCGCGACGCGATGCGCGGTCGACGCGTCGATCACGCGGGTGCGGTCGTTGCGGATCATCGCAACCGCCTCGCGCGCCGCATCGTCGGGCAGGCAGAGAATCACGAAATCGGCATCGTTGAGCGCGGCCTCGCGGCGCGCGGGATCCTTGCGCTCGGCATCGTCGAGCTGGATCAGCGCGATTTCCTGGCGGCCGGCCAGCCGCTCGCGGATCTCGAGCCCGGTGGTTCCGGCCGCCCCATCGATGAAGACGCGCGTCGTCATGCTGCTGCATTCTCCTCGGGCAGGGCCACGGCGGTCGCGTCGACATAGCCGACCAGACGCAGTTCGGGCGCGCTGCCCCAGACATGCGCGCCGGCGACCTCGAGCACCTCGAACACCGTGCCGGCGGCGAGCGTCGCCAGCAGCGGCGAATCGGCGCTGATGCCGCTGCGCAACGCTGCGGCGCGCACGAGCGGGCAGGGCATCGGCGCGGCATAATGCGGCGCGAACACCCGGTCCGCCAGGCGCACATCGGCCAGATCGCCGCGAACGGCGTCGGCCCGCGCGTCAAAGACGGGGGATTTTCCCTTTAGTGAGAAACGTTTACGCGTTGGCCCTGCGGACGACCGGTTCGTTGTCGTGGTCGCCCGCAAGGAATTGCCCGAACTCTGCAAGAAAATCTGCCCCTTCAGCGGTCCGTGCGACGAAGATGTTCCGCTTGTCGGTATCGTCGCGTTGGCGACGCAGATAGCCGAGCGTGCCCAGGCGATTCAAGGCGCGGGTGACTACGGGTTTCGAAACGTTGAGCGCGCGCGCGAGGCCGCGGACCGTGTGCGGCCCCGGTTCGAGATAGATGAGCAGAAGCATCGCCATCTGACGATTAGTGAGATCCGGCTCCCCCGAGCGCACATAGTCGATCAGGGTGGTCTTCCAGGAAGATAGCGCCTGGTCTTGAAGTGCGTTCACAGCGTTTACCCGGTCTGCAAATTGGCCCCCGGCCATGACGGGGGCTTCCCAGCAGCGGTAACGCGTCTTGGCGCGACTGGTTTCAGTGCGTGGCCGAAATGTTTCATCTTCGTGTAAAAAAGCATCGCAACGGCGGGCCGATCGCCGCATTTTGCGACGAAAATCGTCCGTTCGCCGGCAACGAGGCGTCGCCGCCGCGCAAAAACGCGCCCGAAGCCGCCGTTCGGGGCAACGCGATGGCGACCCGCCGCGGCGCGCGCCGAAGCGCAAGGTTGATCCCCGCGCCCGGCTCCCCTATGTCGCCGCTTTCTCAACAGGTCGGGTCCTGATGTACACCTTTCTGCTCGTCGTCCACGCCATCATCGCGGCGCTTCTCGTGACCGTGATCCTCGTGCAGCGCTCGGAGGGCGGCGGCCTGACCACCGGCGGCAGCCCCTCGGGGCTGATGTCGGCGCGGGGCGCAGCCGATTTCCTGACTCGGTCGACCGCGATCCTGGCGACGGCGTTCATCGTGATGAGCATCGTGCTCGCCGTGATCGCCGCGACGCGCCACAACGTCTCGATCGACACCTCGCTGCGCCGTGCGCCTGCGCCCGCAAGCGCGCCCGCCGCGGCCCCGACGGCGCCGACTCCGGCCGCGCCCGCCGCACC
>JAFABD010000004.1 GCA_023426225.1 Pseudomonadota bacterium | reverse complement strand
CCCCGCCTCGGCCGCCTCGGCCGCCGCCGCGATCGCCGCTGCGCTGCACGGATGGACCACGGCGGTCGGCACCGGCGCGCCGCCGCGCGTCGCCGCGATCAGCGCCTGATATTTGCCGTGGTCGGCCATCCGCACGTCGGGAAGCTGGACGCGCGGCCGCCGCACCTTCTCGGTCGGCGCGATCACCAGCGCCTCGCCCGCGATCACCTCGTCACCATGCTGGTTGCGGCACGAACAGGCGAGCGTGACGAAATGCTTTTCGGGCTTCATCGCGGTCACGACGACCTCGGCCGTCACCGTGTCGCCCGGCGCGACCGGGTGGAGGAAGCGCAGGCTCTGGCTGAGATAGATCGTCCCCGGCCCCGGCAATTCGGTGCCCAGCACCGCCGAGATCAGGCCGCCGCCCCACATGCCGTGCGCGATCACGCGGTGGAACATGTCGGTCGCGGCATATTCGCGATCGAGATGCGCCGGATTGACGTCGCCCGACGCGAGCGCGAACAGCTTGATGTCGTTGTCGTCGAGCGTCCGCGTCAGGCTGGCGCGATCGCCCAGCGCGATCTCGTCATAGGTGCGGTTCTCGATCATGCCCGCGCCGTCCGCGCCCAGATCGGTCGCACGGGCCTCGGTCGCGCGGTCCTCGGTTGCGTCGGCCATCGTTCACGCCTCCATCACATAATGGCCCGGCGCATCGCCGCGCACGGGATAGCCATGGTCGGGCGCGCCCATCGGCGGCGGCGCGACCGGCGTGCCCGAATGGGCGTCGAGCCACGCGCCCCAGGCGGTCCACCACGATCCCTGCTGCTGCGTCGCGGTCTCGGCCCATTCGTCGGCCCCCAGCGCCGGTCCGCCCAGCGGCCGCGTCGCGATGCGATAGCTGCGGTGCGGATGGCCCGGCTCGGAAACGATGCCGGCATTGTGCCCGCCGCTCGTCAGGACGAAGCAGATCTCGGCCTCGCTCAGCCAGTGGATCTTGTAGACCGAACGCCACGGCGCGACATGGTCGCGCTCGGTGCCGACGACGAACATCGGCTGGCGCAGCGCCGACAGCGAGATCGCCCGGCCGCCCACCGTATAGCGCCCCTCGGCCAGGTCGTCGTCGAGGAACAGCCGCCGCAGATACTGGCTGTGCATCGCATAGGGCATGCGCGTGCCGTCGGCGTTCCACGCCATCAGGTCGCTCGCGGGCTCGCGCTCGCCCATCAGATAGGTGCCGAGCAGGTGCGACCACACCAGGTCGTTCGAACGCAGCAACTGGAACGCGCCGCCCATCTGGCTGCTGTCGAGGAACCCGCGCGACCACATCATCGCGTCGAGCAGGCTCAGCTGCCCCTCGTCGATGAACAGCCCCAGTTCGCCCGGCTCGCTGAACTCGGTCTGCGCCGCGAACAGCGTCACGCTGCCCAGCCGCGTGTCGCCGTCGCGCGCCATCGTCGCCGCGGCGATGGAGAGCAGCGTGCCGCCCAGGCAATAGCCGACGCCATGGACGTGCGCCGCGCCGGTGATCGCGCTGATCGCGTCGAGCGCCGCCATCGGCCCCAGCCGGCGATACGCTTCCATGTCGAGGTTGCGGTCGTCGCGTCCCGGGTTGTGCCACGAGATGCAGAATACGGTGTACCCCTGCGACACCAGCCAGCGGACCATCGAATTGTGGGGCGACAGGTCCAGGATATAGTATTTCATGATCCAGGCGGGAACGATCAGGATCGGCTCGGGCCGCACCTGCTCGGTCGTCGGGCTGTACTGGATCAGCTCGATCAGTTCGTTGCGATACACGACCTTGCCCGGCGTGACCGCCACCTCGCGGCCGGGCACGAACGCCTCGCTCCCCACCGGCGGCTCGCCGCGCATCAGCCGCTGGACATCCTCGACCCAGTGCGTCGCGCCGTCGATCAGGCACTGGCCGTGCGTCTCGGCGATGCGCTGTTGCAGCACGGGGTTGGTGAACGGGTTGTTCGACGGCGCGACCATGTCGAGCATCTGGCGCGCGACGAACTCGACCACCTGCTCATGGTGCCGCGTGACGCCCTGCACGCCCGTCGTCGCGGCATGCCACCATTGCTGGTTGAGCAGGAACGCCTGCGAGATGACGTTGTACGGCGGCTCGCGCCACGCGGGGCTGTCGAACCGGTGGTCCTGCGGCAGCGGGTCGATCGCGGGCTGCGCCGCGGCATCGCCCGCGGCACGGACGGCATAGTCGGCGATCCGCATCGACTTGCGCACCGCCTTGCCCGCAAGCTGGAGCTGCTTGCCCGGCGACGCCGCCAGATGCATCGCCCAGTCGGCAAAGGCCAGCCCGATCGTCGCGGGCGACAGGCCGCTGGTCATCTGGGCGATCATCGCCGTGGCCGCGCGGTCCAGCGTCTCGGCGACGCCGTCCAGCGCATCGGTTCCCACTGGGTCGTTTCCGACCGGACGCTCGCTCATCCGCCATTCTCCCGTTGGTGCCCGAAGGTTACGCTGCAATGCGGCATCAGGCTCTACGTGAGCCTACGGAGGGCCGCAGGCAAGCGACTAGCGGCGGCGCGTAACCGGACGATGACGGCCGGTGCCGCCGGTCGGCGCGCGCGCGAAATCGGGCGGTGGGGGAATGGCTTGGGGGTGGGGTGGCACGGCGGCGCACGCGCGAACGCGGCATCCTCTCCTGCCTTCCGGCCACCCCCGCAGGCCCCGATACGCGGGCCTGGCCAAAGTCACGCGATATCGGGTGCGAAGGGGTCGTCTTCTCCGCACCCGATACCATGGCCTCCAACGCACCGGCGCCGCGGCGGTTCCGCGACAAGGCCGGATCGGCGCCGAAATGGTTCCCGGCGCGGCAATCCCTGTGCCGATGCGGTTCGCCGGCCCGCGCGATGTGCGCTGCACAATCACGCTTGCATGTTTGCGAATTGGGTTTAGGAAACGTCGGCGCTAGGGCGACTCCGGTGCCCGCCCCGCCATGCCGGCGGACGGGATCGGTAGCCAGAGCGACATAGACATCCAGAGTCGGGCTTTGGTCCGACACCAACCTGTCCCGATCAAGGTGGTGCCCCCGGCAACGGGGGGATGTGGCCGAAATGGCAACAACGGGGAAGCGGCCCACGCCGCCCTGCCATCGTTTCCGGGACTTGAGACGGCGAAAGGGAAGACGTGTTCAAGGGCCTGCAGCAATTCGCGAGCGACAACTATGCCGGCGTTTGCCCGGAGGCCTGGGCGGCGATGGAAGCGGCGAACCGCGGCTATGCCCAGCCTTATGGCGAGGATTCGGTGACGGCGGATGCCGCCGACGCGATCCGCACGCTGTTCGAAAGCGACTGCGAGGTGTTCTTCGCCTTCAACGGCACCGCGGCCAATTCGCTGGCGCTCGCCGCGTTGTGCCAGTCCTATCACAGCGTGATCTGCTCGTCCTCGGCGCATGTCGAGACCGACGAGTGCGGCGCGCCGGAGTTCTTCTCGAACGGGTCGAAGCTGCTGGCGGTCCCCTCCCCCGGCGGCAAGCTGACGCCCGACGCGATCCGCGCGATCGCCACCAGCCGGTCGGACATCCATTTCCCCAAGCCGCGCGCGGTGACGATCACCCAGCCGACCGAAACCGGCCAGATCTATTCGCTCGACGAAATCCGCGGCATCGCGGCGGTATGCCGTGAACTCGGGCTGCGGCTGCACATGGACGGCGCGCGCTTTGCCAATGCCTGCGCCACGCTCGGCTGCTCGCCTGCGGAAATGACGTGGCGCTCGGGCGTCGACGTGCTGTGCTTCGGCGGCACCAAGAACGGCATGGCGATCGGCGAGGCGATCCTGTTCTTCGATCACGCCTGTGCCGAGGATTTCGGCTATCGCTGCAAACAGGCGGGGCAGCTCGCGTCCAAGATGCGCTACCTCACCGCGCCGTGGATCGGCATGCTCGAAAGCGGCGCCTGGCTGAAGAACGCCGTCCACGCCAATCGCTGCGCGCGCCAGCTCGAGGCGATGGTCGCGGGGCTGCCGGGGGTCGAGGTGATGTTCCCGGTCGAATCGAACGCGGTGTTCCTGCGCGCCGACGAGGCGGTGCTCGCCGCGCTGCGTGCGCGCGGCTGGCATTTCTACACCTTCATCGGCGGCGGGGCGCGCTTCATGTTCGCATGGGACGCCGATCCCGCGCGCGTCGAGGCGCTGGGCCGCGACATCGGCGAGGTAGCGCGCGAGGCACAGCGCCGCGCCGCCTGAGCGCGGCGCGCCGTCGCCCGCGACGACCGCGACAACCGTATGGGGGGGCGCCCGTCCGGCGCCTCCCCCGCGTGCCGGTCAGGCGACCTTGAAGCCTTCCTTGTTCATCGCCAGCGTCAGCGCCTTGTTCTTTTCCTCGGAAAGCTGGCTGCGCAGCATCGGGAACAGCTTCAGCTCCTCCTCCTGCATATGCTCCTCAAGGTCGGCACGGAAACTGCGCACCTTGGCGATCCATTCGGGCGAATGGGTCGGCATCGTCTCGAGTTCATAGAGGAACTGCTTGACGTAGCCATGCTCCTTGTTGAGCTGGTCCGCCGCCTCCTGCTGGCCGATCTGGCGCAGCGCGGGATAGATCACATTCTCTTCCTCGATCGCATGCTTGGTCAGGGCATGCTTGAGGTGGGTGAGCAGCATGTTGCGGCGCATCGTCGCGCGCTCGTCGGTCGCCTCCAGCGTGTCGAACACCTTCAGCACCGCCTGGTGCTCGGCGACCAGCGCCTCGTCCCAGTTGCCGGCCAGCGCGGTCGGCGCCTGCACCGCCGCCTTGCGGCCCAGCATCGCGAGCAGCCCCAGCGCCGCGCCGCCCGCGACCGCCCCGGCAACCATGCCCAGGCTGCCGCCCTTGCCGGCGTTGCCGGCGTTGCCGGCGTTGCCGCCGTTGCCGTTGCGGCTGCCATTGCCGTTGCCGGACTTGAAACGTCCCTTGGTGTCGCGCGTGGCCGTTTTCGTCGCCATTTGAACCTCCCAGAGCAATCCGAACGATATTTCGGAAGGGAGAACCCCCGGCGCGGGCGGGCGTTCCCGGGGGTCAGCCGCGCGCTTCGGCGGCCATGGCGCGGTTGCGCGCGTCCGACGCGGCGAGCGTGGCCGTCAGCAGCCGTTTGAGCGCATCGTCACGGTCGAGCACGTTCAGCCCCTCGCGCGTCGAACCGCCCGGGCTGGCGACCCGATCGGCAAGCACCGCGGGCGACACATCGGCCTGCGCGGCGAGCAGCCCCGATCCCTCGACGGTCGCGATCGCCAGCCGCTGCGCCTGGTCGGCGGGCAGGCCCAGCGCGGCGCCCGCCTCGGCCAGCGCGTCGATGAAGCGGAACAGGAAGCCGGGGCCGCATCCCGAAAGCGCGGTGACGGCGTCGAACAGCCGCTCCTCGGCGATCCATTCGACGAGCCCCAGCGGCCCGACGAGCTGTTCGGCGATGCGGCGGATGCGCGGATCGTTCGATTCCGAATGGAGCGCGACCACGCCCTTGCCGATCGAAACGGGCAGGTTGGGCATCGCGCGCACGACCACCTGCGCGCCGAAGCTTTCGTACAGCACCGCTTCCTCGACGCCCGCGAGGATCGACAGCATCAGCGGCGTGCCCGCCACCTGGGCGCCGATCGCGGCGGAAACGGCGCGGAGCTGCTGCGGCTTGACCGCCAGCACCACCGTCGCGGGCACCTCGTCGGGCGGCGGCGCCGCCATCAGCCGCACGCCGCGCGGCACCGCGGGGGCGCCGGGATCGATGACGATGATCCGCGACGGGTTGATGTCGCTTTCGACCCAGCGGCGCAGCATCGCGCCGCCCATGTTGCCGCAACCGACCAGCCAGATATTGCCTGCCAACACGTCGCTCATGCCTCGCCCTGCGTCTCGATCAGCGCCGCGGCGATCGCGTCCGCGGGGCTCTTGCCGCCCCACAGCACGAACTGGAAGACGGGGTAGAAACGTTCGCACTCGTCGATCGCGCTCTCGACCAGCAGCTCGGCCTGGTGGAGCGACAGCGTCGGGCCTTCGGCATTGTCGATCATCGCCGCGTGGCGATACAGCAGGATGCCGCTCGCCGACCACAGCTCGAAATGGCCGATCCAGAGCTGTTCGTTGACCAGCCCGACCGTCTCGTACAGCGCGGCGCGGCGTTCGTCGGGCACGCGGATGTCCGGAAAGCCCAGGAACTGGAGAACGCCGTCCTCCTCGCGCCAGATCGCGCGCAGCTCATATTCGGTCCAGCTGCCCTTGACGCGCGCGACGATCTCGTCGTCCTCGCGTTCGTGCGACCAGCCATGCGCCGCGAAATAGCTTTCCAGCATGTCGATCGGCGCAGCGTCGTCGCGGTCGAACTCGGCCTCGTCGAGCATCATTACCTCCACACGCCGGGATTGGCGGGACCGATTCCTGCCAATCCGATTCGCGCGGCACAAGCCGCACGAATCGGGCAACGGCGAAAAGCTGTGGACAAGCCCGGGGCGCGCGACTCAGGCGTCGCCGGCCGCCGGGGGCGTCTTGCCCGCCACCAGCGCCTCCAGCGCTTCGAGCCGCGCCTTGAGCACGTCCACCTCGTCGCGCGCCGCGACCGCGATCGCCTTCATCGCGTCGAATTCGTCGCGGCTGACGAAATCCAGCCCGCCGATCCATTCGCGCGCACGCTCGCGCGCCGCGGACTCGGTCTCGCGTGCCATGCCGGCTACGGTGCCAGCCGCTCCGTTCACGAACTTCACGAAATCGTCGAACAGGCGGTTGTCGGTCTGCATGATCCAAAATCCCAAAAACGCTTCAGCGAATCCGGATTTGGTCCTCCGCGGGCGCCGACACAAGGCTTTCCGCATCCGGATTGAGCTTCAGGATCTGATAATTCAGCGTCGAGGCGAAGCAGAGCCAGCCCAGATACGGGATCAGCATCACCGCCGCGACGCGCCGCACGCGCCAGAACAGCGCGATCGTCGCCGCCACCACGACGATCAGCGCGCCGATGATCGCCAGCGCGAGCGAGACGCGATGCGCGGCAAAGAACACCGGCGACCATGCCAGGTTAAGCGCCAGTTGCGTCCAGAACAGCCCCAGCGCCAGCCCGCGCCCCGGCGCGCCGCGCGCGTTGATGACCATCGCGACCGCCAGCCCCATCAGCACGTACAGCAGCGTCCACGCGATCGGGAACGCGATCGCCGGCGGCTGGAAGTCCGGCTTGCGCAGCGCCATGTACCACGCATTCTCGGCGCCCGCGGGCGCCAGCCGGGACGATGCAAGTCCCAGCAACAGGATGAACGGCACCGTCACCACCGCCCAACGCAAATAGGCCCAGCGCAGCTGGCCCTTCGACGCGATCTCTCTCAATCCCCCGACTCCATCCCTGGTGCCCGCCCGCCAGCGGCTAAGGCACCGATATCGCCGGGCGCTTTCCTAGTGGCTTTTGGGGGCGCGAGGAAGCGGCCAAACCCGCCCCGTTCAGGGACGGGTCGCGCCGATCAGGAACTCGACATTGCCCTCCGGCCCGGTGATCGGGCTGGTCGTGATTCCCGCGACGTCCCAGCCGCTTGCGGTCAGCCATGCCGCCACCGCGTCGCACACGCGGGCATGGACCGCGGGGTCGCGCACCACGCCGCCCTTGCCCACTTCGGCGCGCCCCGCCTCGAACTGCGGCTTGATGAGCGCCGCCAGCCGCGCGCCGGGCCGGGTAAAGCCCAGCGGCACCTCCAGCACCTTGGCCAGCCCGATGAAACTCGCGTCGCATACCACCAGGTCGATCGGCTCGGGGATGTGCGCGGGGGTCAGGATGCGCGCGCTCGTCTGTTCGTGGACGACGACGCGCGGGTCCTGCCGCAGCTTCCACGCCAGCTGGTTGGTGCCGCTGTCGACGGCATAGACGCGCGCCGCCCCCCTGGTCAGCAGCACGTTGGTGAAGCCGCCGGTCGACGATCCCACGTCGATCGCCACCGCGCCGGTGACGTCCCAGCCGAAATGGTCGAGCGCATGCGCCAGCTTGATCCCGCCGCGCGACACCCACGGATGGTCGCGCCCGCGCACCTCGATCGCGGCGTCGGGGGCAAGCGGCTGGCCCGGCTTTTCCACCTTGCGGTCGCCGGCAAAGACCAGCCCCGCCATGATGAGCGCCTGGGCGCGCGTGCGGCTTTCCGCCAGCCCGCGGTCGACAAGGATCTGGTCCGCTCTCTGCTTGGCCATGCCGCCCTTTAGGCCCGGCGCTCGGCCCGGCGCAACCGCCCCTCGCCCCGGCGCAGCCGCGATTGCACAGCAAGTTGATGGATATTACACCATAGGTCCGGCCAAGCCCCTCTGCATGGAGAGGAACGCATGACCAGTCTGTCACGCCCCGACGAAGCGGGGCCGATCGTCCTTACCGTGCCCGGCCTGGGCAGTTCGGGGCCGGCGCACTGGCAGACGCTGTGGGAACAGTCGCGGCCCGACACGCACCGCGTCGAACTCGGCATGTGGGACAAGCCGCATCGCAATGCCTGGGTCACGCGGCTCGATCAGGCGATCCGCACCGCCCGCGCGCCCGTCGTCCTCGTCGCGCACAGCCTCGGCTGTCTCGCAGTCGCCTGGTGGGCCGAACTCGCCCGCCAGCCCTTCGGCTGGCCCGTCGCCGGCGCGCTGCTCGTCGCGCCCGCCGATGTCGATCGCGCCGACGCCGCATCCGAACTGCGCGCGTTCAGCCCCACGCCCGGCGCACCGCTGCCCTTCCCCTCGATCGTCGTCGCAAGCACCGACGACCCCTGGGTCACGATCGAAAAGGCGCGCAGCCTCGCCGCCGGCTGGGGCAGCCTGTTCGTCGATGCGGGGGCACAGGGCCATCTCAACGCGGCAAGCGGGATCGGCTGGTGGGCCGAGGGCCAGGCGCTGCTCGACCGCGTGCTCGATGCCGCCAGCGGTCCCGGCGCCCGGCTCCGATCGACCGCGGAGGCGCGCGCGCTGCTCGCGGTGAGCGCAACCGACGCGGCGCAGGCGCATTATCTGGGGGCGGGCCGATGACGATGGTTCGCCCCCGCATCCCCGGCTTGGGGGTGGGCAGCGCTGCCCTCTTCATGCCATGGTGTGCGGGAAAGATGCTTCACACGCTGCGGGCCTGACGGCTCGGCGGTGGGCGTGGCCGGGTGGCGTACCCTAGAGCGCCACCCGGTTCATGCGCCCTCCCCCGTCCCCGCGCGCGACCCCGCCGCCGCGCTGCGGCCGCCCGCGATCGGATCCGGCAACGCCCCGCGACGGCACCGCGCAAGCCCAGCGATGTTATGTTGTACCGTTCGCCGAACGCGCCTATATGCGGGCGCCATGGCGACGACTCTGCCACTTCCCCGGCTGGCCCTGCGGCCCAATCTCGATCGCCTCGCGATCGGGCTCAGCGGGCTGTGCCTGGTCCATTGCGTCGCCACCACGGTGCTGCTCACTTTGGTCTCGTCGGCGGGTGCGCTCGTCCACCCCGCGATTCACGAGATCGGGCTGGCGCTCGCGATCGTTTTCGCGGTGATCGCGCTCGGCAAGGGCGCGATGGAGCACGGCGCGATGGCCCCCGCTGCGGTCGGCGCCTTCGGCATCGGCATCATGGCGGGCGCGCTGTCGATCCCGCACGGCCTGTTCGAAACGATGTGGACGCTGGTCGGCGTCAGCCTTGTCGCGCTCGGCCACGCGCTCAACCGCCGCGCCCACGGCTGATCGCCCCGCCCTGCCGCGGCTTGCCGCGCGACCGCCGCACGCCTAAATGCACGCCATGCACGCGCACCAGCATCACGAGCATCAAGGCGCCGCCCTGACGCGCGCCGCCCAGGCCACGCTGCTCAAGACCGGCGAGCAGTGGACGGCGATGCGCGAGCGCGTGTTCGAGGCGCTGGCGGGCTTCGATCGCCCCGCCTCGGCCTATGACATCGCCGAAGCGGTGTCGAAGGCGGAGGGGCGCCGCGTCGCCGCCAACAGCATCTATCGCATCCTCGACCTGTTCGTCGGCGCCAACCTCGCGCGGCGCGTCGAAAGCGCCAACGCCTATGTCGCCAACGCGCACCCCGACTGCATGCACGACTGCATCTTCCTCGTGTGCGATTCGTGCGGACAGACGACGCATATCGACGACGACAGCATCACCGGCCGCGTCCGCGAGGCGGCCGAGCGCGTCGGCTTCACCCCGATCCGCCCGGTGATCGAGGTGCGCGGCCGCTGCCGCAACTGCGCCTGAACCCTGTCCATTCGGGAAATCCCGGATCGAACCATTCGACTTGGCTTTCCGGTTAAGCTAACGGTGATGCATGGCTGACCTTCCCAAGACGCCGCTGCTCGACACGGTCGACACGCCCGCAGACCTTCGCAAGCTGAAGCCCGCGGATCTGAGACAACTCGCCGACGAACTGCGCGCCGAAGTGATCTCGGCGGTGGGCGTCACCGGCGGCCATCTCGGGTCGGGGCTGGGCGTCGTCGAACTGACGACTGCGATCCACTATGTGTTCAACACGCCCGACGACAAGCTGATCTGGGACGTGGGGCATCAATGCTACCCGCACAAGATCCTCACCGGGCGGCGCGGCCGCATCCGCACGCTGCGTCAGGGCGGCGGCCTGTCGGGTTTCACCAAGCGCACCGAAAGCGAATATGACCCGTTCGGCGCGGCGCACAGCTCGACGTCGATCTCGGCCGCGCTCGGTTTCGCCGTCGCCAACAAGCTCGCTGACCGGCCGGGCAAGGCGATCGCGGTGATCGGCGACGGCGCGATGAGCGCGGGCATGGCCTATGAGGCGATGAACAACGCCGAACAGGCGGGCAACCGGCTGATCGTGATCCTCAACGACAACGACATGTCGATCGCGCCGCCGGTCGGCGGTCTGTCCGCCTATCTCGCGCGGATGGTGTCGTCGTCCGAATATCTCGGGCTTCGCAACTTCGCGAAGCGCGCGATCCGCCGCCTGTCGCGCCGCGCGCACAACGCCGCCGAACGGGCCGAGGAATTCGCGCGGGGGATGGCGACCGGCGGGACGCTGTTCGAGGAACTGGGCTTCTATTATGTCGGCCCGATCGACGGCCACAATCTCGATCACCTGATTCCGGTGCTCGAAAATGTCCGCGATTCCGAACACGGCCCCATCCTCGTCCATGTCGTCACCAAGAAGGGCAAGGGCTATGCCCCGGCCGAGGCGGCGGCGGACAAGTATCACGGCGTCCAGAAATTCGACGTCATCACCGGCGCCCAGGCCAAGGCACCGCCGGGACCGCCCAGCTACACCAACGTGTTCGCCCAGGCGCTGGTGGCCGAGGCGGATCGCGATCCCACCGTGTGCGCGATCACCGCGGCGATGCCGTCGGGCACCGGGCTCGACAAGTTCCAGGCGCTGTTCCCCGATCGCACCTTCGACGTCGGCATCGCCGAACAGCACGCCGTCACCTTCGCCGCCGGGCTGGCGGCGCAGGGGATGCGTCCGTTCTGCGCGATCTATTCGACCTTCCTTCAGCGCGCCTATGACCAGGTGGTCCACGACGTCGCGATCCAGAACCTGCCGGTGCGCTTCGCGATCGACCGTGCCGGGCTCGTCGGCGCCGACGGGGCGACCCATGCCGGCAGCTTCGACGTGACCTATCTCGCCAGCCTGCCCAATTTCGTCGTGATGGCCGCGGCGGACGAGGCCGAGCTGGTCCACATGACGCACACCGCCGCGCTGCACGACAGCGGCCCGATCGCGCTGCGCTATCCGCGCGGCAACGGCGTCGGCGTCGCGATGCCCGAAAAGCCCGAGCGGCTCGAAATCGGCAAGGGCCGCATCGTGCGCGAGGGCAAGACGGTCGCGATCCTGTCGCTCGGCACGCGCCTCGCCGAAGCGCTCAAGGCCGCCGACGCGCTCGAGGCGCGCGGGCTGTCGACCACCGTCGCCGACATGCGCTTCGCCAAGCCGCTCGACGAGGCGCTGATCCGCCGCCTGCTCGGCACGCACGAAGTCGCGGTGACGATCGAGGAAGGCGCGATCGGCGGCTTCGGCGCGCATGTGCTGACGCTGGCCAGCGACGAAGGGCTGATCGACGCGGGCCTCAAGCTGCGCACGATGCGCCTGCCCGACCTGTTCCAGGACCAGGACAAGCCCGAAAAACAATATGACGAAGCGCGCCTCAACGCGGCGCACATCGTCGAAACCGTGCTCAAGGCCCTGCGCTACAACGAAACCGAACTCGCCGACGGCGCGCGGGCGTGATCCGGCGCGGGGAGGCGCCGGCCCGCGCGCCGGCGCTTCCCCGCCCCGCCGCACCGGCAAGGCTTCCAAAATAGGATTTCGCATCGCATAGACTGGGCGATGCGTATCGCGACCCGCCTGCCCCGTTGCGCGCGGCCGTTCCGGCCGGTCGTCGCGGCGCCCCGGGCAAAGTGTACGAATGAAGCGCGCCACCCTTCACTTTGCGCGCGCGGGTGGCGCGCCTCGCATGTCGTCGCGGCTTCCCGAAAGTCCATCGACAAGCGGCTGGCGTGCGCATTCGCCGCAGCTTACATCACGGAACGTGCTGCAGATGTCCTTGCTCCCCCTCACCGCGCGCCCGCGCGCCGTCGCCAACTGGCTGTTCGTCGTGGCGGCCCTGATCGTGCTGATGGTCGCGGTCGGCGGCATCACGCGGCTCACCGAATCGGGGCTGTCGATCACCCAGTGGAAACCGATCAGCGGGATCGTGCCGCCGCTCAACGATGCGCAGTGGCAGGCCGAGTTCGAGAATTACCAGCGCATCCCGCAATATTATGAACAGAATGCCGGGATGACGCTCGCCGGGTTCAAGGCGATCTTCTTCTGGGAATATGTCCACCGGCTGCTCGGGCGCGTGATCGGCTTCGCCTTCCTGCTCCCGCTGATCTGGTTCGCGGTGCGTCGCCAGATCCCGCGCGGCTACCTGCCCCGCATCGTCGCGCTGCTCGCGCTCGGCGGGCTTCAGGGCGCGTTCGGCTGGCTGATGGTCCGCTCGGGGCTCAGCGACCGCACCACCGTCAGCCATTACTGGCTGTCGGTGCATCTGCTCACCGCGCTGTTCACGCTCGCCGGCGTGGTGTGGACCGCGCTCGATCTGCGCCAGCTCGTCTGGAACCCGGTCGCGCGGCCCGCGCGCCTGCCGGGGCTCGGCATCGTCGTCGGCGCGGTGCTGTTCGTCCAGCTCTTCTACGGCGCGCTCGTCGCCGGGCTGCGCGCGGGGCACGTCACCAACCAGTGGCCGCTGATGAACGGCCATTTCTATCCCGGGCCGACGCTCACCGGGCTCGACCCGCTCGGCTTCCTCACCGCCGATCCGGCGATCACCCATTTCATCCACCGCTGGTGGGCGTGGGTCGTCGTCGCGGCGCTGGTGGTGCTCGCGCGCGCGGTGCGCGGGATCGACCGGCGCGCCTCGATCGCGATCCACAGCGCGTTCGGCACGCAGATCCTGCTCGGCATCGCGACGGTGATGACCGACGTCAACGTGCCGCTCGCCGCGCTCCACCAGTTGACCGGCGCGCTCGTCGTGATCGCGACGACCTGGGGCATCCACAGCCTCGGCGTGCGGCGCTGACGGCGGCGGGAATGACGGTCGAGATCGCGCTGCTCTACTGCACCTTCGCCGATGCCGAATCGGCGGCGCGCGTCGCGCGTGCGGTGGTCGACGAACGCCTCGCCGCCTGCGCCAATCTGGGCGGCGGCATCCGTTCGATCTATCGCTGGGCGGGCGCGGTCGAGACCGCCGACGAGGTGCCCGTGCTGTTCAAGACCGCGCCCGCATGTGCCGCGGCGCTCGCCGCGCGCATCGCCGCGCTCCACGATTACGACCTCGCCGTCGTCGAAAGCTGGACCGCGCGCGTCGCGCCGGCGGTGGCGGCGTGGATCGCCGCCGAAACGCGAGGCGACACCACTTAGGGTATTTAGATACCCGTCAGCAAACCCGCCGATTTGCTTGACTTTCACGGCATCATCGGCCAAATGGCCCGCGATCGCGCTGCCGGCAACGGTGGCGCGCTTGCATTTCACACGAAAGGTCCCGGCCCCATGAAGGAGCTGATGAAGACCACCAAGTCGGTAAAGCCGCACGAGGTGGAAAAGAAGTGGCATCTGATCGATGCCGAAGGTCTGGTGGTCGGCCGCGCGGCGGTGATCATCGCCAACCTCCTGCGCGGCAAGCACAAGACGAGCTTCACCCCGCACGTCGATTGCGGTGACAATGTCATCGTCATCAACGCGGACAAGGTGCGCTTCACCGGCCGCAAGCTGACGCAGAAGCTCTATTACAAGCACACCGGCTATCCGGGTGGCCTCAAGGAAGTCCGCGCCGACAAGGTTCTCGGCGGCCGCTTCCCCGAGCGCGTGCTCGAAAAGGCGATCGAGCGCATGATCCCGCGCGGCCCGCTGGGCCGTCAGCAGATGCGCAACCTGCGCATCTACAAGGGCGCTGAGCACCCCCACGCGGCGCAGAACCCCGAAGTCCTGGATATCGCGGGCCTGAACCGCAAGAACAAGGTGGGCGCATAATGTCCGACAACCGCCAGTCCCTTTCCGATCTGGGCAACCTGACCCAGGGTGTGGCGCCTGCCGCCACCACCACCGACGCCGCCGTTGCGGCGCCCGTCGCGCCGGAAGCTCCGGCGGCGCCGCTGCGCCAGCAGGAACTCGACAAGTTCGGCCGCGCCTATGCGACCGGCCGTCGTAAGGACGCCGTGGCGCGCGTTTGGCTCAAGCCCGGCACCGGCAAGATCACGATCAACGGTCGTGACCAGGAAGTCTATTTCGCGCGTCCGACGCTGCGCCTCGTCATCAACCAGCCGTTCGGCGTTGCCGATCGCGCGGGCCAGTATGACGTCGTCTGCACCGTCAAGGGCGGCGGCCTTTCGGGCCAGGCCGGCGCGGTCAAGCACGGCATCGCCCAGGCGCTCAGCCGCTTCGAACCGGCGCTGCGCAGCGCGGTCAAGAAGGCCGGCTTCCTGACCCGCGACAGCCGCGTCGTCGAACGTAAGAAGTACGGCAAGGCCAAGGCCCGCCGCAGCTTCCAGTTCTCGAAGCGCTGATCGGCGTTCGCCTTTTTGCAAGGGCAGGCAAGGGGTGGTCCGGCAACGGGCCGCCCCTTTCCATTTGGTTCCGCTCGGTTCGTCGCATTTTCGGCCGACGCGATTGCCGTTGCGGCCGCGCAACGGGCCAGCCCCGCCGCCGCTTCCACGCGTCCGCGACGGTTTGGTTACAATTTCCTTAGGTATTTCTACAAGTTGGCGGCACGCACCGCCCCGCCTATGCAGAATGATGCAGGTTGCGAAGTAGGCAACGGGCGGGGGATTTTCAGTGTTCCGGCAAGCTTTGACGACCGCGCTCGGCAGCGCGCTTCTGGTTGGTCTTGCGGCATGTGACGGCGGCGGCGGCGGCATGTCCGGCGGCGGCACCGGCGTGGTCACGCCCGCCCCGACGCCGACGCCCACCGCGGCGGTCTTCACCGACGGCGACGCCGCCCGGCTTGCCCGCCAGGCCAGCTTCGGCCCCACCCCCGCGCTCGTCGCCCATATCCGCGAGGTCGGCGTCGACGCCTGGCTCGACGAGCAGTTCGCCGCGACCGGCAGCAACTATGCCGATCTCGCCAGGCCGGTGCGCCGCGACTTCTGCGCCGGCAACGACAGCCTGTGCCAGCGCCAGAACTTTTCCCGCATCCCGGTGGCGATGCGCTTCTATGCCGATGCGATTGCCGGGCAGGACCAGCTCCGCCAGCGCGTCGCCTTCGCCCTGTCGCAGATCGTCGTCGCGTCCGAGGTCGAGGTCAACGCCACCGCGGGCATCGCCGCGTTCAACCAGATCTTCCTCGACAACGCCTTCGGCAATTATCGCGACATCCTCGCCGCCGCGACGATGAGCGGCTATATGGGCGACTATCTCGACATGGCCGACAGCAACAAGTCGGCCCCGTCGGAGAACTATGCCCGCGAATTGCTCCAGCTCTTCTCGATGGGGCCGGACCAGCTCAACATGGACGGGACGCCCCGGCTCGACGCGAACGGCGCCCGCATTCCCAACTATGGTCCCGACGACATCCGCGGCGTCGCCCGTGCGCTCACCGGCTGGACCTATGCCCGGATCGGCGGCGCGGCGATCACCGACGGCAATGCCCGCGACTATTCGCAGCCGATGATTGCCGTCCCCGCGCGTTACGACACCGGCGCCAAGAGCTTTCTGGGCGCCAGCGTTCCCGCCGGTGCGTCACAGGAAGCCAGCGTCGCGGCGGTCGTCGATGCGGCATTCAACCACCCCTCGACCCCGCCCTATATTGCCCGCGCGCTGATCCTGCAGCTCGTCACCGCCAACCCCAGCCCGGCCTATGTCGGGCGCGTCGCCGCGGTGTTCGTCGACAACGGCAAGGGTGTTCGCGGCGATCTGAAGGCGGTCGTCCGCGCGATCCTCACCGACGCCGAAGCGCGCGCCCGGCCGGGGGCGGACGCAGGCAAGCTCAAGGAACCGGTGCTGCTGATGACGGCGCTCGCCCGGGCCGTCGGCTTCACCACCGACGGTTATGTGTTCACCACCCGCGACGCCGCGCTGGGCGAGGCGGTGATGCGCTCGCCCTCGGTGTTCAACTTCTATCCGCCCGACTTCCCGCTGCCCGGAAGCGCAACGCTGCACAGCCCCACCTCGAAGCTGCTCAACACGCCCAACGTGCTGCGCTGGCACAATTTCGTCTATGACTGGACGATCGGCGGCGACGCCACCCGCGCCGAATTCGCGCTCGACTCCGGCCTGCCCAATTCGGCGCTCACCCAGCCGATGTGGAGCGGCTGGGAGTCGCTGGGTACCGACGTCGACGCCATGGTCGCGCGGATCGACCTGCTCCTGTTCGCCAATACGCTGACCCAGGCGCAGAAGAATGCGCTCAAGGCAGCCGCGGTGGCGATCACCAACACCGACCCGGCCGTGCAGGCGCGGCGGCGCGCGCAGACGCTGCTCTACGTCGCCGCATCGAGCCCCCTGTTTCTGGTCGATCGTTAAGCGAGGCCCTCCATGACGCTTTCCCGACGCGATTTCGTCCGCCTCGCCGCCGGCACCGGCGCCATGGCCGTCATCGGCCAACTGGGCCGCACCACCGCAATTGCAGCGCCGAACGGCAGCTATCGCGCGATGGTCGGCGTGTTCCTGTTCGGCGGCAATGACGGCTGGAACATGGTGATTCCCACCGATTCGCGCCACGCCGGCTATCTGGCGGCGCGCGGCTCGGTCGGGATCAAGGCCGGTTCGCTCACCGCGCTCACCGGCGCGCCCTATGCGCTTCATCCCGCGATGTCGGCGCTGCGACCGGTGTGGGACGAGGGCGCGCTCGCGCTCGTCCTCAACGCGGGCACGCTGTTCGCCCCGCTGTCCAAGGCGACCTATCGCGCCCGCGCCGATCTGCGCCCCACCAACCTGATGAGCCATTCGGACGAGCAGGCGCATTGGCAGGGGCTGCGCGCGCGCGATTTCGGCAATGACGGTTTCATGGGACGGATCACCGACCGGATGAGCGTGTCGGGGATGCCGCCGATGATCTCGCTGGCGGGATCGAACCTGATCACCATCGGCCGCACCAGTTCGGCGATGGTCCTGCCCTCGACCGGAACGCTGACACGCAGCGGCTATGCCGCCGGGGGGAGCGCCGCCAACCAGGCCAAGAACAGCGCGATCGACGCCCTCGCCAACGGCAGCGGCTATGGCGCGATTACCGAAGCGACGGCGCGCGACATCAACGCCGCCTATGGCCAGGCGATCACCGCCAATGCCATCCTGACGGCGACGAGCACCGTCGACGGCTATTTCGTCAACCCGAGCAGCGGGGCGGCGCTGACCAGCGACGTCGCCCGCCAATTGATGCGCGTCGCCCGGATGATCGAGGCGCGCGCGACGCTGGGCCATGGCCGCCAGGCCTTCTTTGTCAGCCAGGGCGGCTTCGACAACCATTCGGGACAGGTCGCCGGCACCGACAATCTCGGCGGCGCGCATGGCGGGCTGCTGTCCGACCTGGCGATGGCGCTCGCCGCCTTCTATCGAGCGATGAAGGCGCTGGGATTGTCCGAGAACGTCACTGCGTTCACGATGAGCGACTTCGGGCGCACCTACAAGGGCAACGCCCAGGCGGGGACCGACCATGCGTGGGGCAGCAATCATCTGGTCGTCGGCGGCAATGTCGCGCCCGGCGGCATTTTCGGGCGCTATCCCGACCCGGTGCTCGGCGGCAACGACGACATCAGCAGCGAAGGGCGGTTCATCCCGGCGGTCGCGCAGGAGGAATATCTGGGAGCGATCGCCCGCTGGCACGGCGTTGCCGATGCAGACCTCCCCTATGTCTTTCCCAACTGGTCGACCTGGTCGACGGGGGATCGCGGACCGCTGCCGCTGTTTCGGAGCTGATCGAAGGGCCGGATCGCCTTCGAGCCGGAATGCCTCTGGCCGGAGCCATTTTCATTATCCTGTAAAAAATAGCAGCAACTGGGGTTGTTTGCTTTTTTCCAGCGACTTAGGCTCCCTCGTTCCCGCGGTAGGTCGGGTAACAAGAGGGGGATCTCTTGATGCGTTCTTCGGTAAAGTTTGCGTTTTCGCGTGCGGCACTGCTCGGTACGGCCGCTACGGCCGCGTTGTTGTTTCCGGGCAGCGCCTTTGCGCAGGTCGGGGTTGACCGTCCCAAAATCCATGAATCGGAACTGACGCCGCAGATCGTCATTTCCAATCCCGGCACGCCCACGACCGCGCGCGACCCGGTCAACGTCAACGGCGTCGGCCAGATGATCATCGATCAGCAGAACGGCTTTCTGGGGCTGTGCACCGCAACGCTGATCAACCCGCGCACGGTGATCTTCGCCGCGCATTGCGTGAACGAGAACGCACCCACCGACTATGGCAATGCCGCCGGCGGCCTGCCGATCGGCTTCGGCTTTTCGAACAACAACCTGCCGGGGATCCGCAACTGGTATCTGGAGGGGCCGAACCAGGGCAAGACCGACGCGGCGAACTATTTCTACAATGCGAACCAGGTGACCTACCATCCGGGTTCGCTCGAGCCCGCCGCCAACTCCTTCCTGTACAGCGACGTCGCGCTCGCCTCGCTCGACACGCCGACCAAGAACATTCCCACCTGGGCGCTGCTCTTCTCGTCGCTGCCCGCGACGCCGGTCACCGCCGACGGCACCGGCTATCACGTCACGATCACCGGCTATGGCAACAACGGCACCGCGACCACCGGCTCGACCGGCGGGATCGATTATCGCCGCCGCATCGCCGAAAACACGCTGGGCGCGCTCGCCTCGATCGACGATTTCGAAGGGTTCATCTTCGGCGCGGCGCCTGGGCTGCCCCAGAACCTCTACTGGATCGACTTCGACGATCCCAAGCGCGGCACCGCCGGCGCCAGCCCCTATGACTTCAACGCGTGGCGCGACAACGCGCTGCCCAACGAAGGCATCACGGCAAGCGGCGATTCGGGCGGCCCGCTGATCCTCGACCGCGCCTATGCCAAGCAACTGGTGATCGGCGTGCTGTCGGGCGGCTATACGCGCTTCTTCAACAATCAGCCGGCGAACGGCTACGGCACCGCATCCTTTTATCAGCCGCTCTACCTCTATTGGGACTGGATCGCCGCCAACAACCCGTACCGCTATGTCGCGGCGGTCGCCGGCGACGGCAAGTGGAGCGATCCCAAGCACTGGGTGACGACGCTCGATCCCAGCTATCAGATCATCGGACCCGACGGAAAACTGCTGAATGGCGTTCCCACCACCCCGGGTGAGGGCGTCAACGGCAGTTCGGGCAAGTTCGGCGAGACGTGCTTCCAGTCCGACGGCGTCAGCCAGTGCTACAATGTCGGCACCGACACGGTATCGATCGAGAACAAGCCGATCGGGACAGCGGGGAACGGTGCCGCCACCGTCTCGGCAGGCTCGCTGAGCATCGGCGGCACGGCCAATGCGGCGGGCACGCCCGATCAGGCGGCGGGCCAGGCGGTTCCCCAGGGTGCGGCCCCGTCGCTCCCGGCCCCGACGCTCGCGAACGGCCTGCCGGGCGCAACCGGTTTCGTCCCGAACAATGTCGACGGCGATCATGTCACCGGCACGATGGGCAAGTATTTCGACGTCACGCTGGCCGCGGCGGGCACCACCACGCTCGACACGCAGGCGACGATCGACCGGCTGGGCATCGCGGGCACGCAGGCGCGGCTCGACATCGCCCGCGCCGGCGCGCTGAACGTACTCGGCGACGTCAACCTGGTGACCGGCACGCTCAACGTCGACGGCACGCTGACCACGCCGGGCGACTTCTTCATGCTGGGCGGCGGGCTTACCGGCACCGGCACGATCACCGCCCCCTATTTCACCAGTGTCATGGGCACGATCGCGCCGGGCACCGTCGGCACCGTCGGCACGCTCAACTTCCGCGGCAATGTCGTGCTCGCCTCGGGCACCCTCTACGTCGTCGACGTCACCGGGGCGGGATCGGACCGGATCGCCGTCGCCGCAACCAACTTCGCGGCCGGCAAGCCGGTCGACGGCATCGCCAACCTCGGCGGCCAGCTCGGGATCAACTATTCGCCCACCACGCTGCGCGCCGGCAACAGCTACACGATCGTGACCGCTGAAGGCGGCGTGACCGGCAGCTTCGCCGCCCCCGCGGCGCTCAGCGCGATCCTCAAGCCGACGCTCAGCTACTCGGCCAATGCCGTCCAGCTCCGCATCGACGCGGGCCGCTATGCCGATGTCGTCGATCCGGCCTCGTCGGTGCAGCGCGCCTATGCCGCCCTGCTCGATCAAAACCGGACGCGGCAGGGGCAGTTTGACGGGCTCTACGGCCCGCTCGACCTGCTCAACGCGTCCTCGATCCGCGCGACGCTCACCGGCCTCGCACCCGCGGCGGAAACGACCATCCGCTCGATCGGCACCGTCGCGATCGACACGATGGCCAATTTCCACCGTGAGCGGCTGATCGGCTATGACCTCACCACGGCGGGGGGCAGCTTCGCCCGCATCGGCCAGCCGCTGATGGTCGCGTCGAACACGATCGGTGCGGCCCGGCTGGGCGGCGAGATCCGCACCGACAGCCCCGCGATGACCGTCGAGACCGGCAAGCTTCCCGACACGATGAGCGCGTTCGTCGCGGGCGGTTACCTCAACGGCGATGCCCGGCCGATGGCAGGCACCGGCGCCGGCCGCGACAATTTCGACGGCTGGTACATCGCCGCCGGCCTCGAGACCGTGCAGGACGCGGGGATGATCGGCTTCTCGCTCGGCTATACCCGGCTCGACGGCGACGCCGCCTTCCCCGGCCAGCGGGCGACGGGCGACCTGTTCGAAGGAACGCTCTACACCAAGGGAACGCTCGGCGCGTTCAACTTCGATACCCAGCTCAGCGCCGGCGTGTTCCAGGCGCGGACGCAGCGCGCGGTCTCGGTCGCGGGCACGGCGTATCGGCTCAAGTCGCGTGACAATGCGCTGGCGCTCAACGGCGAGGTCGGCATCAGCCGTCCCTTCGATCTGGGCAAGCTGCGCGCCGAACCGCGCGCATCGCTGCGCGCCAGCCATCTCGACTTCTCGCCCACACCGGAAACCGGCGGCCCGGCGGCGCTGCGCTATGACCGGACCGACCTCAACAGCGTGCAGAGCCGGCTCGGGGCGTCGCTCAGCGCCAAGCTGCCGCGCATCCGGCCGTTCGTCTCGACCAACTGGGTGCACGACTTCACCGATCGGCCGACGCTGATCGGCGCCAATCTGGTCGGCGGCGTCGGTCCCGATGCGCTGTTCTCGCTCAACAGCCAGGATCATGACTGGGGCGAGGTGAACGGCGGCATCACCGTTCGCACCGGCGCGGTCGACCTCAGCCTGTCGGTCCAGACCGATGTGTGGCGCAAGGATCTGAACAGCCAGAGCTATCGCGGTTCGCTCGCGTTCCGTTTCTGATCGCGAAACAGGGAGCGGGGCGTCGGGTCCGGGTGCTTTCACCCGGAGCCGGCGCCCCGTTTCCGTATCGCCCGCCCGCCATCGCTACAGCGGTCGCGGCCGCTCGCCCAGAAAGCGCGCCACCGTCGTAAAGCGCCCGTCGGCGATCTGGATCTCGTTGAACGACGGCGGCTGGCTGCGCACGCGCTGCGACAGCGTGCCCGCACCGATCAGCCGGATCGCCTGGTCGCCCAGCCGGTGCGCGTGGTCGAACGGGTCGTGGACGTGCCCGCTCAGCACCGCGTCGGCGCCTGCCGTCGCCAGCGCGGCCAGCGCCGCCGGCCCGCCCCGCGTGCGGGCGCTCGCCTGCGTTCCCGGCTCGATCAGCGGGTGGTGCGCCGCCACGAACACCAGATCGTCCGGCGCCGCCGCCTCGACCAGCGCAAGCGTGCGCTGCAGTGCGCGCGGGCTCACATGCCCCTTGGACCAGTTGAGCCGGGCCTGCAGCCGTGCCGTTGTCTTGAGCGGCACCACCGCAATCCCCTTGAGGTCAAGCGGCCGCTCGATCATCCGCTCGAGCGCGCGATAGCGGCGATAGGGTGCGAACAGCCGCGCCCACAGGTTGAAATAGGGCAGGTCGTGATTGCCGACCTCCACCGTTACCGGCGGCTCCAGTCCCTCCAGCCAGCGAGCCGCCGCGGCGAATTCGGAAGCGCGCGCGCGCATCGTCAGGTCGCCGGTCATGATGATGGCATCGGGTCGCTCGTCGCGGACGCAGGCATCGAACCAGGCGATCGCGGCAACGTCCTCGCGCCCGAAATGCACGTCGCTGACATGGAACAGCCGGATCACGCCGCCGCCTTCCCCTGCCCCGCCGCCGTTCCGCTCACCTCGGCGGTCGCGAGGAAATGGCGCCGGCTGTGCCCAAGGCGGATCGTCGTCCCGGCGGTCAGCGTCACCGGCTCGCCGTCGACCAGCGCGAGCACGCGCCGCGGCGCCTGGAGCGACAATGCCGCCGCCCGCGCGCAATCGACGGCGCGCGCCGCCACCCAGTCGCCGGTCAGCCACTCCCAGCCGAGCTCGGCGATCGTCCGCCAGTCACGCGCGTCGACCGCCGCGACGTCGAGCCCGTCGGCATCGGGGGTGACGAACACCGCCTGATAACGCGCCGCCAGTCCGGCCCCGGCGACCCGCACGCCGGGATCGCCAAAGGTCCGGCGCCAGCCCGCCCGCACCGCGGCGACCAGCCGCCCCGGTCGCCGCCCGCGCACCGCCTCGCGCGCACGGAACCACGACGCCGCCGGCCCCAGTATCATGCCCACAAAGGCGCGGTGCCCGCCCGCCTCGACCATCGGCAACGCCACCCTCCGGTCGCATCGGTGCGCGGCATGGACGATCGCATGCGGCTCCGCCGTACCATGCAGCGCACGCGCGAGCAGGTTCATCGTGCCGCCCGGCAGGATCAGGAAGGCACCGTCCCATTCGGCGAGCGCGCACAGCGCCGCGTTGATCGTCCCGTCGCCCGCGAACAGCACCACCGTGTCGACCACGGCCGCGGCCAGTTCGTCGGGCCGGGGCATCGCCGCCTCGGGGAAGCGCGTGCGTCCCGCCAGCGTCAGCCCGCGTTCGGCGAAAACCGCCTCCAGCGCGTCGCACTTGGCCTGCGTCGCGGTGCCCGAGGCGGGATTGGTGATGAACCACAGCCGTTCCATGCCGCGCCGAACGCACGAACGGCCAATTCGTCGCGCCATGTGCATCGCGGCGGGGCGCGGCGGACGTAACCACAGCTCTATCTTTCTGGACTGGAACGGGAAAACTGCATTCATCCGCAGTTAACCGGAGAAGTGTTTACGCCAATCCTCGTCTAGAAGGCCCGGGCACCGTTCATTAAAGGCGTCGGCGGTGTTATTTCCGCCGCGCCCGGGTGCGGACGGGCTCGAGGGGCACGCATGTCAAAACCTGTTTTCTTTGATGCCAGCGGCAAGCGCAGGGCGTGGACGCGACGCGCGGTTTTCGCGCTGATCGCGGTGATCGTTCTGGCGGCGGGCATTTTTGCCTTCACGCTGCTCAACTTGCCTCGTGGCGACGATCTGCCGTTGCGGCTCAGCAACGCCCGCGCCTCCGAAGTTCATTCGGGCGGGCGCCGCTTCACCAATCTGCGCGACTGGCTGCCGGGCGGCCCGGCGCGCAAGACGAAGCCGCCGCTGACCATGGGCTTCTATGTGCCCTGGGACGAAGGCAGCGCGGCGTCGCTGCGCGCCCATGCGGGCGAACTCGACTGGGTGATTCCGGCGCTGGTCACCGTTGCAGGCCCCGATCACAAGGTGACGGTGCAGGACGACAGCCGGCTGGCGCGGATCCTCGCCAGCGTGCCGCGCGCGCCCAAGGTTCTGCCGATGGTGCAGAATCTCAGCGAATCCGAATGGGACGGCAAGAACGCGGCCACGCTGCTTCAGAACGCCGCCGCGCGTCATGCGCTGGCGACGCGGCTGGCGACGATGGTCCGCAACGGCCGCCATCACGGGCTCGTCTTCGACTTCGAAAACCTGCCGCCGGCGTCGCTTCCCGGCTATCTGGCGCTGCTGCGCGAGGTGAACGCGGCGATGCCCGCCGACGCGCGCCTCGCCGTCACCGTGCCCGCGGGCGACACCAACTGGGACATCGCGGCATTCGCGCGCGCCGCCGATCGCGTCATCCTGATGGACTATGACTTCCACTGGCAGGGCGGCGAGCCCGGTCCGATCGCGCCGCAGCCCTGGTTCGTCGAACAGCTTCGCCAGGCGGTCGCCAAGGTCGGCACCGAAAAGCTCGTCGTGGCCATCGGCAGCTATGCCTATGACTGGCACGACAAGCGCGCCGACGCACTCAGCGTCGAGGAAGCGTGGCTCGTCGCGCACGACAGCGATGCCAAGATCACCTTCGATCGCCAGAGCGGCAACGCCGCCTTCGCCTATGACGAGAACGGCGTCCACCACGACATCTGGATGCTCGACGCCGCCTCGGCGTGGAACCAGCTCCAGGCAACGCGTGCGCTGGGCGTCGGCAGCGTCGCGCTGTGGCGCCTCGGCACCGAGGATGCGGGCGTCTGGCCCGCGCTCGCCGGCTTCCGGACGGGCAAGCGTCCCGATCTCGGCGCGATCACCCCGCGCAACGACGTCGATGTCGAGGGCAACGGCGAAATCCTGCGGATCACCGCCACCCCCACCGTCGGCCGCCGGGCGCTGAGCTTCGACGCCCAGGGGATCATTCGCGACGAACAATATCTCCAGCTGCCGACGCCCTATGTCGTCCAGCGCACCGGCGCGCGCGATAAGCAGATCGCGCTGACGTTCGACGACGGCCCCGACGCCAGCTGGACGCCGCGCATCCTCGACATCCTGAAGCGCGAGCGCGTGCCCGCGACCTTCTTCATCGTCGGCGAGGATGCGCTCGAACAGCCCTTTCTGCTCAACCGCATCGTCCGCGAAGGGCATACGCTGGGCAACCACACCTACACCCACCCCAATCTCGCGCTGTCCTCGCCCGCGGCGACCAATCTGGAGCTCAACAGCACCCAGCGGCTGATCCAGGCCTATACCGGGCGCGGCATCCGGCTCTTCCGCGCGCCCTATTTCGGCGACGCCGAACCGACGACCGCCGACGAAATCGACCCTGCGCTCGCCGCGCAGCGCCAAGGCTATACCGTCGTCGGGCTCCATGTCGATCCGGACGACTGGAAGCGCCCCGGCACCGACGTGATCGTCAACCAGACGATCACGCAGGTCGAGGCGGGCGATGCCGAGCGTTCGGCCAACATCGTGCTGCTCCACGACGGCGGCGGCGATCGCTCGCAGACCGTGGAGGCGCTGCCGCGCATCATCGAGGGGCTGCGCGCGCGCGGCTATCAGTTCGTCTCGGTCGCGCAGCTTGCCGGGCTCAACCAGCAACAGGTGATGCCGCCGATCAGCGGCAGCGATCTGCTCGCGGTGCGCGCCGACGTCACGATCTTCGTCATTCTGGCCGCCCTCGCCGCCGCGCTGCGCTGGCTGTTCTTCGTCGCGATCGTGCTCGGAATCGCGCGCGCCGTGCTGCTCGCCGGACTGGCGGTCCGCCAGCGGCTGCGCGAGCGCCACGAAACGCCGCCCGAGGCGACGCCCAGCGTCACCGTCATCATCCCCGCCTATAACGAGGCCAAGGTGATCGAGGCGTCGGTGCGCCGCGTCCTCGCCAGCGACTATCCGGCGATCGAACTGATCGTCGCCGACGACGGGTCGAAGGACGAAACCAGCGCGATCGTTCAGCGCGCCTTTGGCGACGATCCGCGCGTCACGCTGCTCACGCTCGAAAACGGCGGCAAGGCGCGCGCCCTCAACACCGCGCTCGCGCAGGCGCATGGCGAAATCGTGATCGCGCTCGACGCCGACACCCAGTTCGAGCCCGAAACGATCGCCCGCCTCGCCCGCTGGTTCGTCGACCCCCAACTCGGCGCGGTCGCCGGCAACGCCCAGGTCGGCAACCGCGTCAATCTGGTCACGCGCTGGCAGGCGGTCGAATATGTGACGGCGCAGAATCTCGAGCGCCGGGCGCTCGCCGGCTTCAACGCGATCACCGTCGTCCCCGGCGCGGTCGGCGCTTGGCGCCGCGCGGCGCTCGACGCCGTGGGGGGCTATCCGGAAGACACGCTGGCCGAGGATCAGGACCTCACCATCGCGATTCAGCGCGCGGGCTGGCGCGTCGCCTATGATCCCCAGGCGGTCGCTTGGACCGAGGCGCCCGAAAGCTTCCGGGCGCTCGCCAAGCAGCGCTATCGCTGGGCGTTCGGGACGCTCCAGTGCCTGTGGAAGCATCGCGGCATCGGCCGCGACGGCAAGGCGCCCGGCCTCGCCTGGATCGGCCTGCCCCAGGCATGGGTGTTCCAGATCGTGTTTGCGGCCATCTCGCCGGTGATCGATCTCGCGCTGGTGGTCTCGATCATCTCCACCGCGTTCAAGGTCTGGGGCCATGGCTGGGCGCAGACGCAGACCGACGTCTGGATGATGGCGACCTATTGGGTGGCCTTCACCTCGATCGACGTGCTGTGCGGCTGGGTGGCCTATCGGCTTCAGGAACGCCGCGTCGCCTATCCGGCGCACCTGCTCGTCGCGCAGCGCTTCGTCTATCGCCAGCTCATGTACTGGGTCGTGCTCCGCGCGCTCGGCTCGGCGATCGCGGGGATGTGGGTCGGCTGGGGCAAGCTCGAACGCACCGGCAGCGTCGACGCCGCCAGCCCGGCGCCGACCGGCATCGCCCCCCGCTGATTCGCGTTTCGGCCGGTGCGGCACGGCACGTCGCCGCACCGGCCATGCGATTTTGCGATACGCTTATCGACTTTTGTGAATCGCGCGCTTATGGCGCCGCCGGGGTCAGGTGTCGTGGGGGCGGCGCCGGCAGGGCATCCGCGCCGTCGCCCGCATCGGGCTGCGCTCGTGCCCGCCGGGCGACGACGAACCGCCGGCATCCGGCCCCCGTCTGATCGACGTGTTGCAAAGACCTGATTTTGCTGGGGGTTCCATGATCTATCCGTTGTTCCCGCGTCCGTCGGCCCGTCATGGCCGCCACGCGCTGCTGCTCGGCTCGGCCGCGGCGCTCGCGATGCTCGCGGGCGGCGCGAACGCGGCACCGCGCGACGACTCGCGCGCCGAGGCGACGCTGCGCGCGCCCGATCCGGATCCGCAGGCCACCGCCCCCGCCAGCGACGAGATCGTCGTCACCGCCGATCGCAGCGCCGCGCAGTCGATCCAGACGGTGCCGATGGCGGTGTCGGTCATCAACATCGACCAGGCGACCCGCGCCGGCCAGGGCAACCTGTCCGACCTCACCCGCTTCACCCCCTCGCTCTCGATCACCGAAGGCGCGCCGGGCTTCAACAAGTTCAACATGCGCGGCATGTCGACCGGCGGCTACAACACGTCGGACACGTCGGACCGTTCGCTCGTTGCGGTCTATCTCGACGATACCCCCATTTCGGTCCAGGGCCAGACGCCCGACCTCAAGGTCTATGACCTCGAACGCGTCGAGGTGCTGCGCGGGCCGCAGGGCACGCTCTACGGCGCCGGCTCGATGGCGGGCACCGTCCGCTTCGTCACCGCCAAGCCCGACCTCACCCGCCAGTTCGGCTATGTCGAAGGCGGCGCGGCGATTACCGAACACGGCGCGGCCAGCTATAATTTCCGCGGCATGATCAACGTGCCGCTGGTGGCCGACACGCTCGCGCTGCGCGCCAATGGCTATATCGCGCGCGACGGCGGCTTCATCGACAATATCGGCCAGCGCAACAAGGAAAACGCCAACAGCAACCGCACCGCCCAGGCGCGCGTCGCGCTGCGCTGGACGCCGTCGAGCGACTTCACGCTCGACCTCGGCTTCACCTATGAAAACAGCCGCGCGCACGGCCTCAACGTCGCGCTGAACGGTCTCAAGCCCTACACGCATTCGACCAACGGGCCGGAGGGAACGGACGACCTGTTCCGCCTCTACACGCTCAATGCCGACTATGATCTGGGCTTTGCCAACCTCGTCGTGTCGGGCGCCTATACCGACCGCGAGATCGGCTTCGATCAGAGCACCGAGGCGACGATCGGCTATTTCTTCGAGGATTATAACTCGGGCCTGCCGGTCGGCCAGGGCCGCTATCCGCTGTTCAAGAAGCCGACGAGCTACAGCCAGGCGATCGCCAACATGATCCCGGCCGAGCTCTATCAGATCGACCAGCGGCTCAAGGACTATATGGGCGAGGTGCGCCTCGTGTCGAAGGACAACGGGCCGATCAAATGGACCGTCGGCGCCTTCTATGAAAAGCAGAAGCGCCATCTGGTTCAGGACATCCCCGTCCCCGGCTTCGACACGCTGTCGTACATGAACTATTTCTACGGCCCGTTCGGCACGCCGAACGGCCTGTACGACTCCAAGCTGGTCGACAAGGCGTTCCAGTCGAACGACATCTTCTCGGGGCTCCAGGACATCGACGAGCATCAGGTCGCCGTCTATGCCGACGCTACCTGGCACGCGACCGACAAGCTCGATATCACGGGCGGCCTGCGCTACTTCAACTTCAAGGAGGATTATTACCTCTTTGAATCCGGCGTCTACGGCGTCGTCAACCATGTGCCGCTGACCACCAATGCCCGGCTCAAGTCGGACGGAGTCAATCCGCGCGTCAACGTGTCGTACCGCGTCAATCCCGACCTGATGGTCTATGGCGAAGTCGCCAAGGGTTTCCGCTATGGCGGCGGCAACCAGCCGGTGCCGGTCGGCAACACGGGCGTGGCGGGCCAGTGCACCCAGAACCTTGCCGGTTATGGCTACAGCGCGGCGCCGCTAACCTTCGGCCCCGACAAGCTGTGGAACTACACCGTGGGCGAAAAGGCGCGGTTTGCCGACGGCCGCGTCACGCTCAACGCCAGCGCCTATTATATCGACTGGCGCGACGTGCAGACCCGGCTGCGGCTCGACTGCTCCTATTTCTTCACCGACAACAAGGGTCGCGTGACGAGCAAGGGCGTCGAACTCGAAACCACCGTCAAGGCGACGCCGGCGATCACGCTGTCGGCCAGCGCGTCGTACAACGACTCGCATGCCAAGGGCGACATCCCCACCGTCGGCGCGTTCGACGGCGACGCGACGCCCTATTATCCGCAATGGACCGCGACCGCCGCGGTCTTCTACGATCGCAAGCTCGGCGCGGGCGACCTGCACTTCCAGGCGACCTATCAGTATCAGTCGCAGCAGCAGACGACCTTCAACTCGCAGGCGACGAAGCTCGTCAACGGCGTGCTCACCCCCAACGGGCCGAACGCCAACTATGCCGTGCTTCCCGAAACGCACAATGTCAGCGCCTCACTGGCCTATGACATCGGGCGGTTCGAACTCGGCATCTTCGGCAACAATCTCGTCAACGGCGTCGGCATCACCAACATCGCCCGTGCGACCTATTATCAGGTCTATCAGGCGGGCGACCGCGTCGCCTATGCGCGGCCGCGGACCGTCGGCGTGCGGGCGCGGATGCGCTTCTGACGCGGCCGGCGCCTGCCCCGCGCAGGCGCCCGGCGGGGCGGCGTTACGAACGGCGATGCCGCCCGCCGGCTTTCGGGCGCAGCCTGGGCACGGCACGGCCGACCGGGCGCGCTTTGCCATTGAGCAGCCCCAGTATTCGTGTTAGAAGTTCGTTACATTAACGCATCGAAGTGACTTAGTTATCTTTAGTCATCAAGTGCGATCGGCGATAATGCACGATAACCATGACGTAAACGGAAAGCATCTTCGTCGTTTTTGTTTTGACTGACTTGGAACGCTGCACACGCACGACTTCAACGGAAAGCGATCGCCGGGGACGAACGCCTTTCTCATAGTCAGACAATAAATCCCTGTGGTCGCCGGAATTTCGACACGCACGGACGGGGCGATCGCTCGCCGCCGATCATTGCTTCCCCGTTCCGGAACCCCGTGTCACCCGCTGGACGCGCCCCGCCTGCCGGGGCCGTGGTTTGGCCGCCTGGTTTTCGCAGCGGCGCAAGGGCGCGTATCGGCCCGCCGCTGCCTGTTGATGCCGTCGGGGCACCCGCACCTGCCCCGACGGCCCACCCGCCGGGCCCAGCCCCCCGCTTCCCGGCGGGGGCACCGGGGTGG
>JAFABD010000252.1 GCA_023426225.1 Pseudomonadota bacterium | reverse complement strand
CAACATCGCGAGAAACAAGGGAAGGGGGCGCGGCCCGTGTTGCGACGCGGGATCAAAGGATGTTAGGACATCGTCACTCACGCGCGGGGGTGTCCATGAAAAAGGCTGCAACGGGGACAGGCCCCGTCATCATCAAGAAGTACGCGAACCGACGGCTCTACAATACCGAAACTTCGTCCTACATCACGCTCGATCATCTCGCCGCGATGACGCGCGAGGGACGCGACTTCAAGGTGGTCGACGCCAAGACCGACGAGGACATCACGCACAATATCCTCACCCAGATCATCATGGAGGAAGAGGCACGCGGCCAGACGCTGTTGCCGGTGAGCTTCCTGCGCCAGCTGATCTCGCTCTATGGCGATTCGATGCAGGCGATGGTGCCCGGCTATCTCGAGGCGTCGATGGAGAGCTTCCGCCGCAATCAGGAGCAGTTCAAGTCGGCGGTCGAGGGCGCGTTCGCCAACTCGCCCTTCGCCGAGCTCGCCAAGCGCAACATGGCGATGTTCGAGGCGGCTGCGAGCGCCTTTACCCCGGGCACCGGCGTCGCGGGGAGCCATGCCGCTGCTCCGGCCGCCGCGCCGACGGCCGAGGGCGCGGGCGACGACGTCACCGCGCTCAAGGCCGAGCTCGCCCGGTTGCAGGAAAAGATCGAGAAACTGGCGAAATAACCCCCGCAACGGTCGGCGGCGCTCCCCGTAGCAGGAGGCCGCCGGCCGTGCGGGCGCCGTCCGTCAGGGCTTGCGGAACTTGAGCGTCATGCGGTCGCTCTCGCCGATCGCGGCATATTTGGCGCGATCCTGATCCTTCAGCGCATAGGTGGGCGGCAGCGTCCACACGCCGTTCGGCCAGTCGGCGGGGTCGGCCTTGTTGGCGTTGACTTCCGATGCGCCGACGAACTTGAAGCCGGCCGCCTCGGCGAGGCGGCGGACGGTCGACACCTTGATGTAGCCGCTCTTGGTCTCGCGCGCGTCGCTGGCGCTTTCGGGCAAGCGGTGATCCTCGATGCCGAGCGTGCCGCCCTTTCTGAGCATCGCGTACATCTGCTTGAACGCTTCGGGCGAATAATCCTTCCCGTCCTGGCCGCCCATCCGCCAGTTGTGCACGTTGCGGAAGGTGAGCACCACGTCTGCGGTGCCGTCGGGCACCCTGGCCTGGCCGGCCGCCGCGGGGAAGCTGACGACGCGGATCGCGCCATAGAGCGCGGCGTCGCGGGCCTTCAGCGCGTCGATGCCCTTGGTGTTGCCGGCCGGCACCGCCGCATAGAGCGTGCCCTTGCCGTGCGTGAGCGGCGCGAGAATCTCGGTATACCAGCCGCCGCTCGGCCAGATTTCGACCACCGTGTCGCTGGGTTTGACGCCGAAGAAGGTGAGCGTTTCGACCGGATGGCGATAGCGGTCGCGCGCGACATTGGCGGGCGTGCGGCTGGGGGCCGCGACCGCGCGCGCGATCGTCTGGCGCGGCGTCGCGGGTTCGCGCGCGGCGACGCTGGCGACCGCGGCGGCGGTGGTGCCCAACGCAAGAACGACAAGAAACTGGCGCATGAAAATCCCTCACCTAAATGATGCATCGACCAGGGAGTACGAATCGAGCCGATGCAGGAAAGCCTATGGACCGGCGCGGTTGCAGCGCTGTTACTCGCGGTGACGAGCGGCGTCGCCGAACACCGCCGCCGCCGCCGGACCGTGATGGACCGCATGGGCTGGGTGCCGTGGCCGCTCGTCCAGTTCCTGGCGATGCTGGCGGTGGTCGCCTGTATCAGCATCGCGCTCAACCTGCGCTGATGCGCAGCCCGCGCGGCTTCGATCAGGCTCGGACCGCGCTCACCAGATAATTGAGCGACTCGCCGCGCCCCGTTTCGAACCCGCGCGCGGGCGAGAAGCCGAGCCCGGTGCGCTGGGTGACGCGAAGCCCCGCGCCCTCGAGCAGCGCGACGAGCTCGTCGGGAGTGAGGAAGCGATCCCAGTCGTGCGTGCCGCGCGGGATCGCGCCCGTGCCCTCGGCCAGCGTGATCATCGCGAGGCGCGACAGCGGCGTGCGGTTGGGGGTCGACAGCACCATCAGCCCGCCCGGCGCGAGCGCTCCCGCAAGCCCCGCGACGAAGGCGGCGGGATCGCTGACATGCTCGATCACTTCCATCGAGGTGACGAGGTCGAACTGGCGTCCGCCGAGATCCTCGACTCCACCCGCGACATAATCGATCGCAAGCCCCATCGCCTCGGCATGCGCGCGGGCGGCGCCGATATTTTCGGGCGCCGCGTCCACGCCGGTCATCTGCGCGCCGAGCCGCGCCAGCGGTTCGACGAGAAGGCCGGCGCCGCAGCCCATGTCGAGCCCGGTGCGCCCCGCGAGCGGCGTGAAATCGGCGGGGTCGGTGCCCCAATGCGCGTCGACCGCCGCGCGGACGAAACGCAGCCGCGCCGGATTGAGGCGATGCAGCATCCCGGACGAGCCGTGCGGGTTCCACCAATCGGCCGCCAGCCGGCCGAAATGCTGGGCTTCGGCGGGGTCGATCGTCGTTGCGACCGTCGTTGCAGTTGCGTTTGCCATGCGCGCCTCCTATCAGGCTGGCCCGTCTCTCCCAAGGCCAGGAACAAAGCAACCGAGATGGCCCGCATTGTAATGAAGTTCGGCGGCACGTCGATGGCCGGGATCGAACGAATCCGCAACGTCGCGCAGCGCGTCAAGACCGAGTGGGAAGCCGGCAACCAGGTCGCCGTGGTCGTTTCCGCCATGGCGGGCGACACCGACCGGCTCGTCAATTTCTGTCGCGAGGCATCGTCGCTGTACGACCGCCGCGAATATGACGTGGTGGTCGCGTCGGGCGAACAGGTGACGAGCGGACTGCTGGCGATCGTGCTCCAGTCGATCGGCGTGCCCGCGCGCAGCTGGCTCGGCTGGCAGTTGCCGATCCGCACCGACGACGCCCATGCCGCGGCGCGGATCGAGTCGATCGACACCGTCGCGCTCGATGCGTCGCTCGCGCGCGGCGAGGTGGCGGTGATCCCGGGTTTCCAGGGCATGACCGAGGATGGCCGCGTCACCACGCTGGGGCGTGGGGGATCGGACACGTCGGCGGTGGCGGTCGCGGCGGCGATGAAGGCCGACCGTTGCGACATCTATACCGATGTCGACGGCGTCTATACCACCGACCCGCGCATCGTGCCGCGCGCGCGCAAGCTGACGCGCGTCACCTATGAAGAGATGCTCGAGCTCGCCAGCGTCGGCGCCAAGGTGCTGCAGACGCGCTCGGTGGGTCTTGCGATGAAGGAAAAGGTTCGCGTGCGCGTGCTTTCGTCGTTCGACGACAAGCGCGACGAGACCGGGCACCGCGGCACGCTGATCGTGGGCGAAGAGGAAATCGAGGAAATGGAACGCCAGCTCATCACCGGCATCGCCCATGACAAGAGTGAGGCGAAGATCACGCTGACCGCCGTGCCGGACCGGCCCGGCGCGGTGGCGTCGATCTTCAGCCCGCTTGCCGATGCCGGCATCAACGTCGACATGATCGTGCAGAACGTCGCGCATTCGAGCAGCTCGACCGACGTCACCTTCACCGTGCCCAAGGCCGAACTGGCCCGTGCGCTCGACACGCTGCAGAAGCAGAAGGACGCGATCGGCTATCAGGATCTGAAGCACGACATCCGCATCAGCAAGATCTCGGTCGTCGGCGTCGGGATGCGCAGCCATGCGGGCGTCGCGGCGACGATGTTCAAGACGCTGGGCGAGCGCGGGATCAACATCCTTGCGATCACTACGTCGGAGATCAAGGTCTCGGTCGTGATCGAGGACGATTACACTGAGCTGGCGGTGCGCGTGCTGCACACCGCCTATGGCCTCGATTCCGAGGATACGCCCGGCGAGGAGCACGACGCGTGACCGTCGGCGAGGAACGCCTTGCCCGCCGCATGGCGCGCGGTTGCGCCTTTCTGGGGTCGCAGGTCGCGATCCTGGGCGGCGCGATGTCGTGGGTGTCCGAGCGCCATCTGGTCGCCGCGATTTCGAACGCGGGCGGTTTCGGCGTGATCGCGTGCGGGGCGATGAGCCCCGAGCTGCTCGACGCCGAGATCGCGGGCGCCAAGGCGCTGACCGACAAGCCGTTCGGCGTCAACCTGATCACGATGCACCCGCAGCTTTTCGACCTGATCGCGGTGTGCGGGCGCCACGGCGTCGGTCATGTCGTGCTCGCGGGCGGGTTGCCGCCGGCGGGCAGCCTGGACGCGATCAAGGCGATCGGTGCGCGCGTGATCTGCTTTGCGCCGGCGCTGAGCCTGGCCAAGAAGCTCATCCGTTCGGGCGTCGACGCGATCGTCGTCGAGGGCATGGAAGCGGGCGGCCATATCGGCCCGGTGTCGACGAGCGTGCTGGCGCAGGAAATCCTGCCCGCGATCGCCGACCAGGTGCCCGTGTTCGTCGCGGGCGGAATCGGTCGCGGCGAGGCGATTGCCGGCTATCTCGACATGGGCGCGGCGGGCGTGCAGCTCGGCACGCGGTTCGTGTGCGCGACCGAGAGCATCGCGCACCCCAATTTCAAGAAGGCGTTCATCCGCGCTTCGGCGCGCGACGCGGTGGCAAGCGTCCAGATCGACCCGCGCCTGCCGGTGATCCCGGTGCGCGCGATCAAGAATGCCGGCAGCGATGCCTTCACCGCCAAACAGCGCGAGGTTGCGCAGGCGCTCGACGAAGGGCGTATCGCGATGGCCGAGGCGCAGCTCGAGATCGAGCATTACTGGGCCGGCGCGCTGCGCCGCGCGGTGATCGAGGGCGATGTCGAGCATGGCAGCGTGATGGCCGGCCAGTCGGTGGGCATGGTGACCAAGGAAGAACCCGTCGCCGACATTATCGCCGCGCTGATGGCCGAGGCTGCGCACGCGCTGGAGAAGCGCGCGGCCTGAGCCTTCGGGCAATCCCGGAGGCGGACCGATCCGGTGTCCGTCCCGGGCTTTCTATAAGGGAATCGAGGCCGGAAGGGCGGGAAGCAGTTTCCCGCCCGCGGCAGGAAGGTTCCCATGCGCCATTCCCGTTTCCGCACGTCGCGACACGCGCTGACGCTGGCCCTGGTCGCGGCAATCGGTGTCGCTGCGCCGGGACCGGCGCACGCCCAGTCGATGGCGCCGTGGGGCGGGGCGCCGGGCGATCTTGTCCCGGGCGCAGTGCCGCGGACACTCGACCTGCCCATCCCCGGCATGGGGCCCGCGATCGCCAGCCCCAATCGCGGCCTGTCGCCCGCTCAGGCCGCCTGGCATACGCGCGCCGCGCTCAATGTCGCGGCGCTCGCCTGTCGCGATCGCGAGGAGGCGCAGACCGTGGCGGCCTATAACCAGTTGCTGCGCCGCCAGACGCGCCCGCTTGCCGATGCCGATGCGGCCGTGAAGGCAGATTTTCGCGCGCGGCTGGGCGACGCTTGGGAGGCTGCGCACGAGACGCAGATGACGCGCGTGTACAATTTCTTTGCCCAGCCCGCTGCGCGCGCGGGTTTTTGCACGACGGCGCGCACTGTGCTGCGCGAGGCGGGGCGGATCGAGCCTGCGGCGTTCCGCGACTTTGCCGCGGCTGCGCTGTCGCGGCTCGAGGCGCCCTTCTTCGCGCCCCCGACGCCGGCTGCGGCGATGATGGCGTGGAACGGCCAGCCGCCGCGGTCGGCC
>JAFABD010000184.1 GCA_023426225.1 Pseudomonadota bacterium | reverse complement strand
CGACCGTCCGAGGCGCTGAGCCGCAGGCCGTTGGCGGAGGCCAGGCAGTCGCCATGCAGCCCTTCCGCGCGTCGCATGAAGTTCGCGACCTGCGCCCGCGAGAAGCGGCGCGCCGCCTCGGCCTGGGCGCCGTCGATCGCCTGCACCACCGCGTCCGCCGAAGGATCGGGACGGCGGGTGACGTCGACCGTCACCACCGCCGGCGCCGAGGTGCCGAACGCGTTGGTGAGCGTATAGGCGATCCGGATGGCGCCGCCGAAGCGGGCCTTGGGCGTGACCGTCAGGCGGAAGGTCCGTGCATCGGCCGGGCCGCCCGCCACGATCGCCGTGGCGGCCTGGTCCGCGGGCGTGACGCTCACGATCGTCGCGGCGGTGAAGGGGCCGTCGGCCGCGCCGGTGGTGAGTTCGACCGAGACCGGCTGGCCGTCGATCGTGCTCGCGCTCTGGGCACGCGCGGTGGGCGCCCGTCCGACCACCTCGATCGCGACCGTGGCCGGTGTCGAGGTGCCGCCCGGGCCGACCGCGACGAACTGGAAGCTGTCGGCGCCCTGGTAATTGGCCTCGGGCGTGTAGACCGCGATGACCTGACCCGGAGCCGATCCGAGTGCCAGCGCCATCGCCAGGACGCCGCCGCCGCCGCGCATCGCCAGCGTGCGCGATATCGCGACGGTGCCGTGCCGGGGCTGGGTGACGATGCGGATCTCGTCATACTGGCCGCTGACGAGGCTCGAAAGGTCGATGCCGACATTCTGCCCGGCCGCGGTCCGGGTGTTCGCCGGGACGGTGGCCGAGGTCGAATCCGCGGCGACCGGCGGCTGGGCCTTGATCGTGACCGTGTAGCGCGCCGAGCCGGTGGCGCCGTTCGCATCGACGACGATGACGGTGATCGTATCGGTGCCCGCCGCGGTCGGCGTGTAGGTGAAGCGATAGGTGCCGTTCCCCTGATCGGTGATCGCACTGGGGGTCGCACCCGCATTGGTGCCGCCGATCGTCGCGCTGAGGCCGCTGGCCGCGCCCGTCACCAGATTGCCGCCGCCGTCCTTGACCGTGATCGTCACCGTCGTGGCCGTGCCGACCGTCCCGGCAGGGACGCTCGCCGTGGATTGGGCGGGGCTTCGCACGCCCGTGAACGTGATCGCGACCGAGCCCGCGCTGGTGGTCGTGGTGCCATTCGCCGAGGCGGTCGCGACATAGGTCACCGTGCCCGCGGATATGGCCTGCACGGTGAAGCTCGCCTGGCCGTTGCTGTTGGTCGTCGCGCTGGCCGGCGAGAGCGAGGCGATGCCCGAGGGGCTGGCGACGAGCGACACCGTCGCGCCGACGATGGCCGTGCCCGAGCCGAGCTTGGCGGTGACGACGATCGTCGCGCTCTGGCCGACCGGCAGCGTGGCCGAGGATCCGCCGTTGACCGTCAACGTCGTCTGCGCGGGGTCCGGCGCGGTTGCGTCGATATATTCGTTGAGCTTGGTGACGATCGCGTTCGAACTGCCGCTATAGCTGCCCGACGCGGTATAGGGGCCGCTGAGCACCAGCAGCCGGTCGCCGCCGGTTCCGCTGAAAGCGACGGCGTTCATCTGGGTGTTGCCGTTCGGATAGCGCGAGTTCAACACGCCGGTTTCGGAATAGGGCACGCCGCCGATCGTGTAATAGAGCGTCCCGCTGGTGTTTTGGAACGCGCGCTGGGTGCCGCCGTCTGAAAAGCGAATCGATCCGGGATCGGCATTCAGCAGGCTGGTCGTCGTGCAGGTCTGGCCCCGACAGGCTGCCCTGATAGATGCGGTCGAAGCTCAGTTCGGCCGCCTGGGCCGCGCCGACCATGCCGAACAACAGGAAAAGGGCCGCCAGGAGACAGGACGTCGCCTTGTTCCAGCCTTGCGTTCCGAAGCCGATCAAACCCGCCATGAAAATTGCCGATCCCAATAGAAGCAGCGTATTTCCTAGGCGGCAGGTTAACGAATCCTTCAAGGAGCCGTCCCCGGCTTGTACGGAATATTAGCACTACGTAGCCACGATCCTGAATTGGATCGAATTATTACAAATCGATAGCGTACTCGGTTGAGGAAATTGGACCGAGGGCGCAAAAAAACTTGCACCTGCCGCCCCGATGGACCCGCAACGACCATGATCGGTAGCCGAGATTCTTGACGAGAACGCATCTTCGATCGTCAAATCCATGCCGGAGGGGCGGGCATTGCGCACGCCGATAACGGCCGGATCGTCGGCTTCGGTCGGCGCGTCGGTCCCCGCACCGCGCCGTGGATGCGACGGCGCGTCGCGCGAGAATGCGAGGCACAACGTCAGGCACCAGGCGCCGTCCCAGGCTATCCGGGGCGACCGGATGCGCGGCCCGCAAGCCGCCGCGAAACCACCCCATCTTTGCAGCCGCGCGCGCTTGGGCTAAGGCCGGGATGTTCTGGCGGGGGATGAGGCAGCGCAAATTCGCGCCGCCGCCCCGGTGCTAGGCAAGGCAATCGCCGCGGCGCAAGGGGCCACGCCGCGCTGGATTTTCAGGACATGACGCAGCAGCAACACACCCCCTCTTCCGCCACGGCGCCCACCCATCGCCGCCCGTTCCTGCTCGCTTCGATCCACGATGTCGGACCGCGATCGGAAGCGCAGGTCGACCAGCTCGTCGACCTGTATGCGCGCCACATGGATGCGCCGCGCTATGCGATGCTGGTGGTTCCCGACCATTGGGGCGAGGCGCCGCTGGTGCCCGGGTCGCCCTTTGCCACGCGGCTGCGCGGCTGGGCCGATGCGGGCGTCGAGATGTTCCTGCACGGCTGGTTCCACCGCGACGACAGCGCGCATGCCGGCGCGGCGGAGCGGTTCAAGGCGCGCCACATGACCGCGGGCGAGGGCGAGTTCCTGGGGCTCGATTATGCCACCGCGCACGACCGGATGGCGCGCGGGCGCGCGCTGGTCGAGGACGTGATCGGGCGTCCGGTGACGGGCTTCATCGCGCCCGCCTGGCTTTACGGCGAAGGCGCGCGCGCCGCAGCGCGCGACCTGGGATTCGCACTGGCCGAGGATCATATGCGCGTGTGGGAACCGGCGAGCGGGCGCATCGTCGCGCGCGGGCCGGTGATCACCTGGGCAAGCCGCAGCCGGTGGCGGATCGCATCGTCGCTGGCGGTCGCCGCCGCTGCGCGCGCGCTGTTGCCGCGGCGGCCGGCGATGCGGATGGCGGTGCATCCCGGCGATACGCGCGTGCCCGCGCTGCTGACCAGCATCGACCGCACGATCGCCGCGCTGTCGCGCGCGGGCGGTTTCGGCCGCTATGCCGACCTGATCGGGGGCGCCGGCTGATGCGCATCCTGGACGTCTGCGCCTTTTTCAGCCCCGAGGGCGGGGGCGTGAAAACCTATGTCCGCCGCAAGATGAAGGCCGGTGCTGCGCGGGGGCACGAGATCATCATCCTGGCGCCGGGCGCGCGCGACGAGATCGTCGAGGAGCGCGACGGCGCGGTGCTGGCGACGATCGCCGCGCCGCTGTTCCCGCTCGACCGGCGCTATCGCTATTTCGACGACGAACCCCGGCTGCACGCCGCGCTCGACCAGTGGCAACCCGACGTGGTCGAGGCGTCGTCGCCCTGGGGCAGCGCGTCGATGGTCGCGCGCTGGCCCGGACCGGCGCGCAAGTCGCTGGTGATGCACGCCGACCCGCTTGCCGCCTATGCCTATCGCTGGTTCGGCAGCTTTGCCTCGCAACAGGCGATCGACTGGGGCTTCGCGCCCTTCTGGCAGCATCTGCGCAAGCTCGACGAGGGTTTCGACCTGGTGGTGACCGCGGGCCAGGACCTGACCCGGCGGCTGATCGAGGGCGGGCTGGAAAAGGTGGTGACGGTGCCGATGGGCGTCGAGCCGGGCATTTTTTCCCCCGACTATCGCGACGACGCGCTGCGCGCGCAGCTGCTCCAGCATTGCGACCTGGGGCCGGAGGCGACGCTGCTCATCGGGCTGGGGCGGCTGGGCGCCGAAAAGCGCTGGCCGATGGTGATCCGCGCGTTCGAAGGCGCGGCGACGGCACGCCCGGTGGGGCTGGTGCTGTTCGGCAACGGGCCGCAGCACGAGCGCGTGCGGCGCGCGATCGGGTATAACCCGCACGCCAACCTGTTCGCCCCGATCAAGGACCGCGTGCGGCTGGCGCAGGTGCTCGCCAGCGCCGACGCGCTGATCCACGGGTGCGAGGCGGAGACCTTCTGCATGGTCGCGGCCGAGGCGCGCGCGAGCGGGCTGCCGCTGATCGTCCCCGATCGCGGCGGCGCATCGGACCAGTTCGTGCCGGGACGCGGCGCCATCTATCTGTCGGGCGACCAGGGCGACCTGCGCGACAAGATCGTCGATTTCGTCGCGGACGATCCCGCCGCGCATCGTGCCCGCGCCACCGCCGATGCGGGGCAGGTGCGCACGATGGACGAGCATTTCCAGGAACTGTTCGACATCTACGCCAAGCAGCTCGTCCAGCGCGCCGCCTGACGGGCGGACGGCGCGTCGGGTACGCGCGGGCGATCAGCCGGTGGCCGCCGGCTGCGGCGCCGCCGCATCGGCCGCGCCACGGCGCGCGTGGCGGCCATAGACGCGTTCGAACAACGGGCTGGCCATCACCGTCGTCACCACCGCCATCAGCACCAGCATCGCGAACAGCCCGGGGCCGATGATGCCCTTTTGCAGCCCGATATTGACGATGATGAGCTCCATCAGCCCGCGCGCATTCATCAGCGCGCCGATGCCGAGCGCGGTGCGGTTGTCCTCCCCCGCAATCCGCGCGGCGAGCCAGCACGCACCGAACTTGGCAAGCACCGACCCGGCGAGCACCACGAGCGCGATCGCCAGCAGCCCGGGCGCGGTCATCAGGTCCATCCGCGTGTTGAGCCCCGAATAGGTAAAGAAGATGGGGAGCAGCAGCACGGTCGCGATCAGTTCGACCTGACGCTGAAGCGCCGCCGAGAAGCGCCCGCGCGGCATCACTACGCCGAGGATGAAGCCGCCGAAGATCGCATGGATGCCGATCGCGTCCATCAGGAAGGCCGACAGGCAGAAGGCGGCGAGCGTCAGCCCGAGCACCCCGCCGCCCATCGTCCCGTCGGGGCCGATCGCGCGACCGAGCGGCGCGAACAGCCGCGGACCGAACAGCAGGATGAACGCGGCATAGGCGATCCCCCCGCCGATCGCGAGCAGCGCCACGCCCGCGCCGGCGCCGAAGGTGGCGAGCACGACCGCGAGCAGGCACCACGACACCGCATCGTCGAACGCCCCCGCGGTGAGCGCGAGCGCGCCGAGCCGCGTTCCCGCCAGCCCGCGCTCGGCGATGATCCGCGCCAGCATGGGGAAGGCGGTGAGCGCAATGCACGCACTGAGGAACAGCGTGGCGTTGAAACGCGAGATGCCCGCCGCGAACAGCCCCGGCGTCGCCACCAGCCACGGCGCGAGCACGATCGCGACGATCACCGGCACGCCGATCCCCGCCGCCGAGACGCCGACGGCGCTGCGCGCGCGCTCGCGGAAATGCGCGGGATCGAGCGCGTTGCCGACGAGAAACATGTACAGCCCGACGCCGAGCTGGGCAGCGGCATAGAGCAGCGGGCGGAGTTCGTTCGGAAAGACCAGCGCCTGGACCTGTGGCGCGACCATGCCGAACAGCGAGGGGCCGAGCAGCACGCCGGCGATCATCTCGCCCACCACCTGCGGCTGGCCGAACCAGCGCCGTGCGATCCATCCCACGAGGCGGCTGGCGAGCAGGATGACGGCCAGCGCGAGGAAGAAGTGGACGCTGTAGTCCGCCGGCGCAAAGGTGCGCGCGCCGCCCGGCCCGGGCGGGCCATGCGCCACGAACGCATCGGCAAAGGCGCGCAGCGCGTCGTGAACCAGCGTTTCAGCCATCATTTCCCCCAACGATCTCTTGCGATGCCGGCCACTTCGGGGCGGTCGTCGACGCCGCGTGTTGGCACGCCGCGCGATGCCTGGGAAGCCGGCAGGCGATCAGCCGGGCGGGATCCGGCGACGCCGCGGCTGGAGCGAGCCGAAATTGAGCCGGCGCGTGACGTTGTAGTCGAGCACCGCCATCACGAAATAGGCACCGAACTGGAACAGCCGCGTCCACCATCCCGACCGCGCACGATGCAGTTCGGGCGTGATCCGTTCCGATCGCGCCGCCTCGCCGTCGACAAAGGCGCGGACATGCGCGGCAAAGGCGGGATCGTCGATCCGCAGCATCAGTTCGAGGTTGAGGAACATCGAACGGATGTCGAAATTGGCCGAGCCGATATGGACGACATCGTCGATCACGAAGAGCTTGGTGTGGAGCTTGGTCGGCAGATATTCGTAGATCTCGACGCCCTTGCGCAGCAGCCCCGCATAGGTGAAGCGCGCCGCCCAGACCGCGGCGCCGTGATCGAGCTTCGACGGCAGCACCAGCCGCACGCGGCCGCGCTGTCCCACCTTGTCGAGCCGGCGCAGCATCGCCGGGCTGGGCGCGAAATAGGCGGCCATCAGGTCGATCCGCCGCGCGTGCTGCATGTCGTGCTTTACCACGCGCGCCCAGGGCGAGAGCCGCCGCATCGGCCCGCCGAGCAGCCAGCGCGCCCGCCCCGCGGGCTCGCTCCAGTTGCGCAGCGTGCGGGCGAGCGCACGCATCGGTGCGCGCGGCTGTTGCGCCCAGGCGGCGAGCGCGTCGAAATAGCCGACGAGCCGCTCGGCCGCCGGCCCTTCGACGAGCAGCCCCATGTCGCGCCACGCGCCCTCCTCGATCGTGCCGAAATAGTCGCTTTCGATGTTGAAGCCGCCGATGATGACGCGCGCCTCGTCGGCGAGCGCGAGCTTCTGGTGGTTGCGGAACAGATAGCGCCGGCCGAGCCGCGGCACGAAGCGGCACATCTCGACCCCCGCCTCGGTCAGCGGCGCGAAGAAGCCGCGCTGCGCCGCGCCCTCGCTGCCCAGTCCGTCGACGATCAGATGGACGCGCACGCCGCGCGCCGCCGCGGCGATCAGCGCGTCGCGAACCGCGCGCCCGGCGGCGTCGTCGACATAGATGTAATAGAGGACGCGCAGGCTGTGCCGCGCCCCGTCGATGAGCGCGAGCAGCGCGGCCATGCGCGCCGGCCCCTCGGTCAGCAGCGTCAGCCGGTTGCCGTCGACCAGGAAGGGGGGGCCAGCGGCGTCCATCGCCGCACCATGGCCGAGCGCCGCGGCGGCGGCAAGCGGATCGGCGTCGGGCGCGAACGGCGCGGGCGAGGACCGGCGAATGGCAGCTTCCTTCCACGGCAAGAACGGACGGCGTGGCATCAATCGCCGAGCGCGCCCGAAGTTCAGCGCCGGGTGCCGCCGGCCGCGGCGCCGGGCGCGCGCGGCGGTTTCCTTGACAAACCGCGCCCCCGCGCCTATTTCGCCGCCTTTCCCGGACACCCTTATTCCAAGGAAGCGTAGATGGCGCGCGTCACTGTCGAGGATTGCGTCGACAAGGTCCCCAACCGTTTCGACCTGGTGCTGTTCGCAGCGCAGCGGGCGCGGCAGATCTCGGGCGGCGCCGAACTGACGCTCGACCGCGACCGCGACAAGAACCCCGTCGTCGCGCTGCGCGAGATCGCCGAAGAGACGGTTTCGCCCAAGCAGCTCGAGGAAGCGGTGGTGACGAGCCTGCAGCGCGTCCAGATCGACGACGAGGAAGCCCCCGACGAGCTGGGCTCGCTGGCGGCGTCGGCAGAGGCGCTGCGGCTGACCGCGGCGGCCCCGCCCCGCAACCAGAATCTGGGCGCCGACTACGACGGCTGAGCCCGGGTCGACGACAAGCAGAACACCGCGAACGGCCCCGAAGCGATTCGGGGCCGTTCGTGTATCCGCCGCCGATGGCGCCCGATGCCCCCTCCCAATCGGGTGACGATCAGCGCCGATCGCGCGCGAAAGGCGCCGTTGCGCGCAACGCAGGGGCAGAAAGCCAGCAAAAAGGGCGCCGGAACCCGCGGTTCCAGCGCCCTTCCTGACTATCGGTCGTGTCCCGGTGCCTGGGGATCAGGCAGCCTGGGGCAGCGCCGCCTTCGCCTGTGCGACGATCGCGGAGAAAGCCTCCGCCTCGTGCATCGCGATGTCGGCCAGCACCTTGCGATCGAGTTCGACGCCCGCGAGCTTCAGCCCGTGCATGAACTGCGAATAGGTGAGGCCTTCGGCGCGGACGCCCGCGTTGATGCGCTGAATCCACAGCGCGCGGAACGAACGCTTCTTAACCTTGCGGTCGCGATAGGCATACTGGCCGGCCTTTTCGACGGCCTGGCGCGCGATGCGGATCGTGTTCTTGCGACGGCCATAATAGCCCTTCGCCTGATCCAAAATCCGCTTGTGCTTCGCCTTGGTGGTCGTACCACGCTTCACTCGTGCCATTTTTCAGGACTCCCTTACTTCAGGCCGTAGGGCGCCCACGCCTTGACGTGAGCCACGTCGGCGTCGGCCAGCACGCTGGTGCCGCGGTTGGTACGGATATACTTCGCGTTGTGCGAAATCAGGCGGTGGCGCTTGCCGGCGACTCCATGCTTCACCTTGCCAGTGGCGGTGAACTTGAAGCGCTTCTTCACGCCGCTCTTCGTCTTGAGCTTGGGCATTTTCGTCTCCTTATGTTCGACGATTGCGGACAGCCGCGGCAGCCCTTGTGGCCGGACGGTCCCTCGATCGCGGAAAGCGGGGCGCATAGCGGAACCCCGGGGGCAATGCAACCGCCGCGGGCGCATGGCGACGGAACCGCGTGCGCCGCCAGCCTTTTTTGTTCCCATGGCCGCGTCCCAAGCCCCGCCTGCCCCCGCATCGCCCGCGCCGCGCGGCCACGAGTCGCGGCGGGCGATGCGCACCCCGGTCGCCGCGGCGATCGCCGTCGCGGCGACGCTCGCCGGACTGGTCGTGCTGGCCTGGGCGATCCTGTTCGTCACGCGCGGCCGCTTTCTGAAACACCCGTTCGAGCGAATCGCCAGCGCGCAGGCCAAGCGCCCGGTGCGCGTCGCGGGGGACTTCCAGCTCTATTTCGCGCCGTTCGACCTGCGCTTCGTCGCCGAGGGGCTGACGATCGCCAATCCCGGCTGGGCCGGCCCCCGCCCCTTCCTCGCCGCGCGGCGAATCGACAGCCGCATCGCGAGCTGGTCGCTGCTGTTCGGGCGGCGGCGGATCAACTGGCTGGCGCTCGACGGCGCCGCGGTCGACCTGCGCTGGGACGCGGCGGGCCGGCGCAACAGCTGGACCTTCGGCGACGGCGGCGGCAAGCCGCTGGAGCTGCCGCTGATCCACCGCGCGCTGGTGGCGGGCACGATGCTGCAATATCGCGATCCGCGCGCGCGGATCGACGCGCAGGTCCGGCTGCACAATATCGAGGCGCGCGACACGCGCTTTGCCAGCGCGGTGGGATTCGACGGGCGCGGGACGCTGCGCGGCGCGCCGTTCCGGCTGACGGGCGCGCTGCGCAGCCCCGACGCGACGCTGCGCGGCGGCCGCAACGCGCTGACGCTGCACGTCGAGGCGGTGGGCAGCACCGCCGACATCGCGGGGACGCTGCCCGGCGCGACCGAGATCGACGGCGCGATGCTGCGCATCGACCTGCGCGGGCGCAACCTGGCCGACGTCTTTGCGCTGGCCGGGATCGCGGTGCCCGACACGCGCCGCTATCGCCTGCAGTCGGCGGTCGAGCACCGGGCCGCGCAATGGCATTTCCGCGACCTGCGCGGCCGGTTCGGCGACAGCGACCTGGCGGGAACGCTCGACATCGCCGCGACGCGGCCGCGGCTGAAGCTGACCGCCGACCTCAACACGCGGCGGCTCGACATCCTCGATGCCGGGCCGTTCATCGGCTATGACCCGCAGCGGCTCGATGCCGAGGGCGCCAGAGGCGCGGTGCGGCGCGAGGGCGGCACCCCGCGCGTGCTGCCCGATGCGCGCCTGCGGATCGACGCGCTCGACAATTTCGACGCCGAGGTCCGCTGGAAGGTCGCGACCGTGCGCGCCGAGGCGTTGCCGATCGCGAACGTCACGCTGGGGCTGACGCTCGACCACCGGCTGTTGCGGCTCGACCCGCTCGACCTCACCGTCGCGCGCGGCGCCATCCGCTCGCAGATCGAGATCGATGCGCGCCAGCGCCCGGTACGCACGCGCTATGACATCCGCCTGTCGCCGACGCCGATGGGCGTGCTGCTCGCCGGGCTGGGCGTCGCCGAGGCAGGGACGACGGGAACGCTGAAGGCGCGCGCGCTGCTGACCGGACGCGGCGACAGCGTCCACGAATCGCTGGCCCATGCCGACGGACGGATCGCGGTGATCCTGCCCAAGGGCAGCTTCTGGACGCGCAACATCCAGCTTTCCGAGCTCGACCTCGGCGTGTTCGCGCAGAAGATGTTCGAGAAGAAGCTGACCGAGCCGGTGCAGATCAATTGCGGGCTGATCGCCTTTTCGGTGCGCGACGGGATCGCGGCGGGCGACCCGATCCTGATCGACACGCAGAAGAACGTGATGCTGGGCCGCGGCGGCTTCAGTTTCCGCAACGAGAGCCTCGACCTTGCCTTTCGCGCCGACGGCAAGACGTTCAGCCTGTTTTCGGCGCAGTCGCCGGTAGGGATCGGCGGCCAGTTCGCGGCGCCGCGGCTGAACGTGCTGAGCCCCGAGCTGCTGGCGCGCGCGGGCGCCGGACTGGGGCTGGGGCTGGCGGCGAGCCCGGTGGCGGGCATGCTCGCCTTTGTCGATTTCGGCGACGCCAACGCGGCCGATTGCGGCCCGGTGCTGGCGGGCGCCACCGCGCGCGGCCAGCGCGACACCAAGGGGCGACCGCGCGACGATGTCGGCCGCGGCACCCCCGCCAAGTCCGAAAGCGGGCAGGACGGCGCCGAGACACGCCGCGCCCAGCGCCACCGGTTCCTGGGGCTGTTCTAGACCCGCCCCGGACCCGCGGATCGTCCCGCCGGGCGCTGCGCGCCGCCGGACGGACGGAACGGCGCGATCAGTGCCCGCCGCGGCAGGCGAGCAGCTCGAGAATCTCGTCGATGCGTGCCGGATCGCCCGCGGCAATCACCTCGCCCGTGCTCGCGGCGGTGAGCGGATCGCCGTTCCAGTCGCACATGCGGCCGCCCGCGCCCTCGACCACCGGCACCAGCGCGGCGAAGTCGTGCAGCTTGAGCCCCGCCTCGACCACGATGTCGAGCCAGCCGCTGGCGACACAGGCATAGTTGTAGCAGTCGCCGCCGAGCACGGTGCTCATCACCGCGGCGTCGAGATGTTCGAAGGCGTGAAGCTGATCGTCGGCGAACAGCGCGGGCGAGGTGGTGCCGAGCACCGCCGAGCGCAGGTCGCGGCACGCGCGCGTCGCCGCGGGCTTGCCGTTGAACAGCGTCGGGCGCCCCGCGACGCCGATCCAGCGTTCGCGCGTGATCGGCTGATCGATCACGCCGAGCACCGGCCAGCCGTCGACGACGAGCGCGATCAGCGTGCCGAAGATCGGCCGCCCGGCGATGAAGGCGCGCGTGCCGTCGATCGGATCGAGCACCCATTGGCGCCCGCTCGTCCCCTCGCGCACGCCGAATTCCTCGCCATGGATCGCATCCTTGGGACATTCGGCGACGAGCAGGCGGCGCATCGCCTCCTCGGCCGCGCGATCGGCGAGCGTGACGGGCGAATCGTCGGACTTTGCCTCGACCCCGTGCTGTCCGCGGAAATAGGGTCGGATCGCGGCGCCCGCGGCGTCGGCGAGGCGCTGCGCCAGCGCAATGTCGGTTTCGGATACGGCCATGCCCGTCGCCTAGCCCGGCGGCGCGCGCTTCGCCAGCCGCGTTTTTTTCTCGCCATCGTCATAAAGCCCTGTCAACGCATGGGCGATGCGCCGCCTTGTCCTTTCGTCGCCCTGGCTTGCCGTCGCCGCCATCGCCGCGCCCGCGGCGGCGCAGGTGCGCGCCGTGCCCGCGCAGCCCGCGTCCGAACAGGCCGCGCTGCGCGGCGTCGAGGTGTTCCTGGTCAACGAGGGCAGCACGCCCGCGAGCGAGCCCGGCCCGCGCGAGATCGAGGTGAC
>JAFABD010000176.1 GCA_023426225.1 Pseudomonadota bacterium | reverse complement strand
GCGGTACCGTTGCCGGCGGTTCCGGTTGCCCCGGTGCCAACGGGCGCGACGAGCGCGGCATCGCTGGGCGTCGTGGCAGGGCCGCCGATCGAGACGCTCCCGATCACGCCGGCCAATGCCGAACGGGCGCTGACCGCCTTTCGCAGCAGTTGCCGGGCGCTTCAGGCGCGTACCGACGTTTCGGGGCTTACGCAGCCGGCCGATTGGGCACCGGCTTGCGCCGCCGCCGCTGACTGGCCCGGGCGCGATGCGATCACCTTCTTCCGCAACTATTTCGAGGCGGCGCAGGTGGGCGACGGCCGCGCCTATGCCACCGGTTATTACGAACCGGAGATTGCCGGGGCCCGCGAGCGCGGCGACGGGTATGACGTGCCCATTTATGGATTGCCCGACAATCTGATCGAGGTCGATCTTGGGCTGTTCTCGGATGACCTCAAGGGCAAGCGCATCCGCGGTCGCGTCGAGGGGCAGCGCTTCGTGCCCTATTTCGATCGTGCGGCGATCGAAGGCGGTGCGATCGATACGCACGCGCCGGTCATCGCGTGGGCTGCCGATGCGATCGAGATGTTCTTCCTTCAGGTCCAGGGATCGGGCCGGTTGCGTCTTCCCGATGGCGGGGTGATGCGCATCGGTTATGCCGGACAGAATGGTCGCGACTATACCGGGATCGGCAAGCTGATGCGCGACCGGGGGCTGCTCGGTCCCGGGCAGACGTCGATGCAGGGGATCATCGCCTGGCTGCGCGCCCACCCCGAAGAGGGGCGGGCGATCATGCGCGAAAACAAGAGCTTCGTATTCTTTCGTCCGCTTACCGGCGCCGGGCCACTGGGCGCGATGGGCGTGCCGGTGGCGGGATGGGTGACCGTTGCCGCCGACCCGCGTTTCGTTCCGCTGGGTGCCCCCGCGTTCCTGTCGATGGACCGCACCGATGCGACCGGGATCTGGATCGCCCAGGATACCGGCGGCGCGATCAAGGGAAGCAACCGCTTCGACACTTTCTGGGGCGCCGGCGATGATGCGCGGGCGATCGCGGGCGGCATGTCGGCACGCGGGACCGCGTGGCTGTTGCTCCCACGCGGCGTGCTCGCCCGACTGGCACAGCCGGTCGTGACGCCGTCGACGCCGTGAGCGGGCGCCGCGGGCGCAGCCTGTCGCCCGAGGAAAGCGCATTATGGCAGCGGGTGATCGCGAGCGTGAAGCCGCTGGTGCCGCCCCGGAGTCGCGGGGACGGCGCGACGCTTCCTGCCATGGCCGTTGTCGCGCAGGAAACCGCTCCCGCTTCCCCGGCGAAACGCCTGCGGGGACGCATTCCCGATCCGCAGCCGCCGCGGGTGACGGGCGAGGCCCGGGCTGATCCGTCGCCGTCGACACTCGACGGCGGATGGGATCGCCGGTTGTCGCGCGGACTGGTCTCTCCCGAAAGTTCGATTGACCTCCACGGTCATACGCTGGCGTCGGCCTATGACCGCCTCGACCGCGGGCTCGAGCATGCGATTCGTCGCGGTGACCGAGTATTGCTGCTGATCACGGGAAAGCCGCCACGGCCCGAATCGGAGCGTCCGCATGCACGCGGGGCCATCCGGGCCGCGGTGGGGGACTGGCTCGCAGCTTCACGCCACGCCGACCGGATTGCCGCTGTCCGCGGCGCGCATCCACGGCATGGCGGCAATGGCGCGCTGTACATCGTGCTTCGACGGCAACGTCCTCCAAAACCATGAAATTGTTAACCTGTGTCTGACACGCTCCCTGCTCGACGGATGGGGCGGGGGATCGGACCGCAGGGTGCAGAGATTTTCGCTCAGGAAACGAGCGGCCGTGTTCGCGGTGTGCGCCGGGGTGGTCGCGTTCATTCTCGCGCTCGCCGCGACGGCCGATTCGCCGCTCGACGTGCCGGCGGCGGGGCGCGCGCTGATCGTCGCCATCGTGTGCGGCGTCTTGTGCTGGGCGTCGGCGGAGCGGGCGCTCGCGGCGACGGCGGGCGCGATCGATGCGGCGATCGAGCGGCTGGCGCAGGCGGCGCATGGCGACCTGCGGGCGCAGGTGCCGCAGACAGTGCGCGATCGGGTGCCGCCGCTTGCCGCGGCGATGGACGGGCTGTTCCACCAGATGCACAACAACCTGGAGAGCATCGAGCGGCTGGCGCTGTTCGACGCGGTGACCGCGCTGCCCAACCGCACCCATTTCCGGCGGGCGAGCGAGCGGATGCTCGGCGAACTGCCGTCCGATGCGCTGGCGGCGCTGTTCTTCATCGACCTCGACCGGTTCAAGGCGGTCAACGACACGCTGGGCCACGCGGCGGGGGACATGCTGTTGAGCCTGTTGGCAGGCCGTCTGCGGGCGCTGGCCGATCGGTTGGCGAGCGACGCGCGGCTGCGCCCGCCGCTGATCGGCCGGCTCGCCGGGGACGAGTTCACGATGTTCTTCCCCGAACTCCACCATCCGCGGGACGCCGAGCCGATTGCCCGGGCGATCCTGACCGCGCTTTCTGAGCCGTTCGAGATTGCGGGCCAGGCGGTCGAGATCGGCGCGTCGGTAGGGATCGCGCTGCGCCCCGACCATGGCACGACGCTCCACGACCTGATGCGGGCCGCCGATGCGGCGATGTACCGCGCCAAGCTGACCGGTCGCGGCCGGGCCGAATGCTATAGCCACCGGATCGAGCACGAACTGGCGGACCGCGCCCGGCTGGAGACCGAGTTGCGCGAGGCGGTAGCATTCGACCAGTTCGCGCTTGCCTTTCAGCCGCAGATCGGTGCGGCGGACGGGCGGATCGTCGGGGCCGAGGCGTTGCTGCGCTGGAAACACCCGTCGGGGCTGCGGCTGCCCGGCAGCTTCCTCGACCGCGCCGAGGAAACCGGGCTGATCATCGAGATCGGCGACTGGGTGTTCGCCAGCGCCGCCGAGACGATCGCCCGCTGGGGGCGGCAGGGGATCGAACAGCGGCTGGCGGTGAATGTCAGCCCGCGCCAGATCGACCATGCGCTGTTTTTCCGGCGGCTGCGCGAGGCGCTCCATGCGGCGCGGGCGCCGGCACGGCTGCTCGAACTCGAGATCAGCGAGACGCTGGCGATGCGCTGCTCGGGCGAGGTGATCGCGGCAATCGCGGCGTTGCGCGCCGACGGGGCGAGCATCGCGATCGACGATTTCGGCACCGGATACACCAATGTCGCGCGGCTGCGCGGACTGCCGGTCGACCGGATCAAGCTCCACCAGAGCCTGACCCACGAAGTGGCCGCCCACCCCCAGGCGCGGGCGGTGGTGCAGGCGGTGATCGGCCTGATCCACGGCATCGGTTGCGAAGCCGTTGCCGAGGGCATCGAGACCGACGCGCAGGCGGCGGTGCTGCGCGTGCTGGGCTGCGACATCCTCCAGGGCTATGCGATCGCGCCCCCGATGGAGGAGGGGGCATTCCTCGCCTGGGCCGCCGACTTTGCGCCGCGGCGCATGGTCGGCTGAACCCGGCGCGTCGTCAGCCGCCCGCCGACACCACCCCGGTCGCGATGTCGGCATAGACATCGGCGAGCGCATGGAGATCGGCGACCGCCACCGCCTCGTCGAGCTTGTGCATCGTCGCGTTGAGCAGCCCGAACTCGACCACCGGACACAGCCGCGAGAGGAAGCGCGCATCCGACGTCCCGCCGCTGGTCGACAGTTCGGGCATCACCCCGAGCCGCGCCGAGATCGCGCCGCTGACCAGATCGGAGAATGGCCCCGGCTGGGTCAGGAATGCCTCGCCATAGACGCGCCCGGTCACATCGGCATCGGGAGCATGCGCGGCGACGACGGCACGGACCCGCTCGATCAGCGCCTCGCCGCGATGCTGGTCGTTGAAGCGGATGCTGATCCGCGCCCGCGCGGCCCCCGGAATGACGTTGGTGGCCGGATTGCCGACGGCAAGGTCGATCACCTCGATGTTCGACGGCTGGAACCACGCGGTGCCGCGGTCGAGCTCGATCGCGTCGATCTCGGCGAGCGCAGCGACCAGCCGCGGGATCGGATTGTCGGCAAGGTGCGGATAGGCGACATGCCCCTGGCGCCCGCGGACGCAGATGTCGATCACCGTCGAGCCGCGCCGCCCGATCTTGATCGTGTCGCCCAGCCGCTGCGCCGAGGTCGGTTCGCCGACGAGGCAGCAATCGGGCCGCAGCCCGCGTTCGGCCATCCGCTCGATCAGCCGCGGCGTGCCATAGGTGGCGGGGCCTTCCTCGTCGCCGGTGATGACGAGGCTGATCCGGCCGCGGTCGGGAACGCGGCCGAGCGCGGCGACGAAGGCGGCAATCGCCCCCTTCATGTCGACCGCGCCGCGGCCATAAAGCAGGTTGCCGCGCACCTGGGGCTCGAACGCGCCGCTCGTCCAGCCTTCGCCCGGCGGCACGACGTCGAGATGGCCGGCAAAGGCGAAGTGCGGCCCCGCGCCGCCGCGCACCGCGAGCAGGTTTTCGACCGGACCGTCGGGCGCCGCACCCTCGACGAACCGTTCGACGGTGAAGCCCAGCGGGGCCAGCGCGGCCTCAAGCACGTCGAACACCGCGCCGCGCGCCGGCGTGACGCTGGCCGCCGCAATCAAGGCCTTGGTGAGTTCGACGGGATCGGGCACAATTTCCTCCTCAACGCGATCGGAGGCGGCATTGCCCAAGCTGGACCTGGATACAATCCCGCAGGTGAATGCCACCGGCTATCCGTCACCGTTCGACGCCCCGGTGGCGGGCCGATGGTATCGGCGGCTGGCCCCGGCAGCCGGGCTGGCGGCGATGGGGGCCAGCCATGTCGTGCTGAAGCCCGGCGCCTGGTCGTCGCAGCGCCACTGGCACGCGGACGAGGACGAGCTGGTCGTGATGCTGGCGGGCGAGGCGGTGCTGGTGGAGGACGGCGGCGAGACGGTGCTGCGCGCCGGCGACATCGCCGCCTTTGCGGCCGGTGTCGAAAACGGCCACCATTTGCAGAACCGTTCGGACGCCGACTGCGTGTTCGTCGCGATCAGCGCGGGCGGGCGCGGCAGCGGCGCCTATTCCGACATCGACATGGTGTTCACGCCCGACGGCTATTTCCACCGCGACGGGACGCCGTATCCGACGCGGCGCACCCCCTGAACCATAGCGGGCAGCAGCGCCTAAGTTTAGGAAGTTTAGGCTCGCTCACGATCGGGAAGCGGGTTGCGGGCGGGCGATGGCGGCAGGCGATGGCGGCGGGCGGCGGCCATGCGGGACGGCGCGCGCAGCGAGGCGAATCCGGGCGTTCGGCAAGGCGGCACGGCCCCGCGCGAACCAGGTCAAAGAGCGGCAGTCGATCGGAACATGTAGTGAACATGTGCGCGGGCGCAAGGGGGCGGCGCGCCCGGACCGAAGGGGCGCGGGTCAGGTGACGGGCAACTCGTACTTCTCGATCACCCATTCCTCTTCCTGCGCGCCCGCGATCCAGTCCTGCATGAACGGGTGCTGGAGCACCGCGAGCATATAGGCCTGGGCGAAGCGCGGCACGGGAAGCGAATAGGTGACGATCCGCGTCACCACCGGCGCGAACATGATGTCGGCCGCACCGAACGCGCCGAACAGGAACGGCTCCTCGCCGCCGAACCGGGCACGCGCCTGAGCCCATAGCTCGACGATGCGCGTCAGGTCGGCGGCGACATCGTCGTCGAGCGGCGCGGGGGGGTGGACGCGGCGGATGTTCATCCCGCATTTGCGGCGCAGCGCCGCGAAGCTCGAGTGCATTTCGGCCGCCATCGACCGCGCCATCGCGCGCGCAGCGGGCGCTTCGGGCCAGAACAGCCGGTTGCCGGTCTTGTCGTTGAGATATTCGACGATCGCCAGACTGTCCCAGACGACGATGTCGCCGTCCCACAGGATCGGCACCTTGCCCGACGAGGGGGCGAACTCGTCCCCCTCGCGCCGCTTGTCCCAATCGCCGTCGTAGAGCGGCACGACGACTTCGTCGAAGGCGAGCCCCGACAATTTGCACGCCAGCCAGCCGCGCAGCGACCAGGACGAATAGGCCTTGTTGCCGATGATGAGCTTCATGCCATCGGGATAGCCGGGGCGGAGCGGGGCAGCAACCCGAGGCGCGACGGAACGCCGGGGCGAGGCGGGCCGGGGCAACGCACTGCCGTAACGCATTGCCGTGCCGCGTCAGGCGCGGACATAGACCCAGGCGTGCGTGCCCGAGGCGAGCGGGGCGCGGACGCGGCGGTAGTTTTCGCTTTCATAGACGTCGGCGGCGGCGAGCTCGGCGGGGGTGAGCGCGAACACCTTGCCCGCGATCGGCGGGCCGTCGCCGGGGACGAGCCCGCGATGCGTCGCCATCCCGCTGGCGGCGAGCACGCGCGGGTCGCGGATCGGCACGTCGACGATCCGATAGCCGGTAAGGACATCGTCGACGCCGTCGAGCGTGCGGCCGAACTGGCTGCGCTGAACCGATTCGAGCTGGAGCGTGCCGTAGGCGAAGAGGCGTTCGGTCGCGCTGGACGCGGGCATCGGCGTGGTTCTCCCTTGTGGTGCCGGCGCGGGAGGCGGGGGCGCTAAAGGGGAAACGCCCCGACCGCGCGGGCGGTGCCGCGAGGATCGCCCAAACCGGCGCCGTTCGCCAGCCCGGTTCGTCCGGCGGGCGAGGCTGCGGCGCGAGGGCGGGGCGGGGCAGCGGCGGGGAGTGCCGCCGCCGCCGCCTAGCGGACCGCTTCGATCACCGCAGCGCGGAGTTCGGGGATGCCCATGCCCTTTTCGCTCGACGTCGCGAGGATTTCGGGGTGGGCGGCGGGGCGCTTGCGCGCTTCGACCGCGGTCTGGTCGCGCACCGCGGCGAGATCGGACGCCTTGATCTTGTCCGCCTTGGTCAGCACCAGCCGGTAGCTGACCGCGGCGGCATCGAGCATGTCGAGGATCTCGCGGTCGACATCCTTGATGCCGTGGCGCGAATCGATGAGCACCAGCGCGCGCTTGAGCACCGCGCGGCCGCGCAGGAAGTCGTTGACGAGGAAGCGCCACTTCTTGACGACATCCTTGGGCGCCTTGGCAAAGCCGTAGCCGGGCATGTCGACCAGCCGGAACTGGAGCGGATCGCCCACGTCGAAGAAGTTGAGCTCCTGCGTCCGCCCCGGGGTGTTCGAGGTGCGCGCGAGCGTCGTGCGGCCGGTGAGCGCGTTGAGCAGCGACGACTTGCCGACGTTCGACCGGCCCGCGAACGCAACCTCGGGTACCGACGGATCGGGGAGGAAGCGCAGCTCGGGCGCCGATTTGAGGAAAGTCACCGGGCCGGCGAAGGTCTTTCGCGCGGCCTCGATGAACGCCTCGTCGAAACCGCTCACTTCTTGCGTCCGCCCTTGCCGCCGCTGGTGGCGGGGTTCTCGATCACCGCGGTGGCGGCCTTGGCGACCGGCTCCTTCATGTGCGGGTGGCGCGCATAGAGGAACTGCTGCTGGAGGATCGTCAGCACGTTCGAGGTGATCCAGTAGAGCTGAAGCCCGACGGCGAACGGCGCCATCATGAACATCATCATCCACGGCATCAGCGCGAAGACCTGCTTCTGCATCTCGTCCATCGGCTGGGGGTTCAGGCGGAACTGGAAGTACATCGAGATGCCGAGCAGGATCGGCACCACGCCGATCGCCAGGAAGTGCGGCGGCGTGAAGTTGAGCAGCCCGAACAGGTTGAGCGGGGTGAGCGGATCGGGCGCCGACAGGTCGTGGATCCACAGCACGAACGGCTGGTGGCGCATTTCGATCGTGAGCAGCAGCACCTTGTACAGCGCGAACATGATCGGGATCTGAAGCAGGATCGGCAGGCAGCCCGCGAACGGGTTCACCTTTTCGTCCTTGTAGAGCTTCATGATCTCCTGCTGCTGGCGCTGCTTGTCGTCCTTGTAGCGCTCCTGGATCGCCTTCATCTTGGGCTGGACCGCGCGCATGTGCGCCATCGACGCGAACTGCTTCTGCGCGATCGGGAAGAGCAGCGCGCGGATCGTGATCGTCAGCAGCACGATCGCGACGCCGAAATTCTTGGTCAGGCGGAACAGCCAGTCGAGATAGTAGAAGATCGGCTGTTCGATCATGCCGAACCAGCCCCAGTCGATCGCACGGTCGAACTGGGGAATGCCGAGCTTGTCCTGATACGCCTCGAGCAGCTTCACTTCCTTCGCCCCGGCGAAGAAATAGCTCGAATAGGTCGCCTTCTTGCCGGGCGCGAGCGTCACCGGCTGGGCGAGCTGGACATCGGCCTGATAGGTCTGGCCGGCGTTGCCGCGCTGCGCGAGCTGAACCGGCGCGCGCGGATCGGGGATCGCGGCGGTGAGCCAGTAATGGTCGGTGAAGCCGACCCAGCCGCCCTGCGACCCGAACTGCTTCGGCGCCGCCTCGACATCGCCCCAGTTGATGTACGACGCCGCGCCGTTGGCGACCGCCACCGGGCCGACATGCGCCGCCCACTGGTCGGGATCGACCGAGCGCGCGCCGCGCGAGATCAGCGTATAGGGGGTGACGGCGACCGCCGCCTGGCCGCGATTGGCGACCGTCTGGCGGACGTTGAACATGTAATGCTCGTCGAGCGACAGCTCGATGCGGAAGGTCTGCCCCGACGGCGTCGTCGTCGACAGCGTGACGGGCGCCCCGGGCTTGAGCACGGTGCCGCTGGCCTGCCACAGCGTGTCGGGGCCGGGCACCTGAACGCCCTCGCCCTGCCAGCCGAACTGTGCGAAATACGAGCCCTCTGCCCCAAAGGGCGAGAGCAGGCGGATCGGCGGCGAGCCCTTCGCGACGGTTTCGTCATATTTGACGAGCACGAGGTCGTCGATGCGCGCGCCCTTGAGGTTGATCGAGCCCTTGAGCGTCGGGCTGTCGATCTGCACGCGCGGCGATTCGGCGAGCACCTGCGCGCGGTCGCGCAGCGCCTTGGGCGAATCCGCCGCCGCGCCGGGTACGTTGGCGGGCTTGACCTTGCCGCCCTCGACCCGCACCGAGCTTTGCTGCTGCTGCGGGAAGATCCAGTGCATCAGGCTGGGCCAGCCGAAGATCAGCAGCGCCGCCAGCAAGGCGAAGATCACGAAGTTCTTTTGATCGTCTTTCACCGGAAAATCCCTGGAAGATTCGTCAAGGGACGGGATCGTGACCGTGGCCACCCCAAGGATGGCAACGCAGGATCCGTCGCACGGCAAGCCATCCGCCCTTGACCGCTCCATAGCGGCGAAGAGCCTCGATTGCATAGGCCGAACAGGAAGGGGTGTAGCGGCAGCTGGGCGGCAGGATCAGCGAAGGGCCGAGCTGCCAGGCGCGGGCGATCAGGATCAGCATCCGCGCGATCATTTCCGCACGCGCGCCAACGCCTTGACCAGTTCCGCCCGCAGGTCGGCAAAAGGTCGCTCGATCCCGCCGTTGCGGCCGATCAGCACATGGTCGGCGCCGGCGATGCCGGCATCGGGCAGCACCTCGCGCGCCAGCATCCGGAAGCGTCGCTTCATCCGGTTGCGAACGACGGCGTTGCCGACTTTCTTGGATACGGTGATGCCGATCCGCATGGTGGGATCGGCATCATCGCGCGGCCGGACCAGCAGGACAAAGCCGGGCATGGGTGCCCGCTTGCCCGCATTGGCGGCCAGATAGTGCTTGCGCTCGGTTAGGCGCGCGAGAGCGACGGCGGTTAGGCCGACAGCTTCTTGCGGCCGCGGGCGCGGCGGGCACGAATCACATTCCGGCCGCCCGGCGTCGCCATCCGCGCGCGGAAGCCGTGCCGGCGCGCACGCACCAGGTTGCTCGGCTGAAAAGTCCGCTTCATCGCTCATCCTCAAGATATCAGAACGTAAAAGGGCCACCACAAGGGCGGCCGCGTGTCGGGTGCCCATAGAGGTGCACGGCGGACGAGTCAATCTGCATGTCGCCCGCGGCACCCCGTTCGAACGCCCCGATTAGGCCCCCGGACGGGCAAGGGCAAGCGCCGCGCGCGACCCGTGCCGTCCTGTCCCGTTTTCAGTCGGTTGGCGGCGCCGCGCCGCCCGATCGCGGCTTGATCGCGCCGCCGTGCCGGGCAGTCTGGACGCCGGGCGCGCCGCCCCCGCCAAGGGGCGCGGCGGCTAAGGGGGGGGCAGGGCGGATGATCGCGAGCGTCGCGACGGTGGCGTATCTCGGGCTCGAAGCGCGGCCGGTCGAGGTGCAGTGCAACCTCGTCGCCGGACTACCGGCGTTCGTCGTCGTCGGGCTGCCCGACAAGGCGGTGGCCGAAAGCCGCGAGCGCGTGCGTGCGGCGATCGCGGCGATCGGGCTGGCGCTGCCGCCCAAGCGCATCATCCTGAACCTATCGCCCGCCGACCTGCCCAAGGAGGGATCGCATTTCGACCTGCCGATCGCGCTGGCGCTGCTCGCGGCGATGGGCGTCGTCGATGCCGAGACGCTTTCGGAGCATGTCGCGGTGGGCGAACTGGGGCTCGACGGGCGGATCGCGCCGTCGCCCGGCGTGCTGCTCGCCGCGCTCCACGCCGCCGAATCGGGGCGCACGCTGATCTGTCCGGCGGCGCAGGGCGGCGAGGCGGCATGGGCGGGGCAGGTGGGCGTCGTCGCCGCGCCCGACCTGATCGGGCTGCTCAACCACCTGAAGGGAACGCAGCTGCTGCCCGCGCCCGCGCGCGGCGAGGTGGTCGAGACCGCGCACGGCCCCGACCTTGCCGAGGTGAAGGGGCAGGAGACCGCGAAGCGCGCGATCGAGATCGCCGCGGCGGGCGGGCACAACCTGATGATGATCGGGCCGCCGGGAGCGGGCAAGTCGCTGCTCGCCGCCTGCGTGCCGGGCATCCTGCCGCCGCTCGACGCCGCCGAGGCGCTCGAGGTGTCGATGGTCGCCTCGGTCGCGGGCACGCTCGCCGGGGGGCGGCTGACGCGGACGCGGCCGTTCCGCAGCCCGCACCATTCGGCGTCGATGGCGGCGCTGACCGGCGGCGGGCTGCGCGTCAAGCCCGGCGAGGTGAGCCTGGCGCATCTGGGCGTGCTGTTCCTCGACGAGCTGCCCGAGTTCCAGCGCGCGGTGCTCGATTCGCTGCGCCAGCCGATCGAGACGGGGGTGGTGAGCGTCGCGCGCGCCAATGCGCATGTGACCTATCCCGCGCGGTTTCAGCTGATCGCGGCGATGAACCCGTGCCGGTGCGGCCATCTGGCCGATCCCGCGCTTGCCTGCGCGCGCGCGCCGCGCTGCGCCGCCGATTATCAGGCGCGACTGTCCGGCCCGCTGATCGACCGGATCGACATCGCGGTCGAGATGATGGCGGTGCGCGCCGCCGACCTGATGCTGCCGCCGCCCGCCGAAGGATCGGCGGCGGTGGCGGCACGCGTCGCC
>JAFABD010000125.1 GCA_023426225.1 Pseudomonadota bacterium | reverse complement strand
GCCCAGCGCGGCGCGTGCGGCGGCGCGACGGCCCGCGACGAAACGGTCGAGATCGACGCCGGTGCGGACCGTCTCGATCCGGTCGGCGGGCATGCCGAGCGCGATCATGTCGCCGCGCATCGCGTCCGAGATCGCGAGCAGCGCATCGGCGCGGCGGGCAGCGTCGAGGATCGCGGGGGCGGTGGCGGGGCGATGCGCCCAGTAATGGATGTCGGCGCCGCGCGCCTTGATCGCGACGGGTACGCAGAACCGGCGGCCGAGCGCGACCGCGGCGACGCCGTCGGGAAAGAAGAACTCGGCATTGATGACGTCGAACGGAAAGCGGCGGCGCAACCGCGCCAGGTGCGGCGCCAGCGCGGCGACGAGCGCACGCGGATGGAAGCGGCCGCCGGTGCCGGGCAGGTTGACGAAATGCGGACGATCGACGGGAAGGCCGCGCCATTGCTCGTGCGCGGGAAGATGCGCGAGCGCGCGATGCTGTGCCGACAGCAGCGAGAGCGGCCACGGCGCAATGCCGAGCGGCGCGACGACGTGCACCGCCATGTCGTCCCGCGCGGCGAGCGCGCGCGTCTGGCGTTCGACGAACACGCCGAAATTGGGGCGCGTGGCATCGGGGAAGAGCGTGGAGAGGATCAGCGCGCGCAGCATCGGCGCCGGGGATAACGGGGGGAAGTTAACGGCGCCCTTGCGGACGCACCGCCCGACACCGGTTGCTGGCGGCGGCGGCACGGGCCGGGAGCGAGGCCCCGGCCCGGATCGAACGATCGGCCTAGCGGCAGCGGCGACGCTGGCTGCCGCGGTCGATCTCACGCCCGGCGAGCGCGCCGGCGACGCCGCCGATCACGGTGCCCATCGTGCGATCGCCGTCGGTGTCGATCGTGCGGCCGAGCAGCGCGCCGGCGACGCCGCCGACGACAAGGCCGGTCGTGCCGTCGGGCTTGCGGCAATAGCGGCGGCCGTCGCGCCCGCGCCATTCGCGATAGGCATAGCGGCGATCGCGGTTGTAGCGGCCCTGCGCGGCGATGCTGGTCGCGGCCTTGGCCTCTGCCTTGACCGGCGCGAAGGCGACCGCGGTGGGCAGCGCGAGCGAGGCGGCGCCGAGTGCGAGAATGAGGGTACGCATGTTGAAACTCCCTGGTGCTTGCGGCCCGAACGATGGGGGAGACGCCGCGAACGGCGTCGATCCCGTCCCGGACCCAACGATCGCAATGTAACCGGAGTTGCATGAACCCCATGCTACGGGGCCGTCAGCTCCGGTTCGGGAAGCGGGGACGCAGCGCGTGGGGAGCGGGGCGGGGATTGCCGCCGTCCGCCATCTGCCATTTGCGCCAGACGGGATGAAGCGACGACCTGCTTTAGTACGGCCGATGCAAGTGGTCGTCCCTGCGGGTCAACGCATTTACCACTCGCACGGTTTTCCGATTTCGAAGTCGCCTTTCGTCTCTTCCAGCGTCTGCGACCAGCCGATAAGATCACGTCGCCGGTTTGCCGCTTCCTCGCTCTCCAACGGCAACAACGTCATGTGCCCATTGTTGCACCGGGCCTGGCTGCCATATCGCTGCGGAAGGCCTTTGGACACCTGAACGCGGTCAAATGTCAGCGCATAGTCCCTGGCGTCGACTTCCCCGGACTTCAGAAGTACCGACATCTTGCCGAGCGCATATTCCATGAACTGATGTTCCGGGGAGTGTTGGGCGATCAACCACGCCCCGTGCGTGATTTGCCTGCCGTGCACACGGTTTGAAAACCAGCCCGAAGCCGGAAGCAGCGCCTTCAATTCCGTCGTGTTGCGCTGATCAATCCGAATGAGATCATGTCCGATCGCATCGCGGGCGGCACGTCGCTGTTCAGCATCAAGCGATGGGTCGTCCATCATCCAGAGGTGCTGACGGGTCACCTCGTCGAGCCGGATGAGGTGAAGCATCTTTTCACGGAGCGTCGCCGTCGGTGCGGGCGCGCGCCGCTCCGCTTCTGTGAGGATATTGCACCATCGAGCAAGGATGTCCGCAACCTTTGCATCGGGTGAGGTACAGGACGCTGCCAGAAGGATAGCGGGTCCAATCATGTCGGCCCTTTACAGTCTGAGCGGGTTGCAAAGTCGATCGGGTGTCATGCGTTTTCACGCGAAACCCGTTCGTTTACAAGCCAGCCGGCTGCGAGTTCCCGATAATGCTTCGCGCGAGGGACGCGTTGCCCGCATTCCGATGCCGCCGCCGGGCGGCGGTGCCGGTTTAGCGGTCCGCGGCGTCGGCGGCGGGTTCGGCGAGCGACTGCGCGGCGGCTTCTTCCTCTTCCTTCTTCTTCCGCGCCTGGTCGTGGTGCCATTTGATCGCGAAGAACATGCCCGTCCCGAACACGGCGAGCTTGAACGTACCCAACAGGATCGGAACCCAGATCATCCTTGCTACCCAACACTGTCTGGCGTGCGGCGGATCGACGCGACACGCGGCCCCGGGGCGATGCCGGCCGGATGCCGGGCATCGGATCCCCGATCCGTCGGCGGCGCCGGCGGCACCGCGCCCGTACAACCGCGCCGATGCCCGGTGCAAGCGGCGTCGGCGAATTGCCCCGGCGGCCGGGCGTTCTACACGGTCAGCACCGCGGGGCCGTGGCCCGCGGGGTCGGAGAGCGAGGGGCGCCCGTCCTCGACATGGCCGGCGAGGCGGAGCGACTGGCCGCCGGCTTCGACGCACAGGTCGTACCAGCCATGGCTGGAGCGCAGATCGAGCGGGACGCGGAGCGTTTCGCCGGGGACGAGCGTGAGCGCGTGCGGGCGCTGGCCATAGGCCATGTCGCGGACGTTGACGGGCAGCCGTTCGGTGCCCGGATGCGCGAGCAGCAGCGTCGCGCGCAGCCCCTCGGCCTCGATCCGGCCCGACAGCCCGGCGACCGCGCCGCCGAAGCGGCGGTGGAAGCGGTCCGGCCCGAGCAGGAACAGGTCGTGTTCGCCCGTCGCGGCGAAATCGAGCGGCGCGGTGAGCGTCTGCCCCGCCGCGACGGTGTAGCGCGCGGGCGCCGCGTCGAGCTTGCCGATGCGATAGAGATGGAAAACCGCGGCGCGCTCGGCACCGGCATTGACGAGGCGCAGCACCGGCGCGCCGTCGACACGATCGAGCCAGGCATCGAGGCGATAGGGGGTGGGCCGGCGGCGGCGCACGCCCGCCTCCTGCACCGGCGCGGCGAGCGCGGCGGGGGGATCGGGGCGAAACTCCTTGAGCGCCGCGGCGCGATCCGACAGCGCGCGCGTCGCGGGCAGTTGCTTGAGGAAGCTGCGATCGTCGGGACGCGCGAAGTCGAAGCAGCTCGTCAGGTCGCCGCAGACCGCGCGGCGCCATGCGCTGATATTGGGTTCATGGACGCCGAAGCGCGCCTCGAGAAAGCGGATGACGCTGGTATGGTCGAACACCTCCGAGGCGACATAGCCGCCGGTGCTCCACGGCGAGACGACATATAGCGGTACGCGCGGGCCGAGGCCGTAGGGGCGGTTGAGATAGGGCGCGTCGGCCTCGCGCTGCGAGAGCTGATGATATTCGTCGTCGGCGGGAATCTGTGTCGCGCCGATCGTCTTGCGAAAGTCCGAGGGGTCCCGCGCGGGCGGGGCAGGGGGCGGGACGTGATCGAACAGCCCGTCATTTTCGTCGAAGTTGATGAGCAGCGCGGTGCGCGACCAGACATCGGGATTGGCCGTGAGCGCGTCGAGCACCTGCGCGGTATATTCGGCCCCCTGAAGCGGCGTCGACACGCTGGGATGTTCGGAGAAGGTCGCGGGGGCGACGATCCACGACACCTGGGGCAGGCGATCGGCGAGCACGTCCTCCTTGAGCTTGTCGAGCCCGCGCGTGGTGAGCGTGCGGCGGAACAGTTCGGCCTCGGCCCCGTCCCTGGCGGTCGCGGCGGCGCGATAGCGACGGAAGCCCGCGAGCGGGTTGTCGCTGAAATTGTCGGCCATGTCCTGATAGATCTGGAAGCTGATCCCGGCTTCGAGCAGCCGTTCGGGATAGGTCGTCCAGCGATAGCCGCCATGGCCGCGCGGATCGTTGGGCAGCTCGTCATAGCCGTTGTCGATCGCCGGCCCGTTGCCGCGACCGAGCGGGTCGTGCGTCGCCGTCCAGATATAGAGGCGGTTGGGATTGGTGCTGAGGTGCAGCGCGCAGTGATAATGGTCGGCGAGCGTGAACGCCTCGGCCAGCGCATATTGGAAGGGGATGTCGGCGCGGGTGAAGTGCGCCATCGCATGATTGTGCTTGTGGCGCGGCCATTCGCCCATGCGGCCATTGTCCCACGCCGCCTGGCTGTCGGGGAAGCCGTGCGGCGTGCCGAGCGGGCGGATCAGGCGGAAGTCGCGTTCGGTATCGAGCCGGAACGGCGCGATCAGCGCGGGGCTGGCGCCGTCATGCTCGTTGGGCTGGACGAACACGCTGCGCGCGGGTGCCTGGGGCAGCGGCGGGGCGGGGATGGCGAAACGGTCGCCGAAGCCGCGCACGCCGTGCATCGCGCCGAAATAATGATCGAAGGCGCGGTTTTCCTGGGTGAGGATGACGACATGCTCGACATCGAGGATCGTGCCGGTGCGTCGCCGCGCCGGGATTTCGAGCGCGCGCGCGATCGACGGCAACAGCCCCGAGGCCGCGCCGCCCGCCGCCATCATCGCCTTGATGAAGGCCCGCCGATCCTGAACCGAATGTGCCATGTCGTCCGTCCGCTGGTGATCCCGCCGCGATACGCAGCGGCGGGAAGGGAATAGGCGCCGGACACGTCACGATCGTGACGGGGAAGGGGCCGCCCGGCCGCAGCCCCTTCCCCGCGCGGGGCGGAGCGCGGCGCCGCGCCGCAGCCCCGCCCCGAACGGCCTCTTAGAACTTGAAGCCGAAGCCGACAAACACCGTCCGGCCGCTCTGCGTCTCGTTGTGCAGGCGGTGGTAGATGCTGTTGAACTGGACCTCGGTCTCGTTGGTGAGGTTGATACCGTCGATCGTCAGGCGGATGCGGTCGGTGAGGTTCACGAACGCCGCGGCGTCGACATAGACGGTGCCGTCGAAGCCGTCCTTGCTCTCCGGATGCGTGCCGTCATAGGCGGTGCGCAGGTACGACGAGCGATAGTTGAGCGACCCGCGGATGCCCCAGCGCGGCGTCTCGTAATAGAGCGTCGCGTTGGCGTTGGTGTTCGACAGGCCCGGGATCGGGCTGTCGATGCCGTTGCTGGGTGCGTTCGAGTCGAGCAGCGTCAGGTTCGCCGCCATGCCCAGCTTGTCGAACGGGGCGGGAAGGAACGCGAAGTCGGTCTGCGCGGCCATCTCGACGCCGGTGACATAGGCCTTGGCGAGGTTCACCGGCCGGGTGAACTCGGCGACGATCGTGCTCGGGGTCGCGCCCGCCACCATCGAGGTCGGCAGGCCCGTGGTGCTGTAGGGCACGTTGAGCAGCGTCTGGCTGGCCACCAGGTTGCTGATGTCCTTGTGGAACACGCCCAGCGAGACGAGGCCGATCTTGCCGAAATACCATTCGGCCGAGGCTTCGACCGAATTGTCCTTGTAGGGCTTGAGGTTCGGATTGCCGATGCTCGCGGTGATCTTGCCGTTGTCGGCATTGGCGCTGCCCGAGGCCGCGACCGAGCTGAGGCCCGGGCGGTTGATGTTCTTGGCGGCGGCAAAGCGGATCAGGAAGCTGGGCGTCACCTCGAGCGTGGCGTTGAGCGCCGGCAGCACGCCCGAATAGTGCGAGCTGGTGACGTTGGTGCCGATCGGCGTGTCGTTGCTGTTGGTGACGAAGCCGGTGCTGTCGAGATCGGTGAAATAGGCCCGCAGGCCGAGATTGCCGCGCAGGCGCATGCCGCCCAGCGGCGCGTTCCATTCGAGCTGGCCATAGCCGGCGGTGGTCGATTCGATCACCTTGTAGGTGTTCTCGATATCGGTCGCGCCGACCGTGGTGTGCGCGGCGTTGTAGGTCGCGAACGCCTTGGCATAGTCGCCGGTGATCCAGCTCGCCGACTTGTTCTGGCTGAACACCACCGCATAGGGCGTCACCGGCGTGCCGGTGAAGTTGTGGAACTGGCCGTCATTGTAGATTTCCGAGCCCGAAGTCTCGTAGCGGCGATAGCTGGCGCCGGCGCGGAGCGTGAACACGTCGCCCAGCTTCAGCGCGGCGTTGCCGACGCCTTCCTTCAGGCTGGTCTTGTTCCAGAATTCGCGGAAATAGAATTCCTTGAACTCGTAGCGCGACGGATCGGTGGTGTTCCAGCGATAGACGTTGGTCGCGCTGGTGCCGTCGGGCGCATAGGTGGTCGTCATGCCGCCATAGGCGCGCAGGTAGAGCTTGTCGTCGTAGGGGGTGGTGTATTTCGAATCCTCATAGCCGACATGGCCGTCGAAGGTGAGGTTGTCGCCGGCATCCCATTTGCCGGTGAGTGCGATCTGGTTGAACTTGTTCTTGTTGAGCGACCGGCGATGCTCGCTGGCATAGGTGACGTTGTCGACGCTGATCGCATCGACGAAGTTCGAGCTGTCCCAGTGGATCGAATTGATCTTCGAGGTCGTGTCGAAGATCACCGAGCCCGAGGTGTTGTTGGGCCGCGTCGCGAGGTGATATTCGTCGCGGTGCGTGGTGAACTCGCCGTGCAGCCCGTCGAGCGTGAAGAGCAGGTTGTCGGCCGGGCGCCACTGGGTCGCGAGGGTGAGGCCGAGGCGTTCCTGGCGCGCATCCCACACCGACAGGCGGTTGCCCGAGGCGAACACCAGGTCGCCCGACTTGAACTTGGCCTGCTGGTCAGCCGACAGCGCCGAGATGTCGAGACCCTTGGTGAGGTAGCCGGCCATCTTGCTCGCGCTGAGCTGCGTCGGCGAATAGGTGTTGTAGCCCTGTTCCTCGGTCTTGCGCTTCGAATAGGCGACCGAGACGAGGATGCCGAAGCGATCGCCCCAGTTCTGGCCGATCATCGCGGCGACGCGCGGCTGGGCGTCCTTGGTGAAGCTGTTGGTGCCGAGCTTGGCCGAGACGGCGCCCGACAGGCCCTGCTTCTGTTCGAGCGGCTTGGCGGTGAACAGGCCGACCGTGCCGGCCATGCCGCCTTCGGCCTGCGACGCCTGGTAGCTCTTCTCGACTTCGACGCGCGAGAACAGTTCGGAGGCGAAGATGTTGAAGTCGAAGGCGCGATCGCGCGAGCGCTGGCCGCGGCTGTCCATCGCCGAGTCGACATTGCCCAGCACTTCCATGCCGTTGAGCTGGACGCGGGTGAAATCGGGGCCGAGGCCGCGCAGCGTGATGCGGCGACCCTCGCCCGCCTCGCGGTTGATCGCGACGCCGGGCAGGCGCTGGATCGATTCGGCGAGGTTGAGTTCGGGGAACTTCGCCATGTCCTCGGCGACGATCACGTCCTTGACGATGTTCGAACCGCGCTTGAGATCGCGTGCGGCGGCGAGCGACTTCACATAGCCGTTGACGATGATTTCGTTCTCGTCCTGCGCGGCGGCGGCCGGTGCGGTCTGCGCCGTCGCGGCGGTGGCGTAAAAGCTGGCGCCGGCGGCGAGCAGCGCGAGCAGCGCGGTCCTGTTGGTCTTCATCGAGCCCTCCGTTGAGCGGTCGACCCCCCATGGCCACCGCGGATGCAGCCGGGCCTCTAGGCGGGGGCGATGACAGATGTGTGACGTTGTGTGGGTTTTATTTTGTTTGATGTGGAATTGTGTGTGTTCCGTCGCGCGCGGCTTTTTGTTAGCCTGTCCGGATGATGGAAGGTCACGATCTGACGGATAGCCGCCCGGCGGCGCGCGTGAACCAGAGTGCGCGGTTGACGACGATGCTGGGGCTGCTCGACGAGCGGCCCTATTGGTCGGTCGCCGAGCTGGCGGCGCGCTTCGACGTTTCGGAGGAGACGATCCGGCGCGACGTGCGCCAGCTCGAACAGGCGGGGCACGTCCAGAAGACGCATGGCGGCGTGAGCCTGCCGACGAGCCTGATCGAGGCGCCGTACCGCGTGCGCGTGCGCGACGGCGCGGCGGCCAAGCAGCGGATCGCCCGCGCGGCGATGGCGCTGATCGAGCCGGGAATGACGATCCTGCTCGATTCGGGAAGCACGACCTTCTGGCTGGCGCGCGCGCTGGCGGGAATGAAAGACCTGACGATCGTGACCAACAGCGTCGAGATCGCGCACGAGACGCTGGGGCGGCCGGGGCAGCGGCTGTACCTGGCCGGGGGGAGCGTCAACCCCGACTATCACGCCGCGTTCGGGCCGGAGCCGATCGCCTATTGCCGGCGGTTCGCGCCCGACGTGACGGTGCTGTCGATGGGCGCGATCGAGGGCGCGCGCGGGTTCCTGGACTTCGACATCGACGAGGCGACGTTCAAGCGATCGCTGCTCGACCCGGCGCGGCGCGTGATGGTGCTCGCCGACGGCAGCAAGTTCGAGCGCAGCGCGCCGTTCCAGGTGGCGGGATATGGCGAGGTCGACGACCTGGTGACCGATGCCGCACCGCCCGCTGCGGTGGCCGAGGCGGCACGATCGGCGGGGACGCGCGTGCACGTCGCGGCGGGCTGAGCCCCCGTCGGGCAAGCCCCGCGCGCCGGGCGAATCGCGCGCGCAGCCCAGGTCGCGGAAAGGCGCCGCGGGCGGACGGTCGGAACCGGACCGAATAGGGCTTTCGCATCCGTTCGTGCTGCGCCAGTATCGGTGCACCAGAACGGAGAGTGGTGATGACGAGGCTGGTGACTCCGGATGATTTTCTGCCTTGGGTCGGCCGTAAAGTCAGGCTGAATACACACCCCAGACCTGTCGAAATAGCGTTGGCGGCCGTGCGCAGGATGCGGCCGATCATCGGCGCCGACTTTCGCGAGCCGTTCGAACTGATTTTCGAGGCGCCGTGGAACGTGCTGTTGCTTGACGACAGCTATGATTGCGATTGCGGGCGCGGCGGGCCGTATCGCATCCACATCACGCAGATCAAACCGCGCGAGCAGACGCGGCGTTACCAGGCGATCTTCACCTGACGCGCGTGCGCGGCAAGGCGGGATGCCGCGCGCCGGACCTGGGCGCGGCATCCCGTCGTGCGCTCAATCGGGCTTGTCGGGCCAGATGCCGATCGAGGCGATGATCGTCGTGACCGCGAGGAAGGGCGGCATGAGCGCGACCGGCGCATTCTGGCCGGTATTGCCGATCGACACCGCACCGCTGAGCCCGGAGACCGTGCCCCCGACACCGGCCAGCCGCACCTGCTGCGCGCCGGACATCGTTGCGTTGGCGGCGGGGACATAGATGGTCGGGCTGGTGTCCGGGTCCGACAATGCGCCCAGATAGCTGCCGTTTTCGGGAGTGGCACTCTCGTTGGTATAATTGAGGCCCGCGATCGCGGTGTTCCAGCCCTGGAAGGTGGCGGTGCCCGTCTGCTGGAAAAGGGCGTTATGCGTGTGCGACGGCAACTGGCTCTGGTTGAGCGAGGTCTGCTCGGCGCCGCCCTTTGCGCCCGCCTGACGCGGGGTCAGCCCCGGGCCGGACCCCGCCCCGATCATCGTGCGGCCGCGCGCGTCGGGAAGCGCGAAATCGGTGACGCCGCCGCCCCCGAACGTCGTGCCCAGCAGGGCGTAGAGTGCCTGATTTTGACCGATCTGAAGAACGGCGCCGTTACAATTCAACCAGTTAACCGGCGCATATCGAAATCCCACCTGCATGATCTGACCAATGAACGGATCCATTGCCCTTCTCCTCCCTGCGGATCACCCGATACGGGCGGAGTCATGGTATCGATTCATCATTGATTGCGTAACTGTAAACATCGCCGAATCGGCGGAAATTATTTGTATTTGTGATTTTTGTTATTCAAATGACGTGTTGTGAAATCTCTTTTTATCAAGAGAAGAGCGGATCAATACTATGATTAACCGATATGGTATCAATAAAATAGATTGCAAATCTACCGGGTTTGCGGGGGTTTGATGTGTTTTTGGAGATGCTTATCAATAATCAATCGCGCAGAATCTTCATTCTGACGGCTACGGACATCAGTCGTTACCGGAAGGATATGCCGGATTCAGGCGCCTTCCTGTATTGGAAGCCTTCTGAACAGCACCGTATCGTGCGTACGAAAGGATTTCGTGCGGGGAAATTGGAGCGGGTGAAGGGAATCGAACCCTCGTCGTAAGCTTGGGAAGCTTCTGCTCTACCATTGAGCTACACCCGCGCACCGGACGGGGAGGCCCCGGGTCCGCGTTTCGGGCCGTTTGCGCCCGAGGACCGCCGGTTGCCACAAGCCGGGCGGGTGCGTCAACCGTCTGTTTGCGACGCCGGCGGATCGAGCGCGAGGCGGGTGTCGCACAGCGCGAGCGGGGCGGGGCGGTGGCTGACGAGGACGAGACCCGTCCCCGTGCGGGCGAGCCATTCGCCCAGTCGTGCGACGAGTTCGCGCTCGGTCGCGGCGTCGAGACCCTCGGTCGGTTCGTCGAGCAGCAGCCAGGGACGTGCGGCGAGGATGCCGCGGGCAAGCGCGAGGCGTTTGCGCTGGCCGCCCGACAGCGCACGGCCCTGATCGCCGATCCACTGGTCGAGCCCGTCGGGGAAGGCGCGCACGGTATCGGCGAGGCAGGCGATGTCGAGCGCCTCATCGATGGCGGCATCGTCGATCCCCGGCCGCGCGATCCGCAGATTGTCGCGCAGCGTCCCCGCGATCAGCATCGGTTCCTGGGGCACGAGCGCGATCGCCGTGCGCAGCCCGTAGATGCCGAGCGCACGCACGTCCTGGCCGCCGAGGGTGAGCAGTTGCGGGGCGTCGCGGCGCAGCCCGGCGAGCGTTTCGAGCAGCCGCGTCTTGCCCGCGCCCGAGCGGCCGACGAGCGCGACGCGTGCACCGGGTGCAAAGACATGGGGGGTGCCGCCGCCCGCCAGCGTCATCGCCAGCGTGCCATCGGCAGGCGCGGGGGGAAGCGGCGGTTCGGCGGGAACCGCGAGCAGGCGGTCGATGCGCTGCACCGCGTCGGCGACGGCGGGCGCGCGGACCTGTGCGCGGGTGAAGAC
>JAFABD010000272.1 GCA_023426225.1 Pseudomonadota bacterium | reverse complement strand
CACGCTCGGCGTGCTTCCCGGGGCCGATGTGGCGGCGGGGGTGCGGGGGGGCGAGGGATCGCCGGGGCGCGCGCTCGGCTTTGCCGGGCTCGACATGGCCGCGATCGAGGACGATCTGGCCGCGCTGGCGACGACCGGCGACCCCGACAACCGCATCCGCGCGCGGCTTGCCCGGGCACTCGGCACCAAGGCTGCGCAGCCGCGTTACGAGGCGTTCCTCGAACGGGCGCCCAGCTTCATTGCGGCGCACGCGCGCGAGCGCGGCGGCGAGGCGCTGCGTGTCGCGCTCGACGCCCAGGCGGCGGCGCGCACGCTTGCCGGATCGGCGCTCGGCCTGTCGTTGGACGCCGGGGCGACGGTGTTCGAAATGGGCGGGCTCGTCACCCGGCTGGCCCCGCCGCGCGGTTGATCCGCCCGGCGGCGCCGCTCAGTTGAGCGGGCCGCGGGGGCCGTGCGACGACTTGGCCGACGCGAACACTGCGTGTGCCGCCGCCGCGGCATCGCGCATCACGATCGTGATGCGGTCGCCGACGCCGATCACTTCGTCGGGGGCGGGGCGGGGGATCGTCTGTCCCGACGCGCGGTCGATCTGGACGACGAACAGCGTGCCGCCCGACTGGCGTTCGGCCTCGGCGACGCTCTTGCCGCACAGCGCCGAATCGGGGGCGGCGGTGACCTGTTCGAGCTCGAGTCCGATGCGTTCGAGTTCGCGCCGGACCGTCGCCACCTCGGCTTCGGCCGACAGCATTTCGCTGTTCGGGTAGAGGATCATCCGCGCGATCGCCTCCGCGCCGATATGCGTGGGAAAGATCACGCGGTCGGCGCCGGCGTGGAGCAGCTTGCGCTCGGTGGTCGACGCCTCGCCGCGCGCGATGATCTCCAGCCGGTCGTTGAGGTTGCGCGCGCTCAGCGTGATGAACACGTTCGCGGCGTCGTCGGGCAGCACGGTCGCGAGCGCGCGGGCGCGCTGGATGCCGGCCGTGACCAGCACCTCTTCCTCGGTCGCGTCGCCGGCGAGCGTCAGATAGCCTGCCGCCTCGGCCTCGCCGCGCTTTTCGGTGCCGCGCTCGACGATCAGGAACGGCATTCCGGCGCGCGTCAGCTCCTGCGCCAGCATCGTGCCGATCCGGCCATAGCCACAGATCACCACATGGCCGGTGAGCTTCGCGATCTTGTCCTGCATTCGGTTCGCCCCGAATAATTGTCGGATCTGGAAAACGGTGAACACCTGCACCAGCGCGCTGGTGAGCAGGATCATGCCCGTGCATCCCAGCGCCATCGTCCCGATGGTCACCAGGTGGAGATAGGGCGTGTCGATCGGCCGGACCTCGCCATAACCGACCGTATAGATGGTGAGCAGCACCATATACGCCGAATCGAGCAGACTCCATCCGGCCGCCATATAGCCCAGCGTCGCGAGCACCACGACGCAGAGCACGAAGACGAGAATGGTCGCCAGGTTCCTGAGCGGTGACCCCAGGACCGCTTCGGCATCGTCCAGCATCGTGCGCATCGCGCGCTTGTGCCGGGCGCCGCCCCGCCTGTCCACTGCGTTGCGCTGCGGAAACAACCGGATGGCGCGAAGCGGACCTCCGGACGGGCTCGCGCTTGCGGGTTTCGCGTCGCGCGGCTAAAGGGCCGCCCTCAGCTCTTTCTCAGCGACAGGTCTCGACCATGAAGATCAGCGGCGTGGACATCCGTCCCGGCAACATCATCGAGTATGAAGGCGGCATCTGGCGCGCCGTCAAGATCCAGCACACCCAGCCCGGCAAGGGTGGTGCCTATATGCAGGTCGAGCTCAAGAACCTGCGCGACGGCCGCAAGAACAACGTGCGCTTCCGCTCGGCCGAGACGGTCGAGCGCGTGCGGCTCGACACCAAGGATTTCCAGTTCCTGTACCCCGAAGGCGACATGCTCGTTTTCATGGACAAGGAAACCTATGACCAGACCACGCTGCCGCGCGACCTGCTCGGCGACGCTGCGGCCTTCCTTCAGGACGGCATGGACGTGGTGATGGAGCTTTACGACGAAGAGCCGATCAGCGTGCAGCTGCCCGACACGATCGAAGCGACGATCGTCGAGGCCGATGCCGTGGTGAAGGGCCAGACGGCGTCGTCGAGCTACAAGCCCGCCGTGCTCGACAACGGCGTGCGCATCATGGTGCCGCCGCACATCGCATCGGGCACGCGCATCGTTGTCGACGTGTACGAGCAGACCTACGTCCGCCGCGCCGACTGACCGGATCGCGCTCCCGCCTTGTGCGGGAGACCTGAAGGGGAGGGCGTGGCCGAGGGTCCATGCGCCTCCCCTGGTTTTTTCGGACCCTCTTCAACAGCCCCTCGCGCAAGCCAGGGGAGGAGACGCATCGTGGTTGCTCATTCCGGCCTCCTGACCGTCATGGAACGCGCGGCGCGCAAGGCCGCCCCGCGCCTTCGTCGCGACTTCAACGAGGTCCAGCACCTCCAGGTGAGCCGCAAGGGCCCCGCCGACTTCGTGTCGATGGCCGACAAGCGTGCCGAAGAAACGCTGGTCGAGGAACTGCGCAAGGCGCGCCCCGACTGGGGCTTCCTGCTCGAGGAAGGCGGCGAGATCGCCGGCGATCCCGACAAGCCGCGCTGGATCATCGATCCGCTCGACGGCACGACGAACTTCCTCCACGGGCTCCCGCACTTCGCGATCTCGATCGCGGTCGAGGATCCGCGCGGGCCGCAGGGCAAGCCCGAGATCACCCACGGCCTGATCTATCAGCCGCTGACCGATGAGAGCTTCTGGGCCGAAAAGGGCCGCGGCGCATGGTTGCAGGACCAGCGGCTGCGCGTGTCGGCGCGGCGCGAGCTGTCCGAGGCGCTGATCGCGACGGGCATCCCGTTCCTGGGCCATGGCGATTTCGTCGAGTGGAGCCGGATCTTCGGTGCGGTGGCGCCGGAAGTCGCGGGCATCCGGCGGCTGGGTTCGGCGGCGCTCGACCTTGCCTGGGTCGCGGCGGGTCGGTTCGACGGCTATTGGGAATCGGCGCTCCAGCCGTGGGACGTCGCGGCGGGGCTGTTGCTCGTCAAGGAGGCCGGCGGCTTCGTCACCGACTTCCGCGGGCAGGACATGGCGCGCGAACGCAACCAGTATCTTGCCGCGAACGACGCGATCCACTCCCGCCTGCACAAGCTCGTCGCGGGCGCGCTGCGCAACCGCTGAGCCATTCGGGGCGGCGATGTCCGCCCCGGCTGCTTCCGATGCTATAGTGAACTATGGCAAGCACACGGCCCGGCCCCAAAGGCCGGTGCCGGGCGTTTGTCGTGCAGGCATTGGCGACCCTAGCGGAAGGCGGCGATTTCCCGGTTTTATTGAGAGTGATTCTCAGGGCTTTCCGGGCCTTGCCGCACAACCGTCACGGTCCTAGAAGCCCCCTCAGATTCCGCATTCGCGAGAAGGCGCCTTGGTCGATCTATCTCAATATCTGCCGATCCTGCTTTTCCTCGGGGTCGCACTGGTGCTCTCAAGCGCCTTTGTCTTCCTGCCGATCCTCGTTTCGCGAGGCACCGGCACGAACAAGCCCACGCCCGAAAAGCTCACCGAATATGAGTGTGGCTTCCCGGCATTCGAGGATTCGCGCAGCCAGTTCGACGTGCGTTTCTACCTCGTCGCCATCCTCTTCATCGTCTTCGACCTCGAAGCCGCGTTCCTCTACCCGTGGGCGGTGTCGGTGTTCAAAATGAGCACTGCCGTCCAGGCGTGGACCGCATGGGTCTCGATGATGATCTTTATCGCCGAGCTTGCGCTCGGTCTCGTCTACGCATGGAAGAAGGGAGCGCTGGAATGGGAGTAGAACTCACCGCGCCGCCTCCGGGGACGCAGCCCAATCAGGCGTTCTTCGACGACATCAATGCCGAACTGGGCGACAAGGGCTTCCTTGTCACCTCGACCGAGGAACTGTTCCAGTGGGCCCGCACGGGCTCGCTGTGGTGGATGACCTTTGGTCTGGCTTGCTGTGCCGTGGAAATGATCCACGTCAACATGCCGCGTTACGACCTTGAACGCTTCGGTGCTGCGCCGCGCGCCAGCCCGCGTCAGTCGGACGTGATGATCGTCGCCGGCACGCTCTGCAACAAGATGGCGCCTGCGCTCCGTCGGGTCTATGACCAGATGTCGGAGCCGAAATACGTCATCTCGATGGGCTCGTGCGCCAATGGCGGCGGCTATTACCACTATAGCTACAGCGTGGTGCGCGGCTGTGACCGGATCGTGCCCGTGGACATCTATGTCCCCGGTTGCCCGCCGACGGCCGAGGCGCTGCTCTATGGCGTGATGCAGCTTCAGCGGAAGATCCGCCGGATCGGGACCCTGGAACGGTGAAGGCACCTGCACCCAAATATGCCGCCAATGACGGCGTGATCGAAGCGGCTGTGGCCGCGCTGGGCGACATGCTCGTCGAGTCGAAGGATGCGGTGGGCGAGGTTTCGCTCACCGTCGTCCGCGAACGGCTGGTCGATGCGATGATCGCGCTGCGCGACACGCCCGGGCTTGAATATCAGATGCTCGTCGAGATCGCGGGCGTCGACTATCCGCAGCGCCCCGAGCGTTTCGACGTGTGCTATCACCTGCTGTCGCTGACGCGGAACCACCGCATCCGCGTGCGCGTGACCACCGACGAGGAAAAGCCGGTGCCGTCGGTGACGGGGATCTGGCCGGTCGCCGGCTGGCTCGAACGCGAAACCTACGACATGTACGGCGTGCTGTTCGACGGCAACACCGACCTGCGCCGCATCCTCACCGACTATGGTTTCCAGGGTCATCCGCTGCGCAAGGACTTCCCGATGACGGGCTATGTCGAGATGCGCTATTCGGAAGAGGCCAAGCGCGTGGTCTACGAACCCGTCGACCTGCCGCAGGATTTCCGCAACTTCGATTTCATGAGTCCGTGGGAAGGTGCCAAGTACGTGCTTCCCGGCGACGAGAAGGCTGCACCCGGCACCGGGCCCGCCGAAACGCCGCAGGCCAAGCCCGTGACGCCGCCCGCCGGCAGCCCGCCCGCCGTTCCGCAGGAAAAGGGCGCGCCGACTCCGGTCAGCGCGGCCGAGGTCCAGAAGGCCGGCGACAAGGCGGATGCCGATGTCGCGCCGCAGGCGAAGAACACCAAAACCGTGGAAGGCACCGCCGACACCGGCGCCGGCCAGCCGCATCCGGGCAACCAGCCGCAGGAAAAGCCGGCCGATCCGGGCGTGGTCCCCACCAAGGGTGAGGGGCAGAACCAGTGAGCGACACTGTCGAACAGATGATGGCGCACGACGCGGTGAAGGACCCCGCGACCGGTGATGTCGCCATCGCCAACTACACGATCAACTTCGGCCCGCAGCATCCGGCGGCGCACGGCGTGCTTCGTCTCGTCCTCGAACTCGACGGCGAGATCATCGAGCGCGTCGACCCGCATATCGGCCTGCTCCACCGCGGCACCGAAAAGCTGATCGAGTACAAGACCTATACCCAGGCGCTGCCGTATTTCGATCGCTTCGACTATTGCTCGCCGCTGTGCATGGAGCACAGCTTCGTGCTCGCGGTCGAAAAGCTGCTCGACCTCGAGGTGCCGCTGCGCGGCCAGTATCTGCGGACCTTCTTCGCGGAGCTGACCCGGATCAGCAACCACATGCTGAACCTGGGCTCGCACATCATGGACGTCGGCGCGATGACGCCGAACCTCTGGCTGTTCGAGATCCGCGAGGACTGCCTCAACTTCTTCGAACGCGCATCGGGCGCGCGCATGCACTCCAACTATTTCCGCGTCGGCGGCGTGCGGCAGGACGTGCCGCTCAAGCTGCTCACCGACATCGCGGACTGGCTGGACACGCGCCTGCCGCGGCTGTTCGAGGATGCGATCAGCCTCGTCGCCGAAAACCGCATCTTCAAGCAGCGCAACGTCGACATCGCGACGGTGAGCCGCGACGATGCGATCCGCTGGGGCTTTTCGGGGCCGATGATCCGCGCTGCGGGCATCCCCTGGGATCTCCGCAAGTCGCAGCCCTATGATGCGTATGACAAGGTCGACTTCGACGTGCCCGTCGGCACGCGCGGCGACTGCTATGACCGGTTCATGGTGCGCGTCGAGGAAGTCCGCCAGTCGGCGCGGATCATGAAGCAGTGCCTCCAGCAGATGCCCGAAGGTCCGGTGAAGAGCCAGGACCACAAGGTCGTGGCGCCCAGCCGCGGGCAGATGAAGCAGTCGATGGAAGCGCTGATCCACCACTTCAAGCATTTCACCGAGGGCTATCACGTCCCGGCGGGCGAAGTGTATGTCGGCACCGAAAGCCCCAAGGGCGAATTCGGCGTCTATCTGGTCGCCGACGGCACCAACAAGCCGTACCGGTGCAAGGTGCGGCCGACCGCCTTCAGCCACCTGCAGGCGATGGACTTCATGTCCAAGGGGCACATGCTCGCCGACGTCACCGCCGTTCTCGGCGCGATGGACATCGTGTTCGGGGAGTGCGACCGGTGATCGCCGCGACGCTGCCCGTGAACCTTCATCTTGCGGCCCCCGTGCGCAACGGCGCGCGGGCGGACCGCGCTGGGATCCGCATCCATGGCTGACGCACCCAATATTCCCGACGAAGCCGAAGTCCGCGCGCGCTGGGGCAATTTTGCCTGGACGCCCGAAAATGCCGAAAAGGCGCGCGAGATCATGGCGCGCTATCCGGCCGGCCGGCAGCAGTCGTGCACGATTCCGTTCCTTGACCTCGCCCAGCGCCAGGTCGGTGCGGAAACGAACACGCAGGGCTGGCTTCCCGTTCCGGTGATCGAGTTCATCGCGCGTGAGCTCGAACTTCCCTATATCCGCGTGTACGAGGTCGCGACCTTCTACACGATGTTCAATCTGGCGCCCGTCGGCCGCTATCACGTCCAGGTGTGCGGCACGACGCCGTGCATGCTGCGCGGCAGCGACGACGTGCTGGCGGCCTGTGCCGCGCGCGGGATGAAGAAGGGGCATACCACCCCCGACGGCCTGTTCACGCTCACCGAGGTCGAGTGCATGGGCAATTGCGCCAATGCGCCGATGGTTCAGATCAACGACGATAATTTCGAAGATCTGGACTATGACAAGACGCTCGCCGTACTCGACGCACTGGCGCGGGGCGAGACCCCGAAGGCCGGGCCGCAGAACGGACGGCATACGAGCGAGCCCGAGGGCGGGCCGACGACGCTCAAGGCGATGGTCGACGAAAACCACGACTATCGCGGGGATTGGGCATGAGCGACAACACTCAGAAGCTGATCGTCACGATCCTCGCCGTCATCGGCGGTTTCGTGGTGCTCGGCTGGGTGTTCAAGCTCGCTTTCAAGCTGATCGGGCTCGGCATTCTCGTCGGCCTGATCGTCATTGTGTATCTGCTTTTGCAGAAGATGGTGGGGAAGGGGCGCTAGGGTGCTCGAAGACAAGGACCGCATCTTCACCAATGTCTACGGCTTCCAGCCGTGGAACCTGTCGTCCGCCATCCAGCGCGGCGACTGGGACAATACCAAGGCGCTGCTGGCGCTGGGGCAGGACACGATCATCGATCGGATCAAGGCCTCGGGGCTGCGCGGCCGCGGGGGCGCGGGCTTCCCGACGGGCATGAAGTGGAGCTTCATGCCGAAGGAGCCGACGCCCAATCGTCCCAACTTCCTGGTGATCAATGCCGACGAATCCGAACCGGGTTCGTGCAAGGACCGCGAGATCGTCCGTCACGATCCGCACAAGCTGATCGAAGGCGCGCTGATCGCAGGTTTCGCGATGCGTGCGCGGGCGGCCTATATCTACATTCGCGGCGAATATATCCGCGAGGCGCAGACGCTGTTCGCAGCCGTCGCCGAGGCATATGACGCCGGGTTGCTCGGCAAGAACGCCGTGGGCTCGGGCTATGATTTCGACGTGTTCGTCCATCGCGGTGCCGGCGCCTATGTGTGCGGCGAAGAAACCGCGATGCTCGAGAGCCTCGAGGGCAAGAAGGGTCAGCCGCGGCTCAAGCCGCCGTTCCCGGCGGGGGCGGGGCTCTATGGCTGCCCGACCACGGTCAACAATGTCGAATCGATCGCGGTCGTCCCGACGATCCTGCGGCGCGGTCCCGAATGGTTCTCGTCGTTCGGACGCGACAACAACAAGGGCACCAAGCTCTTCCAGATCTCGGGCCATGTGAACCGCCCGTGCGTCGTCGAAGAGGCGATGGGCATTCCCTTCCGCGAGCTGATCGAAAAGCATTGCGGCGGCATTCGCGGCGGCTGGGACAATCTGCTCGCGGTGATCCCGGGCGGGTCGTCGGTGCCGCTGGTTCCGGCGGCGCAGATCATGGACGCGCCGATGGATTTCGACGGGCTCAAGGCCGTCGGTTCGGGGCTGGGCACGGCCGCGGTCATCGTGATGGACAAGTCGACCGACATCGTTCGTGCGATCAGCCGCATCAGCTACTTCTACAAGCATGAGAGCTGCGGCCAGTGCACGCCCTGCCGCGAAGGCACCGGCTGGATGTGGCGCGTGATGGAGCGGCTGCGCACCGGCGACGCCGACATCAGCGAGATCGACATGCTCCAGCAGGTGACGAAGCAGGTCGAGGGCCACACGATCTGTGCGCTCGGTGACGCCGCCGCCTGGCCGATCCAGGGCCTGATCCGCCATTTCCGCCCCGAACTGGAGCGGCGGATCAACGAGCGGAGCGGCGGCGGCGAAGCGCCGATGATGGAGGCGGCCGAGTGAAGGCGCGGTCGAAGATATTACTAGTCGTCGGCGGCTATCTGGCACTGTGCGGGGTCTCGTATCTCATCACAGGGCCGCGAGATGAATACGGCCAGCCCGTTGCCCACGACGCGTTGACCTATCTTGCCTGCGCTTGGATGATCGCAAGTGGCGTCGGCTTGATCATGCACAAGACATGGGGGCTATGGACCTACCTTGTCGGGCTAGCCGTGGCAGTAGCAAGTACGCTTGTGCTGTCGCTCGAACAGGGGCGGGGCATCGTCGGCGCTCTAGGATTTTCGCTGATTGTCGCAGTTATGCTTGGCCTTCCAGCGGTCCCCGTCTGGTTGCGCCGCAATAGACTTGAATCGGCTCCCCGGGAGGCCGCAGAATAATGCCAAAGCTTAAAGTCGATGGAATCGAAGTCGAGGTGCCGCAGGGCGCCACCGTGCTCCAGGCCTGCGAGGCCGCGGGCAAGGAGATTCCGCGTTTCTGCTATCACGAGCGGCTGTCGATCGCCGGCAACTGCCGCATGTGCCTGGTCGAGGTGAAGCCCGGACCGCCCAAGCCCCAGGCTTCGTGCGCGCTTCCGGCTGCCGAGGGGCAGGAGATCCGCACCGACAGCGCGATGGTCAAGGCCGCCCGCGAAGGCGTGATGGAGTTCCTGCTCATCAACCACCCGCTCGATTGCCCGATCTGCGATCAGGGCGGCGAGTGCGACCTGCAGGACCAGTCGGTGGCCTATGGCCGCGGCAACAGCCGCTTCGGCGAGAACAAGCGCGCGGTCACCGAGAAGTATATGGGCCCCATCATCAAGACGGTGATGACCCGCTGCATCCAGTGCACCCGCTGCGTCCGCTTCGGCGAGGAAGTCGCCGGGGTCGAGCAGATCGGCGCGATCTATCGCGGCGAGAACATGCAGATCACGACCTATCTCGAGCACGCCTTCAAGAGCGAGCTTTCGGGCAACGCCGTCGATCTGTGCCCGGTGGGTGCGCTGACGCACCGCCCGGTCGCGTTCGAATATCGCCCCTGGGAGCTCAAGCGGAACCTGTCGATCGACGTGATGGACGCCGTGGGCACCAACATCCGCGTCGATACGCGCGGGCGCCAGGTGATGCGCGTCCTGCCGCGGATCAACGAGGACGTGAACGAGGAATGGGCGCACGACAAGACGCGCTATCACGTCGACGGCCTCGTCCGCCGGCGCCTCGATCGTCCGTTCATCCGCCGCGACGGCAAGCTCGTCGAAGCGAGCTGGGAAGAGGCATTCGAAGCGATCGCCACCGTGGCGCGCGCTGCGGGGTCGAGCGTTGCGGCGATTGCCGGCGACCTGCTCGACTGCGAGACGATGTTCGCGGCCAAGTCGCTCGTCAACGCGCTCGGCTCGACGCTGATCGAGGGGCGCCAGACCGGGATGGACTATGACGTGTCCAATCTCGGCGCGGTCGCGTTCAACCCGACGATCGCGGGCGTCGAGCAGGCCGATGCGATCCTGCTGGTCGGCACCAACCTCCGCTGGGAGGCGCCGCTCATCAACACGCGCATCCGCAAGGCGATCAAGCGCGGCGCCAAGGTGTTCGCGCTCGGGCCGGAGGTCGATCTGACCTACAAGGTCGAATGGCTCGGCAACGATCTCGCCACGCTCGGCCGTCTGCCCGAAAGCGTCGTGCAGGCGTTCGATGCCGCGAAGAAACCGGTCGTCATCGTCGGCCCCGGCGCGCTCGCCAACGGCTTCGGCGCGGCGCTTGCGCTCGTCGAGCCGATGAAGCTCGTGCGCACGCTCGACGACGGCACGCCCTGGAACGGCTTCGGCGTGATCCACACCGCCGCGGCGCGCATGGGCGGGCTGATGCTCGGCTTCGCGCAGAAGGGTGGCATCACCGACATCGTGGCGGCGGCGCCCAAGCTCGCCTTCTTCCTTGGAGCCGACGAGGTCGATTTCGGCAAGTTCGCGGGCAGCTTCAAGGTGTTCATCGGCCATCACGGCGACAAGGGCGCACACCATGCCGACGTGATCCTGCCGGGCGCGGCCTATACCGAAAAGCCCGGCACCTATGTGAACGTCGAAGGCCGCGTCCAGCGCGCCGATCGCGGCGTATTCCCGCCGGGCGATGCCCGTGAGGACTGGTCGATCCTGCGCGCCCTGTCGGACAAGCTTGGCCATACGCTGCCCTTCGACAGCTTCGAGGAACTGCGCGCGGCAATGGCCGTCGCGGTGCCCGCGCTCGCCGAGGAAGGGCTGGTGCGCTTCGACTGGGCGCCGCCATCGCTCGCCGCCGCGGCAAGCGGGCCGATCGCCTATCCGATCGTCGACTTCTATCTCACTAACGCCATCTGCCGGGCGTCGCCGACGATGCAGCGCTGCTCGGCCGAACTGCTCCATGGCGAAGCCTTTGCGGAGGCCGCAGAATGACCTCGTGGTTCACCTATCTCGGTCTGCCGTACGGCTGGGCCTGGTTCGTCGCCACGCTGATCGACATCCTGGTCATCGCGCTGCCGCTGATGCTGGCGGTCGCCATGATCATCTATGCCGATCGCAAGATCTGGGCGGCGATGGCGCTGCGCCGTGGCCCGAACGTCGTCGGCCCGCTGGGCCTGCTCCAGTCGTTCGCCGACGGTCTGAAGGTTTTCCTTCAGGAAACGATCATCCCGTCGGGGGCGAACAAGGGGCTGTTCCTGCTCGCGCCGATCATCACCTTCACGGTCGCGCTGATCGTGTGGGCGGTGGTGCCGTTCCAGGTCGGTGTCGCGCTCGCCAACATCAATGTCGGCCTGCTCTATGTGCTCGCGGCGTCGTCGCTCGGCGTCTATGGCATCATCCTCGCCGGCTGGTCGTCCAACTCGAAATACCCGTTCTACTCGGCGATCCGCGCCGCGGCGCAGATGGTCAGCTATGAAGTCTCGATCGGCTTCGTGCTCATCTCGGTCGTGATGTGGGCGGGCACGTTCAACATGGGCGGCATCGTCGAGGCACAGAAGGGCTATTACGGCCTCCTCAACGGCAATTTCGCCAACCCGCTGCTGTTCCCGATGGCGATCGTGTTCTTCATCTCGTCGCTCGCCGAGACGCAGCGCGCGCCGTTCGACCTGACCGAGGCGGAGTCGGAGCTCGTCGCGGGCTACCAGACCGAATATTCGTCGATGGCGTTCGCGCTCTACTGGCTTGGCGAATATGCCAACGTCATCCTGATGTGCGCGCTCAACGCGACGCTGTTCTGGGGTGGGTATCTGCCGCCACTGGATATTCCGTTGTTCTATTACGTGCCGGGCTTCATTTGGCTGCTCGCGAAGATGGCGTTCTTCTTCTTCTGCTTCAGCTGGGTGAAGGCCACCGTCCCGCGCTATCGCTATGACCAGCTGATGCGGCTGGGCTGGAAGATTTTCCTCCCGCTGTCGCTGTTCTTCGTCTTCCTCGTTTCCGGGTTCCTCATGTTCACCCGTATCGGAGTGCCCGCATGAGCGTCGCACAGATCATCCGCTCCTATACGCTGTGGGAGTTCGTCAAGGCGCACGCGCTGACCTTGAAGTACTTCTTCAAGCCCAAGGCGACCATCAACTATCCCTACGAAAAGAACCCGCTTTCGCCGCGGTTCCGTGGGGAGCACGCGCTGCGCCGCTATCCCAATGGCGAGGAACGCTGCATCGCGTGCAAGCTGTGCGAGGCCGTCTGCCCGGCGCTGGCGATCACGATCGAGGCCGAACCGCGTGAGGACGGCAGCCGCCGGACGACGCGCTACGACATCGACATGACCAAGTGCATCTATTGCGGGCTGTGCCAGGAGGCGTGCCCCGTCGATGCCATCGTCGAGGGACCGAATTTCGAGTTTTCCACCGAAACGCGCGAGGAGCTGATCTACCAGAAGGAGAAGCTGCTCGAGAACGGGGACCGCTGGGAACGGGCGATCGCGGCGAACCTTGCCGCGGACGCGCCGTACCGGTAATCGCCGCCACGACTCTTGGGGCCGTCATGATCCACATCAAATCCGTCGAGGCTGCGTGATACAGCTCCTAGCCTTTTATCTGTTCGCCGCGGTGGTGGTGCTTTCAGGCACGTTCACCATCCTGGCGCGCAATCCGGTCCACAGCGTGCTGTGGCTCATCCTCGCCTTCTTCAACGCGGCAGGGCTGATGCTGCTCGCGGGCGCCGAATTCATCGCGATGCTTCTCGTCATCGTCTATGTCGGCGCGGTCGCGGTGCTCTTCCTGTTCGTGGTGATGATGCTCGACATCGACTTCGCCCAGCTGCGGGCCGGCGTGATGCGCTATGCCGCGGTCGGCGTGCTGCTCGCGGTCGCGCTCGCTGCGGAGATCATCTTCGCGGTCAGCGCGTGGCGCGCAGGCGGCCTGTCGCTCGGCCGCCGCGCGGCGCCGGTCGATCCGGGCGTTCCCAATATCGAGGCGATCGGCAACCTGCTCTACACGCGCTACCTCTATCTCTTCGAGGGCGCGGGCCTGGTTCTGCTCGTCGCCATGATCGGCGCGATCGTGCTCACCTATCGTCACCGCAGCGACGTGCGGCCGCAGAATGTCGGTCGCCAGGTTCGCCGCCGTGCGGCGGATGCGACGCGCCTCGTCAACCAGCCCGTGGGCAAGGGGGTCGAGCTGTGATCGGACTCGAACATTATCTGGTCGTCTCGGCCATCCTGTTCACGCTGGGGGTGCTCGGCATCTTCATGAACCGGAAGAACCTGATCGTCATCCTGATGGCGATCGAGCTCATCCTGCTCAGCGTGAACCTGAACCTCGTCGCGTTCTCGTCCTTCCTGGGTGACCTGGTGGGGCAGGTGTTCGCGATGTTCGTGCTGACCGTCGCTGCCGGCGAGGCTGCGATCGGCCTGGCCATTCTCGTCATCTACTTCCGCGGTCGTGGCACGATCTCGGTTGAAGACGTTAATCGGATGAAGGGCTGATGGCGCCGCTACACCTCATCGTTTTCCTGCCGCTCGTCGCGGCGATCGTCGCCGGCCTTTCGAACAAGGCGTTCGGCAAGACGTTCCCGAAGGTCGTCACCACGGCCTCGCTGTTCGTCGCCAGCGCGTTTTCCTGGTCGATCTTCCTGCCCTATCTCAACGGCACCGCGCACCCGGTGGTCGTGCCCGTGCTCGACTGGCTCAATTCGGGGCCGTTCCAGGCCCAATGGGCACTGCGCGTCGACGCGCTCACTGCGGTGATGCTCGTCGTCGTCACCAGCGTCTCGGCGCTCGTCCACCTCTATAGCTGGGGCTATATGAGCGACGAGCCCGACCAGCCGCGCTTCTTCGCCTATCTGTCGCTGTTCACCTTCGCGATGCTGATGCTCGTGACGGCCGACAATCTGGTGCAGATGTTCTTCGGCTGGGAAGGCGTCGGTCTGGCGTCGTACCTGCTGATCGGCTTCTGGTTCCGCAAGCCGAGCGCCAATGCCGCCGCGATCAAGGCGTTCGTGGTCAACCGCGTCGGTGACTTCGGCTTCATGCTCGGTATCTTCGGCACCTTCCTGGTGTTCGGCACCGTCTCGATCCCGGCGATCCTGGCGGCGGCGCCGAACATGGCGGGCTCGACGATCGGCTTCCTGTGGTTCCGTGCCGACACGATGACCGTGCTGTGCCTGCTGCTGTTCGTCGGCGCGATGGGCAAGTCGGCGCAGCTCGGGCTGCACACCTGGCTTCCCGACGCGATGGAAGGCCCGACCCCGGTGTCGGCGCTGATCCACGCCGCGACGATGGTGACCGCGGGCGTGTTCATGGTGTGCCGCCTTTCGCCGATGTTCGAGATGAGCCACACCGCGCTCACCGTCATCACGGTGATCGGTGCCGCGACCTGCTTCTTCGCCGCGACCGTCGGCCTGGTGCAGACCGACATCAAGCGCGTGATCGCCTATTCGACCTGTTCGCAGCTCGGCTACATGTTCTTCGCGGCCGGTGTCGGCGCCTATGGGGCGGCGATGTTCCACCTGTTCACGCACGCCTTCTTCAAGGCGCTGCTGTTCCTGGGTGCCGGCTCGGTGATCCATGCGATGCACCACGAACAGGACATGCGCTTCTATGGCGGCCTCCGGAACAAGATCCCGGTCACCTTCTGGACGATGATGGCGGGCACGCTCGCGATCACCGGCGTCGGCGTTCCCGCGCTGTTCGGCAACCCGGTGGCGTTCGGCTTTGCCGGCTTCCACTCGAAGGACGCGATCATCGAGGCGAGCTATGCGGCGGGTGCCACCGGCGCCTTCTGGGTCGGCGTCGTCGTCGCGCTGCTGACCAGCTTCTATTCGTGGCGCCTGGTGTTCCTCACCTTCTACGGCAAGCCGCGCTGGGCAGGCTCTGAGCATATCCAGCATGCGGTGCACGACGCGCACGGCCACGGCCATGACGCGCACGATCACCCGGCGGACGAGGATGCCGGGCATGAGCCCGCGGCGCACGGCGCCGGCGCGCATCAGGTGGTCGAAGGCACGGCGGGTTATCACCCGCACGAAAGCCCGCTGGTCATGCTGATCCCGCTGATCGTGCTCACGATCGGCGCGATCGCGGCCGGCTTCGTCTTCCACGGTGCGTTCATCGAACCGACCGCGGGCGAAACCTACTGGAAGGGCGTCATCGCCTTCAACGAGCACCTGATGCACGCGATGCATGAAGTGCCGGTGTGGGTGAAGCTGTCGGCGACGGTGGCGATGCTCACCGGCCTCGGCTCGGCGATCGTCGCCTATATCGTGGCGCCGGATCTGCCCGCCAAGGTCTCCTCGGCGCTGCGTCCGCTCTACCTTTTCCTGCTCAACAAGTGGTACTTTGACGAGCTCTACAACTTCCTCTTCGTGCGTCCGTCCATGGCGATCGGTCGCATCCTGTGGAAGGCGGGCGACGAGAAGACCATCGACCGTTTCGGCCCCAACGGTGCCGCCTATGTGACCAAGCTGGGCAGCATCGCCGCCGTGCGGCTCCAATCGGGATACCTCTATACCTATGCCTTCATCATGCTGATCGGGCTCACCGCCGCGCTCACCTGGATCATTGCGGGGTGATGGGGAAATGACTGGCTTCCCGATACTTTCGCTGATGCTCGCCATCCCCGCGGTCGCCGCGGTGCTGGCGCTGTTCGCCGGCGAACGCGCCGCGCGCTGGATCGCGCTCGTTGCCACCTTCGTCGATCTCGCGCTGGGGATCGTGCTCTGGGCTAATTTCCAGATGGGCCCCGACGCGCCGCAGTGGCAGTTCGTCGAGAACCGGCTGCTCTTCGGGCAGCCGGGCGGGGTGGGCTTCTCCTGGGCGCTCGGCATCGACGGCTTCGCGCTGCTGCTGATCCTGCTCTCGGTCTTCCTGATGCCGATCTGCATCGGGGCGAGCTGGGAGTCGGTGAAGAACCGCGTGCCCGAATATATGGCCGCGTTCCTCGCGACCGAGGTGCTGATGATCGGCACCTTTGCCGCGCAGGATCTGTTCCTGTTCTACATCTTCTTTGAAGGTGGCCTGATCCCGATGTTCCTCATCATCGGCATCTGGGGCGGCGCGAACCGAATCTACGCGAGCTACAAGTTCTTCCTGTACACGCTGGTCGGCTCGCTCGTGATGCTGATCGCCATGATCTACATGGTGACGAGCACGGGCACCTCGTCGATCCCGACGCTGATGGCGCACGACTTCCCGGTCCAGGTCCAGACGCTGCTCTGGCTCGCCTTTTTCGCCTCGTTCGCGGTCAAGATGCCGATGTGGCCCGTCCACACCTGGCTTCCCGACGCGCACGTCCAGGCGCCGACGGCGGGCTCGGTGATCCTGGCGGGCGTGCTGCTCAAGCTCGGCGGCTACGGCTTCCTGCGCTTCTCGCTGCCGATGTTCCCGGAAGCGTCGGCGCAACTGATGACCTGGGTGTTCGCGCTGTCGTGCATCGCGGTCGTCTACACCAGCCTCGTCGCGCTCGTTCAGTCGGACATGAAGAAGCTGATCGCCTATTCGTCGGTCGCGCACATGGCGATCGTCACGATCAGCCTGTTCACCTTCAACCGCCAGGGTATCGAGGGCGCGATGATGGTGATGCTGGGCCACGGCCTCGTGTCGGGTGCGCTCTTCCTGTGCGTCGGCGTCATCTATGACCGGCTGCACACGCGTGAGATCGACCGTTACGGCGGCCTTGCGGTCAACATGCCGCGCTACGCCGTGCTGTTCCTGCTGTTCACCATGGCCTCGATCGGCCTGCCGGGCACCAGCAACTTCGTGGGCGAGTTCCTCGGCCTTGCCGGCGCCTATCAGGTTTCGACCTGGACCGCGTTCTTCGCGACCACCGGCATCATCCTGGGCGCGGCCTATATGCTGTATCTGTTCCGTCGCGTGGTCTGGGGCGACCTGACCAAGCCCGACGTCAAGGCGATGCCCGACCTGTCGGCGCGTGAGATCGCGCTGCTCGTCCCGCTTGCTGCGGTCGTGCTGTGGATGGGCGTCTATCCCGAAAGCTTCCTGAAGCCGATGCGCGGCGACGTCGCGCGGCTGCTGGCCCGCGTCGAACGCGCGGCGCCGGCGGGTGACTCGCAGCCGACGCCGGGGCATCCGGCACCGGCGGCGCATGACGGTGCGGGCGAACATGGCCCCGCCGCGGGTGAGGCTTCGGCGCACGAGGGGGCGCACTAATGGACTATTCGACGCAATTGCTGATGGTGCTGCCCGAGCTGGTGCTCGCGGTCGGCGCGATCGTCCTGATGCTCGTGGCCGCCTTTGGCGGTCAGGGCTCGACCCGTGCGGTGAGCATCACCGCGGTCGCGGTGCTGGTCGGGGCGGGCATCTCGCTCGCCGGGCCGGCGGCGACGGGCGGCGAGGCGTTCGGCGGGCTCTATCGCGCCGACATGTTCGCTGCCTTCGCCAAGGCGGTGATCTTCGCCTCGGCGGCGATCTCGATCCTGATCGCGCCCGGCTTCTTCGCGCGCACCTCGGGCGATGATCTGCGCCCCGAATATCCGGTGCTGATGCTGCTGTCTGCGGCGGGCATGGGCATGATGGTGTCGGCGGGCGACCTGCTGACGCTCTATGTCGGGCTCGAGCTGCAGAGCCTCTCGGCCTATATCCTGGCGAGCTTCATGCGCCGCGACGCGCGTTCGGCCGAAGCCGGGCTCAAATATTTCGTGCTGGGTTCGCTCGCCTCGGGCATCCTGCTGTACGGCATCAGCCTCGCCTACGGCTTTTCGGGGACGACGCTGTTCGCGGGCGTCGCCGATGCCTATGCGCAGTCGGGCGGCCATCAGCTCGGGCTGACCTTCGCGCTGGTGTTCGTGTTCGCCGGCCTGGCGTTCAAGATCAGCGCGGTGCCGTTCCACATGTGGACGCCCGACGTCTATGAAGGCTCGCCGACGCCGGTCACCGCCTTCTTCGCCTCGGCGCCGAAGGTTGCCGGTATCGTGCTCGTCATGCGCGTCGCGATGGAGGCGATGGGCCCGGCGATCCACGACTGGCGCCCGATCGTGATCTTCGCCTCGCTCGCCTCGATTATCCTCGGTGCGGTGGGCGCGATCGGCCAGACGAACATCAAGCGGCTGCTCGCCTATTCGTCGATCAACAATGTCGGCTTCGCGCTGATCGGCCTGGCCGCCGGCAACGAGTCGGGCATTTCGGGCGTGCTCAGCTACATGGTGATCTATGTGGTGACGACGCTCGGCGCGTTCCTTGTCGTGCTTCAGATGCGCGATGCCGAGGGGCGCCAGATCGAAACGATCGAAAGCCTGTCGGGCATGTCGCGCACGCGTCCCGGCCTGGCCGCGGCGCTCGCGGTCTTCATGCTCAGCCTGGCGGGTATCCCGCCGCTGATGGGCTTCTTTGCCAAGCTGGCGGTGTTCGTCGCCGCGGTGCAGGCGGGGCTGATGGTCTTTGCCGTCGTCGGTGCGGTCGCCTCGGCGATCGGCGCCTATTATTACCTGCGCATCGTCAAGACGATGTACTTCGATGATCCCGCGCCGGCCTTTGCCGGTCGCGCCGGGGTGGTCGAAGGCGGGCTGATCGCGCTTTCGGCCGCGGCGATGTCGCCGCTCGGCTGGGCGCTGCTGCTCCCGCTCGGTGCCTGGACCGCGCTTGCCGCAAAGGCGCTGTTCTGACGATCACGCTGCGAACCGTCGCCCAGACGGGTTCGACCAACGCGGACATGGCCGACCTCGCCCGCCTCGGCGCGGGCGAGGGGCTGTGGCTCCGGGCCGAACGCCAGGACGCCGGGCGCGGCCGGCAGGGGCGCGCCTGGCAATCGCCGCCGGGCAATCTCTATGCCTCGACGCTCGTTCGCCTGCGGCCGAGCGATCCGACGCCCGCCACGCTCGCGCTCGTCGCCGCGGTGGCGCTGCACGAGGCGGTCGGCGTCTTCGGCGTCACAGCCCAGGTCAAATGGCCGAACGATCTGCTGATCGACGGTGCCAAGCTGTCGGGCATCCTGCTCGAGCGGATCGGCGATGCCGTCATCCTCGGCTTCGGCGTCAATCTTGCCCATCATCCCGACTTGCCCGACCGGCGCAGCACCAGCCTCGCCGCGCACGGCAGCGCGCCCGATCCGGACGGTTTCGCCCAGGTGCTGGGCGAGGCATTCGAACGCTGGGTCGCGCGCTGGCGCGGCGAGGGCCTGGCGGTGGTGCGCGATCGCTGGCTTGCCGCGGCGCACCCGCGCGGTACCGCGCTCACCGCGCGGCTTGCCGACGGCCAGTCGCATGACGGGCTGTTCGACGGGCTCACCGGCGACGGCGCGCTCATCCTGCGCTTGGCCGACGGCACGCCGCATGTCATTCACGCAGGCGATGTTTTCCTGATCTGAGCTTCCTGGGGGAGAGGGCCCGATGCTGCTCGCCATCGATGCCGGCAATACCAATATCGTCTTTGCGCTCGTCGACGACGGCCAGATCCGCGCGCGCTGGCGCAGCGCCACCGATCCGCGCCGCACGGCCGACGAATATGCGGTGTGGCTCGCCCAGTTGCTCCAGCTCGAAGGGTTTTCGCGCAGCGACGTCACCGGCGTCATCATCGGCACCGTGGTCCCGCGCGCGCTCCACAATCTTCAGGTGCTCAGCGAGAAATATTTCGGCGTCGAGGCGCTCGTCGCGGGGCAGGGGCCGGCCGACTGGGGCTTCCCGCTCGACGTCGACGAGCCCGGTACGGTGGGCGCCGATCGCGCGCTCAACGCGATTGCGGGCCATGCGCGGCATCCGGGCGACCTCATCATCATCGACTTCGGCACCGCGACCACGTTCGACATCGTCGATTATCGCGGCGCCTATAAGGGCGGGATCATCGCGCCGGGGATCAACCTGTCGCTCGACGCGCTCGTCACCGCAGCGGCAAAGCTTCCCCGCATCGCCATTTCCGCGCCCGAAAGCACCAGCGTGATCGGTCGCAACACCGTCGATGCGATGCATATCGGCATCTACTGGGGCTATGTCGCGATGATCGAGGGGCTGGTCGCGCGGCTCAAGCACGAGGTCGGCCGCCCGCTCAAGGTGATCGCGACCGGCGGGCTCGCGATCCTGTTCGAACGCCACACCGACGCCTTCGACGCGATCGAGCCCGATCTGACGATCCAGGGGCTGGCGATGTTGTGGGAGCGGGTGCACAAGGGTTGATGCGGCGACGCATGCCGGGGGGCGTCGGGGGCGATATTGGAATTTGAAAGCGCGGCCGTCAGGCACGCGCGTGGAAGGCAAAGGATCGAAGTGACTCCCGGAAACGAACTTCTCTTCGTCGCGCTCGGCGGTTCGGGCGAGATCGGCATGAACGTCAATCTCTATGGCGCCCAGGGCAAATGGCTGATGGTCGATTGCGGCATCACCTTCGGCGATGCGAGCTATCCCGGCGTCGACGTGATCCTGCCCGACCTTCAGTTCATCGAGGACCGGCTCGACAGCCTGCTCGGCATCGTGCTCACGCACGGGCATGAGGATCATATCGGCGCGCTGCCCTATCTCGCCGCCGATCTGGGCGTGCCGCTTTACGCGACGCCGTTCACCGCGGGGCTGATCCGCGGCAAGCTCGAGGAAGAGGGGATCGAGGATCGCGTCGAACTCAACGTGGTCGACGATCTCGATCCGTTCGCGATCGGCCCCTTCCGCGTCCGCTACGTGCCGCTCGCGCATTCGATTCCCGAGGGCAATGCGCTGCTGATCGAAACGCCGCACGGGCGAGTCTTTCACACCGGCGACTGGAAGCTCGATGACGCGCCGTCGCTCGGCGGCGCCTCGACTGCCGAGGAACTCTCCGCGATCGGCGACAAGGGCGTGCTCGCGCTCGTCTGCGATTCGACCAACGTCTTCAATCCCAAGGCGTCGGGGTCCGAGGCCGCGGTGCGCGACGGGCTCGACCGGGTGATCGGCGAGGCGACGGGCCGCGTCCTCGTCACCACCTTCGCGTCGAACGCCGCGCGGCTCCAGACGCTGGGCGCGGTCGCGCGCGACACCGGCCGTGAGCTGTGCGTCGCGGGCCGTTCGCTCGAACGCATCATCCGCGTCGCGCGCCAGACCGGCTATCTGCGCGATTTCCCCGAAACGATCGATTTCGACACCGCGATGACGCTGCCGCCGTCGCGCGTGCTGATGGTCGCGACGGGCGGGCAGGGCGAACCGCGCGCCGCCTTGTCGCGTATCGCCGAGGGCAGCCACCCGCTCAAGCTGAGCGAGGGCGACCGCGTCGTGTTCTCGTCGCGCCAGATCCCCGGCAACGAGGTGGCGATCGGCCGCATCATGAACGCGCTCGCCGCACGCGGGATCGAGATCGTCACCGATCGTCAGGCGTTCGTCCACGTGTCGGGCCACCCCGGCCGCCCCGAACTCGCCGAGATGTACCGCTGGATCCGCCCGGAGATCATCCTGCCGGTGCATGGTGAGGTCCGCCACATGCGCGAGCAGGCGCGCTTTGCGCTCGAACAGGGCGTGCCCCAGGCGATCCGTCAGGTGAACGGCGACATCTGGCGGCTCGCGCCCGGCAAGCCCGAACTGGTCGGCCATGCGCCGGTCGGGCGGCTCGTCCTCGACGGCGACGTCATCCTGCCGGCCGACGGCGCGACGATCACCGAGCGCCGCCGGCTGTCGCTCTATGGTCATCTCTCGGTCGCGGTGGCGATCCGCGGCGGCCGCCTCCTCGGCGTGCCGCAGGTGCGCGTCCAGGGCGTGCCGGTCGAGGAGGATCGCGACGCCTTTATCGAGGAGGCCGCCGAAGCCGCCGCCGACGCGGTCGCCAAGGACAGCCGCGACCTCGAATCGCTGCGCGAGGCGCTGCGGCTTGCCGTGCGCCGCGTGGCGACGCGCTATACCGGCAAAAAGCCGGTGGTCGACGTGATGATCGTGGAGGTCTGAGATGCGCTGGCAGTCGGCGCTTGCGATCTATGTGCTGTTCTGGGCCTTTTCGGTCTTCCTCGTGCTGCCCTTCGGGGTCCGTACGGCGGAGGAGGCGGGGGTTGATCTCGTCCCCGGCCAGGCCGACAGCGCACCCGCGCATTTCGACCTGCGCCGGCTGCTCGTCCGCACGACGATCGTGGCGACGCTGCTCTTCGCGGCCTTCTTCCTCAACTATGTCTATGGGTGGGTCACCGCCGACATGCTCGACTGGGCGCGCCGCTAGGCGGCCCGGGCGGGCGGGTCAGGCGCGCAGCCGCTCGATCGCCTGGGCAAGCGCGACATAGAGCTTGCCCACATCCGACGACAACAGCGTCACGCCCAGCGGCGACCCGTCGCGCAGCGCCAGCACCTGGCGCAACATTGCCTCGAAATCATGGATATAGCGGTTGACGTTCTCACGGAATGTCGGGTCGCTGTCGTACAGGCGCACGATCTCGCGCGTTTCGCCGGGCTCGAGCAGCCGCACCGCGCGCCGCGTGAACACGCCGCGATCGCCCTTCAGATACGCCGCCCAGGCGCTGTCGCTCACATCGGCGGCAAAGGCGCGCGTGATGTCGATCGCCGCCGAATTGAGCGAGTCGACCAGCGCGCTGTTGCGTCGCGCAAAGTTCTCGCTGTCGGCGGTCTCGATCGCGTCGCGCGCCTGCTCGACCTGCTGCTCGATCGCCCCCGTCGCGCGCGTCAGCGCGGCGAGCTGTGCCGCCAGCCGTTCGGAGGCGCGCGTCGCCGCCGCCACGGCATCGTCGGTCGCCTCGGTCAGCGCCGCGATCTGCCGCCGCACCGATCCGTCGATCGCCCGGCGCAGCGCCGCGTCGCTCGCCGCCTCGAGCGCGCGTTCGGCATGCGGCACGATGTCGTCGAGCGCCTCGCGCGCATGTTCGGCCGCGGCCACCGAGGTGTCGCGCACGCGCACCAGCGCGTCGGCCAGTTGCGGCGCCGCGCTCTCGCCAAAGCTGCGCACCGCCGCGATCGTCGCCTCGACGCTGTCGGACAG
>JAFABD010000204.1 GCA_023426225.1 Pseudomonadota bacterium | reverse complement strand
GCGTTGCGCGACGCGGCGCCGGCGATCCTTGCCGCCAATGCCGAGGACGTCGCCGCCGCGACGGCGGCCGGATTGTCGGGCGCGATGCTCGACCGGCTGCGGCTCGATCCCGCGCGCGTCGAGGCGATGGCTGCCGGGACCGAAGCCGTCGCGACGCTCGACGATCCGGTCGGCCGCGTTATCGATCGGGCCGAGCGCCCCAACGGGCTGGTGCTGACGCGCGTGCGCGTGCCGATCGGCGTGATCGGCATCATCTATGAAAGCCGCCCCAATGTGACCGTCGATGCAGGCGTGCTGTGCACGATGGCGGGCAACGCCGCGATCCTGCGCGGCGGCTCCGAAGCGATCCGCAGCAACCGCGCGATCCACGCGGCGCTCGCCGCCGGCCTCGCCGCAGGCGGTGCGCCCGCCGATGCCGTCCAGCTTGTCCCGACCACCGATCGCGCGGCCGTGGGGGCGATGCTGGCGGGCGCAGGCGGGATCGACATGATCGTCCCGCGCGGCGGCAAAGGGCTGGTGGCGCGCGTGCAGGCCGAAGCGCGCGTGCCCGTGCTCGCGCATCTCGACGGCATCTGCCACACCTATATCGACCGCGCGGCCGACCCTGCGATGGCACGCACGCTCGCGCTTAACGCCAAGCTGCGCCGCACGGGCATCTGTGGCGCGACCGAGACGCTGTTGATCGACCGCGCCTTCGCCGACGCCGGCACCGTGCTCGCGGCGCTTGCCGATGCCGGATGCGAGTTGCGCGGCGATGCCGAGGTCGCCGCGATCGAACCGCGGACGCAGCCCGTGACGGACGCCGACTGGGATACCGAATATCTCGACGCGATCCTGTCGGTTCGGATGGTCGACGGCGTCGAGGGCGCGATCGCGCATATCGCACGCCACAGTTCGCACCATACCGACGCGATCGTCACCGAAGACGCGGCGACCGCCGAGACCTTCCTGGCGCGCGTCGACAGCGCGATCGTGATGTGGAACGCCTCGACCCAGTTCGCCGACGGCGGCGAGTTCGGGCTGGGGGCCGAGATCGGCATTTCGACGGGACGGCTGCATGCACGCGGCCCGGTCGCGCTGGAGGGGCTGACCACGTACAAGTGGATCGTGCGCGGCACCGGGCAGGCGCGGCCTTGACGGCGCGCATCGTCGGCGCACCGTCCTTTCGGATGCTGGGCCGGGCGAAGCGGGTGGGGTTGCTGGGTGGGTCGTTCAACCCGGCGCATCGCGGGCATCGCAAGCTGTCGCTCCACGCGCTGCGCGCACTGGGCCTCGACGAAGTATGGTGGCTGGTCTCGCCGGGCAACCCGCTGAAGCCTGTGGAGGGCATGGCCCCCTTTGCCGTCCGGCTGGCCTCGGCCCGCCGCATGGCGCGCCACGCCCCGATCCGCCCGAGCGCGATCGAGACGCGAATCCGCACACGCTATACCGCCGACACGCTGGAAAACCTGATCGCGCTGTTCCCCAAGCACCGTTTCATCTGGCTGATGGGTGCCGACAATCTGGCGCAGTTTCACCGCTGGGACCGGTGGCGCGACATTGCGCGACAGGTTCCGATTGCGGTTATCGCGCGGCCGGGATATAACCAGCGTGCTCACGCAAGCCCTGCGATGAGCTGGCTGCGGCGCGCTGTGCGGCCCGCAGGCCAGGCGAAGAACTGGACGAGTTGGAGTTTGCCGGCGCTCGTGCTGCTGCGATTCCGCCCCGACCCGACTTCGGCGACACGGTTGCGCGCCGCCGATCCCGCTTGGCACCGGCACTTTTCGAACGTGGATCGAGCACCCATATCGCCTGCGTCCGTGCCGAGCCCATTGGCGTGCACAGACCCGGTTCAATTCTAGGAGTTCCCTTGGCCACATCTTCCCCAGTGCAGCAAGCTCCCGGCGCCGACAGCGTCGAGGCCCTGCATGCGCTCGTGCTCAGCTCGCTCGAAGACGATCAGGCGGTCGAAACCGTCTCGATCCCGCTGGCGGGCAAGAGCAGCATTGCCGACTTCATGGTCATCGCCTCGGGCCGCTCGACGCGGCAGGTGGCGTCGATGGCCAACAAGCTGGCCGAGAAGATCAAGGGCCAGTTCGGCCGCACCCCGCGCGTCGAGGGGCTGCCGACCGCCGACTGGGTGCTGATCGATGCCGGCGACGTCATCGTCCATCTGTTCCGCCCCGAAGTGCGCAGCTTCTACAATCTCGAGCGCATGTGGGCGTTCGGGGACAATGCCGCCGGCCAGGCCTGACGCGCTCGCGCGGGGGGCAGGCCGGTGCTGGTCCATCTTGTCGTGCGCGGCCGGATCGGGCGCGGGCCCGAGGCCGAGCTGGTCGACCGCTATCTGAAGCGCGTCGGCTGGCCGGTGCGCGTCACCGAACTGCCCGACCAGGGTGGGCGCGTGCCCGCGATCGAGCCGGGGACGCGGCTGGTGATGCTCGACGAAAAGGGCGAGAACCTGCCGTCGCGCGCGATTGCCGAGCGTATCGGCCGCTGGCGCGACGACGGCGTGCGCGAACTCCGCTTCATGATCGGCGCGGCTGACGGTTTCGACGACACCGACCGTGCGCAGGCCGACCTGTTGCTGTCGTTCGGGCGTGCCACCTGGCCGCACATGCTGGCGCGGGTGATGCTGGCCGAGCAGATCTGGCGTGCGGCCTCGATCCTTTCCAACCATCCCTATCACCGCGAGGGCTGAGCCCATGGTGCCGGCGCGCAGCCTGATGGTCGTGGCGCTGGCGGGCACGTTGCTCGCGATCGGCGCGCGCGTGGCGCTGGCCGATGCCCCGCGGCAGGCGTTGCGCGGCGAACAGGCGCGGCTGGCCGAAGC
>JAFABD010000199.1 GCA_023426225.1 Pseudomonadota bacterium | reverse complement strand
GACGTGCGGTGCGGCGGCGCGGCGCGCGCTCCTTGCGCTCGGCCGATTCGGCCGCGTCGTCGGCCGCTTCGCCCTCGTCCGTCCCGGTCTCGGCCGGGGCATGGCCGTTGGCCTGTGCCGCGGCATGGCCGTTGCGCCGGTCCTCGCGCGGCTCGCGCGCTTCACGGGGTTCGCGCGGCTCGCGTTCGCGGCGCGGACGCGGCTCGGGCTGCGCCTCGGCGGCCTCGCCCTCGAACTCGAAATCCTCGTCCTCGGCCTCGTCGCGCTGGCGGCGCTGGTTCTGTTCCTCGAACCGGGCGCGGCTTTCGTTCAGGACGCGAAAATAATGGTCGGCGAACTGGAGATAATATTCGGTGTTGACCCGATCGCCCTGCATCTGGGCGTCACGCGCCAGATTCTTGTACTTTTCGAGCAACTGGGCGGCATTGCCGCGGGCGCGATTGTCGATGCGGTTGCCGTTGCCCTGGTTGGAGCTGCCCCCACCCTGGCGCTGCTGGCCACCACGGCCGCGACGGCGGCCGGCCTGACGATTGTTCATCAAGGTCTGGTTGTCCTGTTCGTTTCTTTAAGCCGTCCGTCGATCCACCACAGGTCCCGGATGCATGTTACAAATGCGGCGGATCGCCCGTTGCTGGCGCTCCCGCCTGCCACGGCCACCGGACTACAGCGGCTCACATGACCATGGAGTGGGCCTCAGCCCCTGTTTTCAACGACTTGGTTGAAAGTGCCTTGCCCCGGCGCCGTTCTTAGCCGGTGGCGCACCAATCTCCAAGCGGAAATATGGGGCGCCGCACCCCCGATTCAAGCCGATGTCAGGTGCACGGCGCGCGGCCGTGCCCCCAGATCCTTATAGACGGTCGGGACGAGTTGCTGTTCCCTCGCCAGCGCACAAACCGCATCGGCCTGCGTCCAGCCGATCTCGATCACCGCGCAGCCGCCGGGCGCGATCAGCGCGGGGAGCGCGGGCAGGATGCGGCGATAGTCGTCGAGCCCGTCGGCCCCGGCGAACAGCGCCGATGCGGGCTCGTGCGCGCGGACATCGGCGCCGATCGGCTCGTCGACGGCGATATAGGGCGGGTTGGCGAGCACCAGATCGAACCGCCCGGCGACGCCCGCCGCCCAGTCGCCCTCGGCAAAGGCCGCGCGCGCCGCCAGCCCCAGCCGCGCGGCATTGGCGCGGGCATAATCGAGCGCGACGGGCGAACGGTCGATCCCCAGCCCGCTCGCTCCCGGCCATTCGGCGAGCGCGGCGAGCAGCAGCGTCCCCGGGCCGGTGCCCAGGTCGAGGATGCGGCGCGGCCCGGCTGCCCCGAAATGGGTCACCGCCACCTCGATCAGCGTCTCGCTGTCGGCGCGCGGCACCAGCGCGCCCGGGCCGACGCCCAGCTCGATCGTCCAAAAGGCGCGCGTGCCCGTGATGTACGCCACCGGCTCCAGCGCGGCGCGGCGCTCGACCAGCGCGGCAAAGCCCGGCGGCACCCGATCGTCGAGCCGCGCGAGCAGCAGCGCCTCGCGCGTGCAGCCCATCGCGTGCGCCATCAGCAATTCGGCATCGAGCCGCGGCGTGTCGCTCGTCGTCGCCAGCCGCGCCGCCGCGGCGGTGATCGCCGCGCGCGCGGTGGCGGGCTCAGCCATCGAGCTGCGCGAGCCGCTCGGCCTCGTCCTGCGCGATCAGCGCGCCGATCAGTTCGTCCATCTCGCCCTCCAGGATCTCGGGCAGGCGGTGGAGCGTCAGGTTGATGCGGTGGTCGGTCACGCGTCCCTGCGGGAAATTATAGGTGCGGATGCGCTCCGAACGGTCGCCCGATCCCACCATCGACTTGCGCGCGCCCGCGCGTTCGGACGCCAGCCGCTCGCGCTCGGCCTCGTACAGCCGGGTGCGCAGCACCTTCAGCGCCTTGGCCTTGTTCTTGTGCTGCGACTTCTCGTCCTGCTGGATCACCACCATGCCCGTCGGCAGGTGGGTGATGCGCACCGCGCTGTCGGTGGTGTTGACCGACTGGCCGCCCGGCCCCGACGAACGATAGACGTCGATGCGCAGGTCCTTGTCGTCGATCTTCACATCGACATCCTCGGCCTCGGGCAGCACCGCCACCGTCGCGGCAGAGGTGTGGATGCGCCCGCCCGCCTCGGTCACCGGCACGCGCTGGACGCGGTGGACGCCGCTTTCGAACTTCAGCTTGGCGAACACACCCGCGCCCGTCACCGACGCGACGACTTCCTTGTATCCGCCCGCCTCGGACGGGCTCGCCGAAATCAGCTCGGTGCGCCAGCCCATGCGGTCGGCATAGCGCTGGTACATGCGGAACAGGTCGCCGGCGAACAGCGCGGCCTCGTCGCCGCCGGTGCCCGCGCGGATTTCCAGCATCGCGGCGCGTTCGTCGGCCGCGTCCCGGGGGAGCAGCGCCAGCGCCAGCCTGCGTTCGGCGGCGACCAGCGCGCCCTCGTTGGCGTGAAGCTCCTCCACCGCCATCGCGCGCAGCTCGTCATCGGCGTCCTGCGTCATCCGCGCGAGCGATTCGCCCTCGGCGCGCAGCCGCCGCACCTCGCCCGCCGCCGCGGCGACGGGCTCGATCTCGGCATATTCCTTCGACACCTGGACGAAACGGTCGCCGCCAAGGTCGCCGGTCGCCATCAGCGCCTGCAACTCGTCGCGCCGCGCCTCGATCGCCGCGATGCGGTCCGCGGGGATGCGCGTCATGCGGCGGCGCCGCCCCCGCCCCAGGCGATCCCCGCCAGCGCCGCCTCGATCGCGCCCGCATCGGCGTCGACCAGCTTGAGCCGGGTGGTCGTCGCGCCGTCCTGGTGCCCCAGCGACAGCAGCGCGCGCGGATTGGCCTTCACCGCCTTGTCGAACCGCTTGCGCGGCGATCCGGTCGCCAGCAGTTCGGCGACGAGCCCGGCGCGGCGCAGCGCGGCGACCGCGGCGACGCCGTCGGCCCCCGCGCGATCGTCCTCGACGACGACATAGACCTCGATGCGGGGCGCCTCGGGCTCGGCGATCAGCATCGCCAGCCGCTCGACCCCGGCCGCCCAGCCCACGCCCGCCGTCTCGGGACCGCCCAGCGAGCCGATCAGCCCGTCATAGCGGCCGCCGGCCAGCACCGTGCCCTGCGCGCCCAGCCGGTCGGTCACGAACTCGAACGCGGTGTGGCGGTAATAATCGAGCCCGCGCACCAGCCGGGCGTTGCGCGTCCAGGCGACGCCCGCCGCATCGAGCCCGTCGGTCACCGCCTTGAAGAAGGCGGCGGCCTCGTCGGTCAGGTACGCGTCGATGTCGGGTGCGCTGTCGGCGATCGGCCGGTCGCGCGGATCCTTCGAATCGAGGATGCGCAGGGGGTTCTTTTCCAGCCGCGTCAGGCTGTCCTCGGAAAGCTCCCCCTTGTGCGCCTCGAAATGCGCGACCAGCGCCGCGCGCCACGCCTCGCGCGTCGCGGCGTCGCCCAGCGTGTTGAGCTGGAGCGTCACGCCCTCGGCAATGCCCAGCTCCTTGAGGAGCTGGTCGGCGAGCACGAGCAGCTCGACATCGGCGGCGGGTTCGGGCGCGCCCAGGATCTCGGCGTCGATCTGGTGGAACTGGCGGTAGCGGCCCTTTTGCGGGCGCTCGTAGCGGAACACCGGGCCGGAGGTCGCGAGCTTCAGCGGCGCATATTGCTGCCACCCCTCGGTGATGAACGCGCGCGCGATCCCCGCGGTGAATTCGGGGCGCAGCGTGATCGAATCGCCGCCGCGATCCTCGAAGCTGTACATCTCTTTCGAGACGACGTCCGAGGTCTCGCCCATCGAGCGGGCGAACACGCCCGTCGCCTCGAAGATCGGCAGGTCGACGCGCTGGAAGCAATAAAGGCTGCGGACCCGGTCGAACGTCGCCAGCACGCGCGCGAAGCGCCGCTGATCCTCGCCGAAAATGTCCTGCGTGCCGCGGATGCGGTTGGGGGTTTCGATACGTGCCATGGAGCGGCGCTATTTAGGGGGTCGCGCGGCGTTGCGCCACTGGCGTTTTCACCGCGGCGACGCGCGCGGGCGTCCCGCCGCCGCCGCTGCGGCTTTTCGCGATCGTTTCTGCTACATTTCGGTACATTTATGCATTGGAAGTGTCGCGGAGGCGCTTCTATGGAGCAAGCTCCCTCATGAAAACGCGCGCCGGCCCATGGCTGCGCCTTCGGCGGAATCGAGAATTGGCAACCACGCATCGTCCCCATCGTGCTCCGGCCCGTCGTGCTCCGGCGCTGATCGGCCTCCTGTCCGCAGTCTCGCTGCTGGCGTCGTGCGGCGCCGGCGGCGGCGATGCCGCGCAAAAGGGCGGCGGACGCGGCGGGCCGAAGGGGCCGGTCAAGGTGGGCTTCGTCGTCGTCCAGCCGACCGCCGTGCCGCTCACCACCGAATTGTCGGGCCGCGTCACCGCGCTCCAGACGTCGGAGGTGCGGCCGCAGGTCGCCGGGCTGGTGCGCAAGCGCTTCTTCACCGAAGGCGCGATCGTCCAGCAGGGGCAGACGCTCTATCAGATCGACCCCAGCCTCTATGAGGCCCAGGTCGCGCAGGCGAGCGCCAACCTGCAAAGCGCGCGCGCCAATCTCGAGGCGGCGCGGACCAAGGCCGAACGCTATCGCCCGCTCGCCGCGGCGCAGGCGGTGTCGCAACAGGAATATACCGACGCCACCGCCGCCGCGCGCCAGGCGCAGGCCGCCGTCGCCCAGGCGACCGCCGCGCTGCGCACCGCCCAGATCAACCTGCGCTTCACGCGCGTGCCCGCGCCGATCACCGGCCGCATCGGCCGCTCGCTCGTCACCGAAGGCGCGCTCGTCACCACCAACCAGGCCGATCCGATGGCGGTGATCCAGCGGCTCGACCCCGTCTATGTCGACATCCAGCAGTCGAGCGCCGAGATGCTGGCGCTGCGCAAGGCGATGGCGCAGGGCGGCATCGCCCCCGCCAGCGCCGCGGTGCGGCTGCGGCTCGAGGACGGCAGCGACTATCCGATTCCGGGCACGGTCGAGTTTTCGGAGGTGATGGTCAACGCCAACACCGGCACCGTCACGCTGCGCGCGCGCTTCGCCAATCCCGAAGGGCTGCTGCTCCCCGGCATGTTCGTCCGCGCGATCTTTGCCCAGGCGATCGAGAAGCAGGCGTTCCTCGTCCCCCAGCAGGGCGTGACGCGCGATCCCAAGGGCAATGCCACCATCTATGTCGTCGGGCCGGGCGGCCGCGCGGTCGCGCGCACCGTCGTCGCGCCGCGGACGCAGGGCGCCTATTGGGTCGTGACGCAGGGGCTCGCCCCCGGCGACCGCGTGATCGTCCAGGGCCTCGCCAATGTGAAGCCCGATACCGAAATCAACGCGGTGCCCGCCAACACCCCCGAAAAGATCGTGCCGCCCGCGCGCGGCGCCGGGGGAGCGGGCGGCGCG
>JAFABD010000164.1 GCA_023426225.1 Pseudomonadota bacterium | reverse complement strand
CCCCCGCAGGTCGTTGGCGAAGCCACCGGCGTGGTCAAGTTCTTCAACGGCCAGAAGGGCTTCGGCTTCATCGTGCGCGATGACGGCGGTGAGGACGTTTTCGTCCACATCTCCGCGGTCGAGCAGGCGGGCCTGACCGGCCTGGCCGAAGGTCAGCCGCTGGGCTTCACGCTGGTCGATCGCGGTGGCCGCATCTCGGCGACCGAGCTGAAGATCGACGGCGAGCCGATGCCGGTGACCGACCGTGCGCCGGCGGCGGGTGCCGCAGGTGGTCCGGGCGGCGCGCGCGGTGGCCCGCAGCGTCAGCTGACCGGTGAGCGCGCGAGCGGCACCGTCAAGTTCTTCAACGCGATGAAGGGCTTCGGCTTCATTCAGCGCGATGACGGCCAGCCGGATGCGTTCGTGCACATTTCGGCGGTCGAGCGCGCTGGGCTCCCGACGCTCAACGAGGGCGATCGGCTCGAGTTCGAGCTCGAGGTGGACCGTCGCGGCAAATACGCCGCGGTGAACCTCAACCCGGCCAGCTGAGGCCGGGCAGAGCGCCGTAACGAAAAGAGGCCGGACGTGCAGACGTCCGGCCTTTTTTGTCGGTCGGTTTTTGTCGGTCGGGCGGGCACCTGGACGCACATCACGGCGGGCGACGTCGTCGGCCGGTCCGGCAGTTCAGGTGGCGAGTTTCGCCAGCGCGGCGATTCGGTCCGCCTCGTGCGCGGGCTTGTCGGTGCGGATGCGGCTGATCCGCGGGAAGCGCATCGCCAGTCCGGACTTGTGGCGACGCGATTCGTGGATCGAATCGAAGGCGACTTCGAGCACCAGCGTCTTCTCGACCTCCCGCACCGGACCGAAACGCGCGGCGGTGTGATTTCGCACAAAGCGGTCGAGCCAGCGCAGTTCGTCATCGGTGAAGCCGAAATAGGCCTTGCCGACCGGAAGTAACGTGCCGTCATCCGCCCAGCATCCGAAAGTAAAATCGGAGTAGAACGAGCTGCGCTTGCCGTTGCCGCGCTGGGCATACATGAGCACGCAGTCGGCGGTCAGCGGATCGCGCTTCCACTTGTACCACAATCCGGCGCGGCGGCCCGCGACATAGGGCGAATCGCGTCGCTTGAGCATCACGCCTTCGATCTGGGCGTCGCGGGCTGCGGCGCGCAATTCGCCGAGCGCGGCAAAGTCGGGCGCGTCGATCAAGGCGGAAAGATCGAAATGCGATGCCGGCAGCGCGGCGGCGAAGCGTTCGAGCCGCGCGCGCCGTTCGGTCCAGGGCGCCTCGCGCACATCTTCGCGGCCGTCGAACAGGACGTCATACAGCCGGACAAAGGCGGGATAGTCGGCGAGCATGCGGGCGGGCACGCGTTTGCGCCCCAGCCGCTGCTGGAGCGCGTTGAAGCTCCCCGCGCCGCCGCCGTCGCCGAGCCCGGTCCCCTGGCCGCTGCCCTTCACCAGCAGTTCGCCGTCGAGCACGCCGGGAATCCGGAAGGCCGACGCGACTTCGGGAAAGCTGTGGGTAATGTCGTCGCCCGCGCGACTGAACAGCCGGGTCTCCCCTGCAACATGGACGAGTTGGACGCGGATGCCGTCCCATTTCCATTCCGCCGCATAGTCGGCGAGGTCGATCGCATCGGCCTCGAGCGGATGGGCCAGCATGAACGGGCGGAAAACGGGGCTGTCGGCCAGATCGGGGCGATCGGCGCGCCCCTCGGCCCAGTCGAACAATGCGGCATAGGGTGGGGCGAGGCCGTGCCACACCTCCTCGACCGCCGCGACGTCGAGGTCGAACGCCTGTGCGAGCGCCGTCTTGGCAAGGCGGGCGGAGACGCCGACGCGCAACCCGCCCGTCGCCAGCTTGAGCAGCGCGAAGCGTTCGTCGGCGTCCATGTGATCGAGCAAGTCCGCGAGCACCGCCGGGGCGTCGGCGCGGCTCAGCGCCGCCAGCGTCTCGACGACCTCCGACAGTCGGCGCGGCGTCCCCTCGCCGTCGGCCGGGGCGGGCCACAGCAGCGCGGCCGTCTCGGCCGAATCGCCGACAAAGTCGCGGCTGAGCGCGAACAGCACAGGGTCGACGCGCGATTCGACGAGCGTGCGGATCAGCGCCGGCTTGATCGCCGGAAGATCGAGCGCGCCGGTGAGCGCCGCCAGCGCCCAGCCGCGGTCGGGATCGGGCGTCGCGCGCAGATACTCGCCGATCAGCCGCAGCTTGGCGTTCCGCGCGCGCGCGTAGATCAGGCGATCAAGCAGGTCCGCAAAGGCGCGCATGTCGCCAAGATGGGGGCAGTCGCGGGTCGGCGCTACCCCCGATGCGCGGGGCTGGTCGGGTGCCGGCGGCTGCGTTAGACTGTGCCCGCGATCCGCGCATGGCGCGCGGACCTTGCGGGAGCAAATCCTTCATGAAGCTCGTCGTTTCTGCTGCGCTGCTGTCGCTGGCGCTGGTCCCGGTTGCCCATGCCCAGGCCGCCAAGCCGGCCGCGGCCACCGCCGCACCTGCGGCCCCGAAGTTCTCGCTCGACACGCCGATCGAGGCGCTGGTCGCCGATCCCAAGGCCAAGGCCGTGATCGAAGCCGATCTGCCGGGGCTGAGCACGCACCCGGCGTTCGACCAGTTCAAGGCGATGAGCCTGCGCCAGCTCCAGCCGATGTCGAACGGTGCGCTCAGCGACGAAGTGCTCAAGAAGGTCAGCGACGACCTCACCGCGATCAAGTAACCATCGGCATCGCGGACGCAAAAAGGGGGGGAGGGCGGCCGCCGGGCCGTCCTCCCCCCTTTTCGTTTCAGGGTGTAGGCTTCAGCCCTTGCGGCTGGCCTCGAACAGGAACCAGGCGCGTTCCTCGGCCTGGTCGGTCCAGTCGTCGACGATTCCGCTCGTCGCGTTGTCGCCGGCATCCTCGGCGGCCTGCTTCACCGTCCGGAAGCTCTCGACCAGCTTCAGATTGTCGTCGCGCAGTTCGGCGAGCATGTCGGCCGCCGACACGAAGTCGGCGTCGTTGTCGGCGATCGTCTGGTGACGGGCGATGTCGCCCACCGAACGCAGCGTCGTGCTGCCCACCTTGCGGACGCGCTCGGCGATCGCGTCGGTAATGCCCAGAATCTGCGTCGCCTGATCGTCGAGCAACAGGTGATAGTCGCGGAAATGCGGGCCCGAGACGTGCCAGTGGAAGTTCTTGGTCTTGAAATAGAGTGCGAAACAGTCGGCCAGCGCGCTGTTCAGCGCGTCGGCGACGCTGCGCGTCTCGTTGCGGTTGAGGTCGGTCGGGGTCTGAAGCGCGGCCTTGGTATCTGCCATTGTCGTTTCCCTCCTGGATCGGTTCGCCTGCTCAACGACTGGTATAGGCCTTGGTTGCACGCGACGCCCGCGGGAATCTGCAATCACATTGATCGATTCGTCCGATCAGGTGCGGTCGCGTTCAACCGATCAGATGCAGCGCCGACGCCGCCAGATAGAGGCCGATCACCAGCAGGATCAGCCCGGTGACGCTCCGAACCGGCCGGGCGGGCAGGCGATCCCACAGCGGACGTCCGCCCAGCGCGGCGATCATGCTGATCGCGCCCGCGCCCAGCCCCGCGCCGGCGCCCGCATAGGGCGCCATGCCCGGCGCGACGGCCAAGGCGAGCGTCAGCAAGGTCGTCCGGTCGCCCAGCACCGACAGCGACAGGCTTGCGACGATGTTCGGAAAGGGGTGCCGGGGCAGCCAGCCGGGTGCGGGCGCGGCCGGCTCGGTCAGCAGGCCGGACACGCCCGTCATCACCATGGCCGCGCCGAGGAACAGCGTGCAGGCATCGCTGCCGAGCTGCAGCGGCGCGAAGACCGCGATCGCGGCGGCGACGCCATTGGCGACCAGATGGACGATCAGCGCAATCGTGCCCACGAGCAACGGCCGGCCGAATCGCGTTGCGAGTCCCGCGGCGGTGGCGGCCGGCCGGTCGCCGATCTGGGTCAGGATGGCCAGCAAGACGGCCGGAACAAACGCTTCCATGGACTTTTCCCCGCAACGCAACCGATGGCCCTATGCCCGTTAAGGGCGCGTGAAGCACCCATCAGCCTTGACTTTTGCCCAAGACTCGCGCATCCGCCCGCGTCTGACAGCGGTGCGCCCGGCGCGCGCCGCTCTTTTCTTTTCGCACGATTCAAGGGTTTTCGGGTCATGGCCAAGCCGACCACTGTCAAGATCAAGCTCGTCAGCTCGGCGGATACGGGCTTCTTCTACGTCACCAAGAAGAATCCGCGCACCAAGACCGAGAAGCTGAGCTTCCGCAAATATGACCCCGTCGCGCGCAAGCACGTCGAGTTCAAGGAAGCCAAGATCAAGTAAGCTTCGGCGCTTCGGCGCCTACCGGCTTTCGCCGCGGGGCACGGGAACAGGATTCCCGTCGCCCCGTCGCGCGTATTCGCTTTGAGAAGGGGCTCGGCCGACGCCGGCGCGCCTGCGCTTCACGCGGTGCGGGCGGTGGGTCGTCTTGCGCCCGGCTGCCGGCGCTTCAGCGCGCGACGCCCCACAGCGCCATGCGCTCACGGGCGAACCGCGCCATGAAGTGCGCGAGCCCGTCCAGTCGCACCGCGATCGAATCGGCGTCGACACCTGCCCACATCGCGGGGTCATAGATAGGTGCGTCGGGCCGCGGCCAGATCCGCTCCTGCACGATAGCAGTCAGTGAGATAGAGCGTTTCGAGCAGTTCCGCGCCGCGCGCCGCCGGCCGGCGGTGGATGGCGGCATAGCGAACCAGCAATTCGCTCATGATGCCCTCGTTCGACGTGCTGACCATCGCGTTCGCCTCCGCTGATGAGGGAGATGGTGCGCGCCCGCCGGTGCGACAAGGCGGGGCGGGCGGTCGCCTGGCCGTTCAGTCGTTCGACGGCTCTTCCGCAGCTTCCGCCGCGTTGGGGACGAGCGCCCGGACTTCCGCCATGAAGCGCGCGAGCGAGATGGGTTTGGAGACATAGGCATTGGCGCCGGCGGCGCGGATACGCTCCTCGTCCTCGCGCCCGGCATAGGCGGTGACCGCCATGATCGGGATCGCGCGCAATCGTGAATCGACCTTCATCTCGCGAATCAGCTCGAGCCCGGTGACGTGCGGCATCTGAATGTCCATCACCACAAGATCGGGAGCGATCTCGCGCGCCTTCGCAACCGCCTCGCGCCCGTCGCTCACCGGCTCGGCCGAGAAGCCGTGCGCGCGCAACAGGTCGCAGAACAGTTTGAGATTGAGTTCGTTGTCCTCGACAACGAGCACCCTTTTTGTCACGCCAGACCCCATGATTTGCAGAGTGGATTAGGCCATGGCAGCGCGCGACACAAATCCGGGACAAGACGAAGCTGCCGCGATCGCGCTTTCGGCGCTTGCCTGGGCGCTCGGCGAGGCGGGGCGGGCGCAACGGCTGCTCGATCTGACGGGACTTGACCCCGCCGGCCTGCGCGCCCGCGCAGGCGACCCCTTGTTGCTTGCCGCCGTGCTCACCTTTCTCGAATCGCATGAGCCCGATCTGGTTGCCTGTGCCGACGCGCTGAACGTCGATCCCGCGCGGCTGGTTGCGGCGCGGATACAACTGGAGTGTGCATGAAGCCGCTATTGATTACCGATTGCGACGAGGTGCTGCTGCACATGGTGCGGCATTTCGGGGCGTGGCTCGACGAGGCGCACGACATTGATCTGGTCCTGGACGGCACCGAGTTCGAACGGGCGATGCGTCCGCGCGATCCTGCCGCACCGCCGATCGACCGGCGCCGGATGTGGGCGCTCGTTGAGGGTTTCTTTCCGCAGGAGATGGACCGGCAGACGCTGGTTCCGCATGCGCGCGAGGCGCTGGCGTCGATCGCGGCGGTCGCCGACATCGTCGTGCTGACCAATCTGGGCGACGATTGCCGCGACCATCGTATCGCCCAGCTCGCACGGCACGGCATCGCGCACCGCGTCGAGTGCAACCAGGGGCCAAAGGGACCGCGCGTCGCCGAGATCGTCGCCGAACATGGCGCGAGCGTCGCGGTGTTCGTCGACGACCTGCCCGCGCACCACGAATCGGTGGCCGCACATGCGCCCGACGTGCTGCGGCTGCACATGATCGCCGAGCCGCAGCTTGCCCCGCACGTCCCCGCGGCGGCGCACGCCCATGCCCGGATCGACGATTGGGCCGCGGCGCGCGACTGGATCCTCGCCCGCTTTGCCGACGCGGCGGCCGGGGGGTTGACCGCGCGCGCGGCGGGTGGTTGACCCCGGGACATGACCGACATGATCGAAGCAAAGCTGGCCGCGCTCGGCCTTTCGCTCCCCGAGGCAGCGGCGCCGGTCGCGGCCTATGTTCCCGTGGTCGAGGCGGGCGGGCTGCTCCACATCTCCGGGCAGCTCCCGTTCGAGGACGGCGCGGTGATGACCGGGCGGCTGGGCGAGGATCGCGACCTGGCGTTCGGCGAAAAGGCGGCGCAGCGTTGCGCACTGATGCTCATCGCGCAGATTCGCCGCGCGCTCGACGGCGACCTTTCGCGCGTGGCGCGCATCGTCAAGCTCGGCGTCTTCGTCAACTCGACCCCGGGTTTCACCGATCAGCCCAAGGTCGCCAACGGCGCATCGGAGCTGATGCAGGCGGTGTTCGGCGATGCGGGCAAGCATGCGCGCAGCGCGGTCGGCGTCGCGGCGCTGCCGCTGGGCGCCGCGGTCGAGGTCGATGCCATCGTCGCCGTGCGCGGCTGATCTCGCCTTTCATTTTCCTGTTCGAATAGCGTCGGCCCCGTCGCCCACCCGTGGCGGCGGGGCCACACTATTGCTGGATTGTTGCGCGGCGGCGCGAAAACCGTTGTGCCGCGCGACGACGTGCGGCAGCTTGGTGCAAGTCGAAGCGACGCCGCGCAGGCTCAGGCCAAAAAGACACGGGCGCTCGACAAGCAGGCTGGAACCCTTGCGACTTTGAACTGAAAGGGATTTCCATGCGCGTTTCTCTGCTCGCCCTTGGCGCCGCCATGGTCTGCGCAGCCGGTCCGGCCTTTGCGCAAGACACGGCGCCCCCGCCCGCGATCACGATCAACGGCACCGCCACGATCGTCAGCGACTATCGCTTCCGCGGCATTTCGCAGACCGACAAGAATGTCGCGGTGCAGGGCAGCATCACCGTCAGCCACGAATCGGGCCTGTACGTCTCGGCGTGGGGGTCGTCGACCGACGATTATGTCACGGCCTCGGGCCGCGGCCATCAGGAGCTCGACCTCATTGCGGGCTACAAGAAGACGGTCAACGGTACGACTTTCGACGTGGGCGTACTCTATTACGTCTATCCCAAGTCGAAGCTGAGCGGCGATCGTTCGAGCTCGGATTTCATCGAACCCTATGTCTCGGTCGCGCACACGCTGGGACCGGCGACGGGCAAGCTGAGCCTGGCCTATGCGCCCAAGCAGAAGCCGCTGGCGCTCGATCAGATCGGCCCGGCCAAGGACAATGTCTATCTGGCGGGCGACCTGTCGCTCGCAATTCCCAAGACGCCGATCTCGCTCACCGGCCATCTCGGCCACACCTGGGGACCGAGCTGGCTGTCGATCGGCAAGGAATATACCGACTGGAACCTGGGCGTCGCAGTGACGCACAAGGTGCTGACGCTCGGCATCTCCTATGTCGATACCGACGGCGACTTCATCACCCCCAGCGGCAAGAATGCCAGCAAGTCGGGCGTGGTCGCGTCGCTGGGCGTCGCCTTCTGACGCGCGGCGGCTGAGCGCGGACGGCCTGCCGTCGGGCGGGTCGCCGCCGGGCCTGCCGGACCGCAACGAAAAGGGGCCGGGTGCCATGATCGGCGCCCGGCCCCTTTTTCATGCAGCGCTGCCCGCGACGGGGCGGCGGCTTATTGCGGCGTGCGGACGCTCGCCGCCTGGCCGTCACCCTGCGGCGCGGCGATGATGTCGCGCGTGACGGTGCCCTTGTCGACCGAATTGGTCGTCGGGCTGCCCGCCGTGGTGCGCGCGGCGGGATCGGCCAGCGTGCGTCCGGCGGCGTCCAGCGTCGCATTCTCGCTGGCGCTGCGGGCCTGCGACCCGCCGAACAGCGCGTCGAGCGCCTGCTGCGACGGTGCCGTATCCTGCGGACGCGCGGCGCCGGGCTGGGGCGGGACCAGCGCGAAATCGGGCGGGATCACCAGCGGCGCCTGGCGCGCCACCGCGAATTCGTTGGGACGGGCGCGATCGAACCCGCGCTTGCTGCACGCGGAGAGCGAGCCAATAAGCGCCACGCCGGCCGCGATCAGAATAACCTTACGCATTGACTTGATTCTCCACAGGTGCCGGCTTTGCGGCTTGCTTGTCACGCACCAACAGCGCCCGGATCAACAGGATGAGCACGCCGATCGTAATCGCGGCGTCGGCGACGTTGAAGACCAAAAAGGGACGCCAGTTCCCGAAATGAAGATCGGCGAAATCGACGACATAGCCCAGCCGCGTCCGGTCGAGGATGTTGCCGAGCGCACCGCCCAGCACCAGCCCCAGCGCCGACACGTCGGCCAGCCGTCGCTCGCGGAACATCCAGGTGGCGACGCCGGCCGCGATCGCGCCGGTCATCGCGACGAGCGCCCAGCGCATCGCCTCGCTGCTGGCCGACAACAGCCCCAGCGAAACGCCGACATTCTTGACGAAGCGCAGGTCGAAAATCGGCAGCAGCGTCAGCGCCGCGTCTTGGATGTTCAGCCCCAGCGGGCCGGTGACATACCATTTGGTCGCCTGATCGATCAGGAAGACGAGCAGCGCCACGGCGAGCCCGATCGTGCGAATCCGTCCCATCAGCCGACCACCTTTTCGCACCGGTCGCACAGCGCGCCGTCCTGCGTCACCTCGGGCAGATGCCGCCAGCACCGGCCGCATTTGTGGCGCTCGGTGGGCGTCACCGTGACATCGGCACCGGCGTCGACCTTCGACACGATGAACAGCTCGGCCAGATCCTGCGCCGGCATCGGCAGCGTCGGCACGGTCACTTCGGCCTCAAGGCTGGAGCGGACCTTCTTCTCGCGGCGATAGGGTTCGATCGCCTCGGTGACGGTCTGGCGCAGCGCGCGGATCGCGGTCCAGTCATGCTCGACCGAGGCGCCTTCGGGCAGCACCGGCCATTCCAGCTCGTGGACCGATCCGTCCTCGCTCGGGAAGCGGCTCTGCCACACTTCCTCGGCCGTAAAGGCGAGGATCGGCGCGGCGTAGCGGACCAGCGCGTGGAACAGCACGTCAAGCACGGTGCGATAGGCGCGGCGCTTGGGATCGTCACCTGCGTCGCAGTAGAGGCAGTCCTTGCGGATATCGAAGAAGAAGGCCGAGAGGTCCTCGTTCATGAAGTCGCCGAGCGCGCGCGCATAGCGATTGAACTCGAACGCCTCCGCCGCCGACCGCAGTTCCGCGTCCAGCGCCGCCAGCTTGTGGAGCACATAGCGCTCCAGCTCGGGCATGTCGGCCACCGCGACCTTCTCGGCCTCGCCGAACCCGTCGAGCGCGCCGAGCAGATAGCGGAAGGTGTTGCGGATCTTGCGGTACGCGTCGCCGGTGCCGGCCAGCACTTCCTTGCCGATGCGGACATCGTCGAAATAGTCGGTCTGCGCGACCCAGAGGCGCAGGATGTCCGCGCCGCTTTCGCCGATGATCTTCAGCGGATCGACGACGTTGCCGAGCGACTTGGACATTTTCTTGCCCTGGCCGTCGAGCGCGAAGCCATGGGTGAGCACCGCGTCATAGGGCGCCCGGCCGCGGGTGCCCGACGATTCGAGCAGCGACGACTGGAACCAGCCGCGATGCTGGTCCGAACCTTCGAGATAGAGGTTGGCGCGGACACCCTCGCCATAGCGCGCCTCGATCACGAAGCTGTGGGTCGAGCCGCTGTCGAACCACACGTCGAGAATGTCGGTGACGACCTCATAGTCGGCGAGCGCATAGTCGGGGCCGAGCAGTTGCTGGTGATCGGCCTGGAACCAGGCATCGGCCCCGCCGGCGCGGAAGGCATCGAGGATACGCGCGTTGACTTCCGGATCGCGGAGATAGTCGCCGGTGGCGCGGTTGACGTAGAGCGCGATCGGCACGCCCCAGGCGCGCTGACGGCTGATCACCCAGTCCGGGCGGCCCTCCACCATCGCGCGGATGCGGTTGATCGCGCGTTCCGGCACCCAGCGGGTGTGCTCGATCGCGTCGAGCGCGACTTCGCGGAGCGTGGGAGCGTTGCTGTCCGAAGCACCCGCGCCCGGTGCGGGCGTGGGCTTGTCCATGGGAATGAACCATTGCGGCGTGCAGCGGAAGATGATCTTCGCCTTGCTCCGCCAGCTGTGCGGATAGCTGTGCTGAAAGTCGTCCGAGGCGGCGAGCAGGGCCCCTGCGGCGCGCAGGTCCGAACAGATCGGGCCGTCCGCGCTCACAAACTTCTTGTTGATGACGCTCCCCTGGCCGCCGAGCCACGCCCAGTCGGCGCGGTACATGCCGCCCGCATCCACCGCGAACACCGGATCGATGCCGTGCGCCTTGCACAGCAGGAAGTCGTCCTCGCCATGGTCCGGCGCCATGTGGACGAGGCCGGTACCCGCATCGGTGGTGACGAAGTCGCCGGGCAGGAACGGCCGCGGCTTAGCGAAGAAGGCCAGCGCCTTCTCGTCACCCCGGGCATGACCCGGGGTCCCGCTGCCTTGGCCGTCGGCGGAAGAAGCGGGACCCCGGCCTTCGCCGGGGTGACGGAGGAAATTGTAGATCGGATGGCGGGCGGTGGCGCCGGCGAGCTGGGAGCCCTTGAAGACGCGCCCGGTCGGTTCAACCGATACCCATACACGTTTCGCGAATTGTTCGATTAGGGGGACAGCGATCAACGCCAGCCGACCTTCGTCGTAAACTGAATGTCCTCTGCCGCCCGGCTGCACATACTCAGCGATCGGTTTACGCTTCAGACATACCAGCTCGTACTCAACCTCCGGCCCATAGGCCAACGCTTGGTTGACCGGGATCGTCCACGGCGTGGTCGTCCAGATTACCGCGTAAGCGCCTACAAGCTCCGGCGCGTTGGGCGCGGATTCAATCTCGAACGCAACGTCGATCTGCGTCGACGTGATGTCTTCGTACTCGACCTCGGCTTCGGCCAGCGCGGTCTTCTCCACGGGCGACCACATCACCGGCTTGGCGCCGCGATAGAGCTGGCCGCTCTCGGCGAACTTGAGCAGCTCAGCGGCGATCCGCGCCTCGGCGTCGAACTTCATGGTGAGATAGGGATCGTCCCAGTCGCCCAGGATGCCGAGCCGCTCGAACTGGCCGCGCTGCACCGCCACCCATTTTTCCGCATAGGCGCGGCATTCGGCGCGGAAGGCGACGGGGTCGACTTCGTCCTTGTTGAGCTTCTTGGCGCGATATGCTTCCTCGACCTTCCACTCGATCGGCAGGCCGTGGCAGTCCCAGCCGGGGACATAGGGCGCGTCCTTGCCCATCAGGCTCTGCGAGCGGACGACGATGTCCTTGAGGATCTTGTTGAGCGCATGGCCCATATGGATGTCGCCATTGGCGTAGGGCGGGCCGTCGTGCAGCAGGAAGCGCTCGCGGCCGGCGCGCGCCTCGCGCAGCTTCTGGTAGAGCTTAATTCGCGCCCAGCGCTCGAGGATGGCCGGCTCCTTGGCAGCAAGGCCGGCCTTCATCGGGAAATCGGTCTTCGGCAGGAAGACGGTGTGGCGCCAGTCGCGCTGGGTGTCGGTTGCGTCAGTCATGGGTCGCGCGGGATTAGCTTGTGTGGGGGGCGAAGTCATCCCTCTGCCGCCGCTGTCGGGGCCGGCGAGGCGATTTTTGTGCCCGCCCCGCGACGATCGGGGGCGTCTGCGTCAACGCTGGGCAAGCCGCGCGCGTGCCTCGGCCGCGTCGCGGTGCATCTGGGCCGTCAGCGCGTCGAGACTGTCGAACTTCGCCTCGGGACGCAGATAGTCGATCAGCGACACCTCGACGGCTTGCCCGTAAAGGTCGCCCGCGAAATCGAAGAAATGGCTTTCGAGCAACTCGACCGGCGGGTCGAAGCTGGGCCGGATGCCCAGATTGGCGACGCCGTCGAGCAGCCGCCCGTCGGCAAGCCGCCCGCGCACGGCATAGATGCCATAGGCCGGGCGCAGATAGCTGCCCAGCCGCATGTTGGCGGTAGGGTAGCCGAGCTGGCGGCCCAGCTTGGCGCCGCCTTCGACCACCGCCTCGATCGCGAACGGTCGCGTCAGCAGCGCAGCCGCCTCGCGCGGACGCCCGGCCCACAGATGGTCGCGGATTCCGCTCGACGAGACGACGTGCCCGTCAAGCTTCACTGCGGCGACGGTCTCGGCGGTGAAACCGAGTTCGGCGCCCAGCGCGGCGAGCATCGCGACATTGCCCTCGCGCCCCTTGCCGAACGTGAAATCCTCGCCGGTCACCACGCCGGCCGCGCCGATCGTCTCGACCAGCTGCTCGGCGAACTGGCGCGCCGAGAGTCGCGCGAGCGTCGCGTCGAAATGAAAGACGAGCATCGCATCGGCGCCGCCCGCGCCGAACAGCCGCTGGCGCTGGTCGAGCGTGGTCAGGCGAAAGGGGGCGGCGTCGGGCTGAAAGAAACGGCGCGGGTGCGGGTCGAAGGTGGCGACGACCGCCGGGCGCCCTTCGGCGCGCGCGCGCTCCACGGCGCGGCCGACCACCGCCTGGTGCCCGAGATGGAATCCGTCGAAATTGCCCAGCGCAACGATCGCGCCCCGGAAGGGAGGCGGAACCGCCGAGCCGCCGTCCAGCCGCTGCATGCGCGTGGCTATAGGGATTGCCGGCGCCGATGCCAATGGCCGGGGCGAGCGCGGCGGCGCGCTCAGCCGAAGAGCCAGGTGCCGAGCAGCCGTCCCGGCAGCAGCGTGAACAGCCCGGCGACCGACAGCCCCAGATAGGTCAGCGTCATCGTGCGGCGGTGCCCGGCGATGTCGTGACGGATCGCCTGGACGATCCCGCGCGGCACCATCACCAGCACGATCAGCGACAGCAGGTGGATCGGGCTCAACCCGCCGGTGATCCCGTGCAGCGCCAGGCTCGACAGCGCGGCGACCAGCATCAGCACGGCCCAGATCCGGCCGAGCGCGCGGTGGAGCGCATCACCCTTGCGGCGCAGCAGGACATAGGCGCCAAGCGGCAGCGCCGGGATCACCGATACCAGATGCAGCGTCAGCCACAGACTGTAACCGCTTGACCTTGCGATGGCGCCGCTCACAAGACCATGCGCAATGGCGAGCAGGATGGCACCGCCGGCGACGCTGCCGGCGATCAGGACCAGCCGGTCGAGCCGGGCGGGAGCGGGGACGGCAATGGCGGAAATCGTGGAACGGGTCATGAATGCCTCCTGGGTTGCCGCCGATCCTGCCGGGTGCCGCTTGGCGGGCCAGCGCGATTTCGCGGCCGGCGCGTCCGGTTTCGTCGCGGGTCCCGCCGGGAGGCGCCTGTCCCGTTGGCGAAGCATGAACGGGCCGCGCGCGTGACGGGCGTGCGTCGCTGGGGCGTCGAACTGGCGGTGCTGGGCGGTGCGATGCTCGTGCTCGCGCTGCTCGGCCCCTTCGGTTCGTTTGCGCGGCCGGTCGAAACGCGGCTGCTGCAATGGGGGATCGCGATCGCGGGCGGCTATGTCTTTTTCCGGCCGGTGATTGCGGCCGGCCGCGCCTTTGCCGCGCAGTCGGGGATGCCCGTGGGCGTCGCGATCGCGCTCGCCTGCGGCTTTGCCTCGATTCCGACGAGCGTGATCGTCGCGCTCGCCTGGACCGGGTTTCGTTGGCGCGGGGTAACGATCGCCGACCTGGCGGGGCTTTACCCGCAGGTGTTGATCGTCGGTGCGACGCTGACCGTGGTGCAACTGCTCGTCCGCCGTGCGGCGCCCGTGCCGTCGGCGGCGCCAGACGTCTCGTCGTTCGCACATCCCTCCTCAATCGAGGCCGAAGCCGCCGCCCCGCCGCCGCCCGCCGCGTCCGATGAAGCGCCGCCGGTCGTTGCGGTGCCGGCCACCGTCGGGCGCGCGCCTTTCCTCGATCGGCTGCCGGCGCATCTTGGCGACACGCTGCTCTGTCTCGAAAACGAGGATCATTATGTCCGCGCCCATACCCCAGCGGGCAGCGCGCTGATCCTCATCCGGATGCGCGACGCCGTCGCCGAGCTCGAGGGCGTCCCCGGCGAGCGCGTGCATCGCAGCTGGTGGGTCGCCCGTGACGCCGTCGTCGCGGCGGTGCGTCAGGATCGCAACCTGCGCCTGCGGCTGGTCGACGGGCGCGAGGTGCCCGTTGCGCGGTCGAGCGTCGCGACGCTGCGCGAGCGCGGCTGGCTGGCCGATCTGCCGACCGCGCCCTGACCGGCCGCCCCCGTGCGGGTCACGGCGCGGGAACGATCCCGGCGCGAATCACCCGCAGCACGTTGCCGCCCATCACCTTGGCGATGTCGGCTTCCGAAAAGCCGCGATCGACCAGCGCCTGCGTCACCTCGACAAGCTGGGCGGTGTCGAAGCCGGTGGTCACCGCGCCGTCGAAATCCGACCCGAGCCCGACATGGTCGATTCCCACCAGGTCGCGCACATGCGCTACCGCCGCTGCCACCGCACGCGGGCTGGTCGAGCAGATCGCCGCGTCCCAGTAACCGATGCCGATGACGCCGCCGGTGCGCGCGATTCCGCGAACCTCGTCGTCGGTCAGGTTGCGGTTGACGCGGCACGTTGCCTGCACGCCGCCATGGCTCGACACCACCGGGCGGCGCGCGGTCGCCAGGATGTCGGCGACCGCGGCATGGCTTGCATGTGCCACATCGACGATCATGCCCATCCGCTCCATCCGGCGCAGCACCTCGCGTCCCATCGGCGTCAGGCCGCGCTTGGCGATCCCGTGCATCGATCCGGCGACGTCGGTGTCGAAGAAATGCGCGAACCCCGCCATGCGGAACCCCGCGGCGTAAAGCCGGGCGAGGTTGTCGGGGCGTCCCTCCAGATCCTGCAATCCCTCGATCGACAGCATGCCCCCGACGACGCGCTGGCCGCGCGCGCGGTCGGCGAGCAGCCGGTCGAGATCGGCGGGGGTGCGGATTACGCGCAACTGGCCGTTCGAATCGGCCGCGGCGCGTTCGAGCTTCTCGGCATGCCACAGCGAGCGTTCGAGCAGCGACCGCCAGGTCCGCACCGGCTGCAACTGTGCGATCACCAGCGAGGTGATGTTGTCGCTGTCGGCGCCGTTGGCGTCGTAATTCTGTCCGCGCGGCGTCTTGGTGACCGACGAAAAGACCTGCAGCGCGACATTGCCCTCGATCAGCCGGGGCAGGTCGACCTGTCCGCGCGTGCCGCGGGTCAGCAGGTCGCGTTGCCACAACAGCGAATCGGCATGCATGTCGGCGATCTGCAGCCGCGCGTGCAGCGCGCGCGTCGCCGCGCTCACCCGGGGCAGCGGCGCCGGGATCACCCGGTTCATCCCGCGCTCGACGATCCCGGGCGCCAGCGCGAAAAAGCCGATTGCCGCCGCCGCCAGGACGGCAACCACCGTCCAGGCTATTCTTGTCCGTCTCCGCATCGCACCCGCTCCATCGTCACGAAGCTGTAGGCGGGCCGCCCCGCTTCGGCGGCATGATCCTCGCGCGCGGTTTCGCGCCATGCAAGCGGATCAAAGGCGGGAACGAGCGCGTCGCCTTCGGGCGCGGCATGGATTTCGGTCAGTTCGATCCGGTCGGCCAGCGGCAGGAACAGCGCAAAGACCTCGGCGCCGCCGATGATTGCCGCGTCGCCCCCGGCCAGCGCCAGCGCCGCCGCGGGCGTATGCGCCACCTCCGCGCCCTCGGCCCGCCAGGCGGTGTCGCGCGTCAGGACGATATGCCGCCGGCCGGGCAGCGGCGCGGGAAAGCTCTCGAAGGTCTTTCGGCCCATCACCATGGCACGCCCCATCGTCTGCGCCTTGAAACGCTTGAGGTCGGCGGGCAGGTGCCACGGCAGCTTGCCGTCGCGGCCGATCACGCCATTGTCGGCGCGGGCAAGGTGAAAGCTGATCATCCGCGTTTCAGACCGCCACCGGCGCCTTGATATGCGGTTGCGCCACATAATCGTGGAGCACGAAATCGGCATAGTCATAGGCGTCGATCGACGGCGCGCGCCGCACGATCTCAAGCCGTGGCAGCGGCCCCGGCGTGCGGCTCAGCTGCGTGCGCGCCTGCTCGAAATGGTTCGAATAGAGGTGGCAGTCGCCGCCGGTCCAGATGAACTCGCCCGGCAGCAGGTCGCATTGCTGCGCCAGCAGGTGCGTCAGCAGCGCATAGCTCGCGATGTTGAACGGCACGCCCAGGAAAATGTCCGCCGACCGTTGATAGAGTTGAAGGCTCAGTCGCCCGTTGGCGACATAGGTCTGGAACAGGCAGTGGCACGGGCTGAGCGCCATCGCGGCCAGCTCCCCGGGGTTCCACGCCGTCACCACCTGCCGGCGCGATCCCGGATTGGTGCGGATCGTGTCGATCAGCTCGGCGATCTGGTCGATGGCGCGGCCGTCGGCGGTCGCCCAGTCGCGCCATTGCTTGCCATAGACGGGCCCCAGATTGCCGTCGGCGTCGGCCCATTCGTCCCAGATGGTCACGCCGTTTTCCTGCAGCCAGCGGACATTGGTGTCGCCGCGCAGGAACCACAGCAGCTCGATGAAGATCGAGCGGACGTGCAGTTTCTTGGTCGTGAGCAGCGGAAAGCCCTGGGCAAGGTCGAACCGCATCTGGTGGCCGAACACCGATCGCGTTCCCACTCCGGTCCGGTCCATCACGTCGACGCCCTCGTTGAGCGCGCGCGCCATCAGGTCAAGATATTGCCGCATGGCGCCTGCCTATCGGATTTCGAGGCGCGCGGGAACGGGGCGTGCGACTTGATCCGAAACGGAGGCAAATCCCGCCTTGGCGCCGTTCCGGACCGGTTCGCGATCGGCTGTTAAAGGGCGGCATGGCAATCCGGGGCGCATGTCCGCGTATCAGCCGATCGCTTCGCCCCGCACCCTCCACGATGTCGCTGCCGCGCGGACGCTGTTCGCGCCGTTGGCGCGCGAGCGCTGCGAGGTGGCGGGGATCGCCTATCTCGACGGCGAGCGCCGCCTGCTCGCGCTGCGCTATGTCCGCTCGCCTTCGGACGGCGCGCTGATCTTTCCGCTGCGCGACATGCTGGCCGATGCGCTGGGTTTCGGCGCGGCGGCGCTGGTGCTGGTGCACAACCACCCGAGCGGCATCGCGCGACCCAGCACCGCCGATCGCGACGCGACGCAGCAGATCGCCAGGGCGCTCAAGCTCATCGACGTGCGGCTGATCGACCATCTGATCGTGGCGGGCGACGCCTGGGCGAGCTTCCGCGCGCTCGGCCTACTCTGATCCGGGATTGGCGGGCAGCCGCGCCGGCTGGGCGCGCGCACCGGTGCGGCAGGCGCGGATGCTGGCCGGCTCGGGCCGTTCGCCCTCGGGGGCAAAGATCGCCATATAGCCGCCGGCCGACGGCATCGGGCGCATCGACACGCGGCGATAGCCGACCGCGGCAAATTCGCACGCGAGCAGCGCCGGGGGCGTTCCGTGGCTGTCGGTCGGGCGATCGGCATCGACCACCACCACCTGCCCGCCGGTGCGGAGCGACGGCCGCAGCCGCCACAGGAACTCATAGGGCGATTCGATCTCGTGATACATGTGCACCATCAGCACGCGGTCGAAGCTGTTCTCGGGCAGCCGCGGGTCGGCGGGCAGGCCCAGCCGAACGCTGACATTGTCGAGCCGCTCGCGCACCACGCGCGTCGCCAGCGCATCGCGTACCTCGGGCACGATGTCTTCGGCAACGACCCGCCCCTCGGCGCCCACGCGCGCGGCGAGGCGGATCGTGTAATAGCCTTCGCCTGCGCCGATATCGGCAACGGTCATGCCGGGGCGGATGCCGGCCAGCGTCATCACCTGGCCCGCCTCGTTCAGCCGGTCGCGCGCCTCCTCGGTCGACCAGCGCGCCGAAACGATCGACGCCACCGGACGGTCCGCAGCCGGAAAGCCGCTGTTCGCGGCGCGGTGATCGTGCCCGCCGACCGCGCGGCCGTCGCATGCCGCCAGCGGCGCCAGCATCAGCATCGCGATGGCGGCGGGCGCGAACCTCAATCGACGTCCTCCACTTCGACCTTCTCGCCGGTCACGCGCTGCGACAGCGCCGCCGCCATGAAGGCGTCGAGATCGCCGTCGAGCACGTCGCTCGGGCTGGTCGAGGTCAGCCCGGTGCGCAGGTCCTTCACCAGCTGATAGGGCTGGAGGACATAGGAACGGATCTGGTGGCCCCAGCCGATGTCGGTCTTGGACGCGTTCTGCGCGTTCGCCGCCGCCTCGCGCTCGGCCAGCTCGCGCTCGTAGAGGCGCGCGCGCAGCTGGTTATAGGCCTCGGCCTTGTTCTTGTGCTGCGAACGCTGGTTCTGGCACTGCACCACGATGCCGGTCGGCAAGTGGGTGATCCGCACGGCCGAATCGGTCGTGTTGATGTGCTGCCCGCCCGCGCCCGATGCGCGATAGGTGTCGATGCGCAGCTCGCTCTCGTTGATCTCGATCTCGATATTGTCGTCGATCACCGGATAGACCCACACGCTCGAAAAGCTGGTGTGGCGCCGCGCCGAGCTGTCATAGGGCGAAATGCGCACCAGCCGGTGCACGCCGCTCTCGGTCTTGGCATAGCCATAGGCGTTCTCGCCCTTGATGAGCAGCGTCGCCGACTTGATGCCCGCCTGTTCGCCGGCATGATAGTCGATCAGCTCGACCTTGTAGCCATGGCGTTCGGCCCAGCGCGTGTACATGCGCTGCAGCATTTCGGCCCAGTCGTTGCTTTCGGTGCCGCCCGCGCCCGCATTGATCTCGAGATAGGTGTCGTTGGCGTCGGCTTCGCCCGAAAGCAGCGCCTTCACCTTGTCCTGTTCGGCGCGTTCGGCGAGCGCGGCGAGGCTGGTGGTGCCCTCGCTCGCCATCTCCTCGTCGCCTTCGGCCTCGGCCATCTCGATCAGCTCGACCGTGTCGGCGAGCTCCTGCTCGATCGCGCGGGTGACGCTGATCGCCTCGTCGAGCCGGCGGCGTTCGCGCATCACGTCCTGCGCGGCCTTGGCGTCGTTCCACAGCGTCGGGTCCTCGACGCGCGCGTTCAGCTCGTCGAGCCGCCGCAGCGCCCGGTCCCAGTCGAGGAAGCGGCGCACCAGCGCCAGCGCGCTCTTGATCTTGTCGGCATGTGCCTGCGCTTCGGCGCGCATCGGGATTCTCCAACTGGTCTCCGGCGGGTCGGGGGCCGGGGTAAGGCATCAAGATAATATCGAACCGCGCGCGCTAGTAGATTCCGCCCTCGCGTTGCAAGAAGTCGCTGTCGTTCTGGCGATCGGCGCGCGGGGCCGTGCGACGGTCGGCGGGGCGTTGCCCGGCTTCCTCGGCGCTGGTGCGGCGTTGGCGGCGCGGCTCCGATTCGGGCCGGAACGCCTCCCAGATGACCGGCGACAGCGGGTCCGACGACGGCCATGCGCCGGTAACGGGGCGGCCGCTCGCGCGATCGATCCGCACCATGCGGACGCCGGCGGGCGCCGTGAAGGGCAGCTTGTCGAGCGTCGCGAAGGCGGGCGCTGCAAAGCTCTTGAAGATCGGCGCCGCGATCGTGCCGCCCTGGGCATAGCCGCCCAGATTCGTCGGCGAATCATAGCCCATGTAGAGCCCGGCGATCATCTGGGGCACGCCGCCCACGAACCACACGTCGGTCGGGCCCGAGGTTGTGCCGGTCTTGCCCATCATCGGCCGGTTGAGGTCGCGCAGCACCGTCGCGGTGCCGCGCTGGATCACGCCTTCGGTGATATGGACGATCTGATAGGCCGCGACGGGATCGACGAGCTGCTTGCCGTGTCCGAACGGGCGGGGCATCGCGCCGCCGTCCCAGTCGCGCGCGTTGCAGCGATCGCATGGACGCCAGCCTGCCGGCCAGATCACGCGGCCCTGCCGGTCCTGCACGAAATCGATCAGCGTCGGGTCGAGCGCGCGGCCGCGGTTGACGAGGATCGAATAGGCGTTGACCATCCGCTGCACGGTCGTCGTTCCGGCCCCCAGCGCATAGGAAAGATAGGGCTGGTACCGCCCGCGCGACACGCCGACGCGCTCGATCAGGTCGACGACATGGTCCATCCCGATCTGGTTGGCGACCTGCACCGTCATCAGGTTGCGCGACTGTTCGACGCCCCAGCGCAGCGTCTTGGGGCCGGCGCTGCGCATGTTGCCGAAATTGCGGAAGCATTTCTGGCCCAGATTGCCGCCCTGGTCGACACAGAAGGGGCCGTCGACCACGATCGACGCGGGCGAAAGCCCCTGCTCCATCGCGGCGGCATAGACGAGCGGCTTGATCGTCGAGCCCGGCTGGCGCCACGCCTGCGTCGCGCGGTTGAGCGCCTGCACGCTCGAATCGAACCCGCCCTGCATCGCCAGCACGCGGCCGGTGCGCGGATCCTCGACGACCATGCCGCCCGAAATGCGCGGCACCGAACGCAGCGCGAAGCTGCCGCCTTCGGGGGCCACCGCCAGGATGTCCCCGGGACGGATCGCGCCGAACGCCTCGCCGCCGCGCCCGCGCACGGGCATCGTCGCGCCCGAGCGCGGCAGCATCGCGGTGCTGCCGTCGTCAAAGCCGATGCGCCACGCATCGCCCAGCCGCTCGATCACGATCGCGGCGCGCCAATCCTCATAGTCGAGAACGATGTTGGTGTTGAGCAGCGCCTGCTGCCAGCCGCCGTCGACATCCTGGTGGCCGACCGGGCCGCTCCACCCGCGGCCATGGTCGAACCGCACCAGCCCGTCGCGCAGCGCCTTCTGCGCATATTGCTGGATCTGCGGGTCCAGCGAGGTCCGCACCCACAGCCCGCCGCCATAGACGCTGTTCGGGCCGTCATCGGCCTGTTCGCCGAAGCGGCCGATCAGCTGGCGACGCACTTCCTCGATGAAATAGCCGCCGGCGCGTTCGGCGCGCGGCGTCTGGCGCGGTATCGTCCCCAGCGGCGCGGCGCGCGCCGCGTCGCGTTCGGCGGCGGTGATGAAACCGTTGTCGAACATCTCGCCCAGCACCCAGTTGCGCCGGGCGACGGCACGGTCGGCATAGCGGTCAGGGTCATAATTGGCCGGCCCCTTGGGCAGGATCGCCAGATACGCGACTTCGGGCAGCGTCAGCGCCGACACGGTCTTGCCGAAATAGGCCTGAGCCGCCGCCTCGACGCCGCCGGCGTTGCGGCCGAGTTCGATCGAGTTGAGGTACAGCTCCAGGATCTGCGCCTTGGTCAGCGTCCCCTCGATGCGCCAGGCGAGGATCGCTTCCTTCAGCTTGCGCGTCGCCGAATATTCGTTCCCGATCAGCAGGTTCTTGGCGACCTGCTGCGTGATCGTCGATCCGCCGCGCGCGCGCTGGCCGGTGCCCATCTTGGTCACATAGTCGAAAACCGCCGCTGCGGTGCCGCCCAGGTCGAGGCCGTGATGGCTGAAGAACGTCTTGTCCTCGGCCGAAAGGAACGCGTTGATCAGCGGTCGCGGATATTCCGAAAAGCGCAGCAGGATGCGGCGTTCGCGGGCATAGGCATGGATCGGCGAGCCGTCGATGCCGCGCACGTTCGACGGCAGCGGCGGGGCATAGGCGCGCAGCGTGTCGACCGAGGGGAGGTTGCGCGAAACGACGAGCACGACGCCCGCCACCGAAACTCCGGCGAGCAGCGCAAGAACCGCGGGCACACGGAACCACCAGCGCCGCTGGATGCGACCAAATCCCGCCGCCAGCGCGCGGATCCTGCCGCGCTTGGGTGCCCCGCCGCTCTTGTCGTTGCCATCCGCCATTGGGGGCGGGGTGTAGCAAGTTTCGGGCGCGATGCCAGCGGCTCTGTGCAGTGCCCGGCCGCCGATGCGACGGGCCGCCGTGCGGGTCGGCGGCGACGTCGCGCGGGCGGTTCAGCGCGCCGCCATGCGCGTCGCGAAATGCACCTCGACCGCGCGCCGCACCGCTTCGGCCACGCGCCGCTGTCCCTCGCGCGAGGCGAGCAGCGTCGCATCGGCGGGGTTCGAGATATAGCCCGTCTCGAACAGCACCGACGGCAGGTCGGGCGCCTTCAGCACCATCAGCGACGCCATCCGGTGATAGTTGGACTTGATCGGGATCAGCGGCTGCGCCTCGCGCCCGAGCAGCCGGGCGAAGTTGGCCGACATGTTCATCGTCTCGCGCTGGGTCAGGTCGATCAGGATCGACGAGATGTCGGCGCTCTGCTGGCCCAGGTCGACGCCCGCCAGGATATCGGCCTTGTTCTCGCGCGTCGCGAGCCGTGCGGCCTCCTTGTCCGATGCCACTTCGGACAGCGTGTAGATCGTCGCGCCCGATGCCTCTTCGCTGCTGGCGCTGTCGCAATGGATCGAAATGAACAGGTCGGCCTTCAGCCGGCGCGCAATGCCATAGCGTTCCTGGAGCACCAGGAAGCGGTCGTCGTCGCGCGTCAGTGCGACGCGGACGCGCCCCGATTCGAGCAGCCGGTCGCGGATCGTGCGCGCCAGTTGCAGCGTCACGTCCTTTTCGCGCAACCGTCCGTCGGGGGCGAGCGCGCCGGGATCGTGCCCGCCATGGCCGGCGTCGATCACGACCAGCGGCCGGCTCGGATCGCCCAGGATTCGCGGCAGCGGCCCGCGGCCCGGATTGGCGGGCAGCGGCATCGAAACGCTGTAATCATGGCCGCGCGTGCCGCTGTGCGGCTGGCCGGGTGCGGCGATCGTGATCCGCTGGCCCGACGCCGCGCGGTTGAAGCGTCCGTCGTCGACGCTGCGCAACTCGAGCGTCAGCGTGCGTCCGCTCGCGCCGAAGCGTCCGCTGGTGACGATTGCCGGGCGGGCCAGGTCGAGCACGATGCGCGCACCGTCGGCCTGCGCGCCCTGGCGGATCGCCGCCACCGGCCCGTCGGCGCGCGTGCGTCCGCCGGGCGTCGCGCCGCGGATGTCGAGCGCGATGCGGTGCGGCGCCGCCAGCATGAACGCGCTCGCCTGCGCCACCGGCGCATCGAAGGTGACTTCGATGCGGTTGCCGCGAACATGCACGTCCTGCACCACTCCTGCCCAACTGGGTGCGCCTGCGATCCAGCCAGAAAGAAGGGCGATGAAGAAGAGCACCCGAGCGCTATGCCGCGCCGGGCCACGGGGGGTCCAGCCCAAAACCATGCTATAATACTCGAACGCGTCTGCCCTGACGCATCCGAGGCTAGGTCTCGCTTTCTCAAGTGGCGGTGAAGCAGCGCGGTTAACATCCGGTCAGGCATGATTCGGGTTCCGCGGCTGCTACGGGCGCGTGCGCGGTTCGACTTTGCGGAAAACGCCACGACTTGCGGGGCATGGAGTTGCCGCATGGCTAACGGGATGCTACGCAAGCAATCACCTGGGTCTTGTACCCTGGGGATAACGGCGGTCGTTCCGCCGCGAACAGATCAGGTTGAAGCTCGCATGAGGCAATTTCCCCACCGCTTCGAACGCCAGGCCGCTGCGGCCGGCGTCGCGGCCGTGGTGGAGCTTCCGGACCGCCGGTCCGGACGTGCGCGTGCGGCAGCAGCATTTCTTGAAACCTGCGGGACCAGGGGCGGCCAGGCCGATCCCCGCCGCATCGCAACTCGCGCGCATGCGCACCGGGCCGTGATCGGCCCTGCCGTGCGCGCCCGGAGACTATTCAATGACCACGCGTATGCTGATCGACGCACGCCACCGGGAGGAAACCCGTGTGGCCGTCGTCAAGGGAAATCGAATCGAGGAATTTGATTTCGAATCTGCCGAGCGCAAGCAGCTCAAGGGCAATATCTATCTGGCCAAGGTGACCCGCGTCGAACCGTCGCTGCAGGCGGCGTTCGTCGATTACGGCGGCAACCGCCACGGCTTCCTCGCCTTCTCGGAAATCCATCCCGATTACTACCAGATCCCCAAGGAGGATCGCGACGCGCTGCTGCGCGAAGAGGCCGAGCATGCGGCGCAGGAAGCCGCGCTGCGCGAGGCTGAGGGCGACGATGAGGACGACGCCGATGGCGACGACGACGATGTCGAGGTCGTCGAGCGTTCGGCCGAGGACGAGGACGGCGAAGGCGAGAGCGAGGCGGCCGAAGGCGGCAACCGTCGCCGTCGCAAGCGCGGCGGCAACAGCGACGAGGCCGAGGCGCTGCGCCAGCGCCGCATGAACCTGCGTCGCCGCTACAAGATCCAGGACGTGATCCGTCGGCGCCAGGTGCTGCTGGTTCAGGTCGTCAAGGAAGAGCGCGGCAACAAGGGCGCGGCGCTGACGACCTATCTCAGCCTCGCCGGCCGTTATTGCGTGCTCATGCCGAACACCGCGCATGGCGGCGGCATCAGCCGCAAGATCAGCTCGTCGGCCGACCGCAAGCGGCTCAAGGGCATCATGGCCGACCTCAAGCTCCCGCCGACGATGGGCTGCATCGTCCGCACCGCGGGGCTTCAGCGCACCAAGACCGAGATCAAGCGCGATTTCGACTATCTCGCCCGGCTGTGGGACGAGATCCGCGATCGCACGCTCTCGTCGTCGGCGCCCGCGCTGATCTATGGCGACAGCGACCTGATCAAGCGCGCGATCCGCGACATCTACAACCGCGACATCGACGAGGTGATCGTCGAGGGCGAGGACGGGTATCGCCAGGCGAAGGACTTCATGAAGCTCCTGATGCCCAGCCATGCGCGCCGCGTGAAGCAATATGCCGATGCCGTGCCGCTGTTCCAGCGCGCCGGCGTCGAGGATCAGCTCGCCGCGATGTACCACCCCGTCGTTCAGCTGAAGTCCGGCGGCTATTTGGTCATCAACCCGACCGAGGCGCTGGTGTCGATCGACATCAACTCGGGCCGTTCGACGCGCGAGCACAATATCGAGCAGACCGCGACCGCGACCAATCTCGAAGCCGCGCAGGAAATCGCCCGCCAGCTCCGCCTGCGCGACATGGCGGGCCTGGTCGTGATCGACTTCATCGACATGGATCATTCGTCGAACGTCCGTAAGGTCGAGAAGGCGATGAAGGAGGCGCTGAAGAACGATCGCGCCCGCATCCAGGTCGGCCGCATCTCGCCCTTCGGCCTGATGGAGATGAGCCGCCAGCGCCTGCGCACCGGCGTGCTCGAGGCGTCGACCCGCACCTGCCCGCATTGCGAGGGCACCGGCCTCGTCCGCACCGCCTCGTCGGCGGGCCTGTCGGCGCTGCGCATGATCGAGGACGAGGCCGCGCGCGGCCGCGGTTCGGAGATCCTGCTGCGCGCCAGCCAGGAAGCGGCCTTCTACGTGCTCAACAAGAAGCGCGGCGAACTTGCCGAGATCGAGGAACGCTACGGCGTGATGATCGAGGTCGCCGCCGACGGCGAGCTTGAGGGCGCGCGCATGTCGGTCGAGGCGTCGGGGCCGCCGCCGGCCTATGCGCCCAAGATCGCGCCGCTGCTCGACGAACCCGAAGAGGATTATGTCGAGGAGATCGAGGACGAGGAGGAGATCGAGGAGGCCGAGGCCGAATCGACCGCCGAAACGCCCGCGCCGCGCGAGGCTGAAGGCGAAGAGGGTGAGGGCGGCCGTCGCCGTCGTCGCCGTCGTCGTGGCCGCGGCCGCCGCGGTCGCAACGAGACCGGCGCCGTCGAGGGCGGCGAGAATGGCGAAGCGGGCGAAGACGCCGACTTCGGCGAGGACGACGAGGCGGTTGCCGCCGAGGCCGAAACCGAGGTCGAGGCCGATGCCGTTGTCGAGGCCGGCGAAGCGGCGGCACCTGCGGCGGACGCCGCCGAGCCGGGCGAGGGCGGACGCAAGCGCCGCCGTCGTGGCCGCCGCGGCGGTCGTCGCGGCGAACGCGGCGAGGAGTCGGTGAGCACGGCCTCGGCCGACACCGAAGCCCCCGCCGAAGCTCCCGTCGACGTGGCGCCCGAGGGTGAGGCCGATGCGGCCGTTGCGCCCGAAGTGGCGGCATCGGCACCGGCGGCGGAAGAGGCTGCACCGGTTGAGGCGGTTGCCGAGGCGGCGCCCGCCAAGCCCAAGCGCACCCGTCGCAAGAAGGCCGATGTCGCCGCCGAGACCGCGGTCGTCGAGCCGGCGGCGGTGGCAGCGCCTGCCGAGGCCGCGGCCGAGGTCGAGGCGCCCGCCAAGCCCAAGCGGACGCGTCGCAAGAAGGCCGATGCCGAGGCGGCGCCTGTCGCGGCCGAAGCTGCCGCCGAAACCGCGGCGGAGCCGGCAGCCGAAAAGCCCAAGGCCAAGCGCACCACGCGCCGCAAGAAGGCTGATGCCGAAACCCCGGCCGAGGCGGCGCCGGCCAAGCCGAAGGCGCGCGCCAAGGCCAAGGCCGCGCCGGCGGCTCCCGCGCCTGTGGTCGAAACCACCCCGGCGGCAGCGGCCGAGCCCGAGGCGCCCGTCGCCGACGGTGATGCGGCC
>JAFABD010000156.1 GCA_023426225.1 Pseudomonadota bacterium | reverse complement strand
ACGCGACGGTGCGGCTCAACAGCCGCGGCGACCTCGTCGTCGGCGGCGTCGCCGATGCGGGCCGCGCGCAACAGCGCAACCCCGGCGCGTGGCGCTTCGGCGGGGCGGCGGGCACCGGTGGCGGGCTCGGCTGGTTCTCGCTGTGGACCGGGCGCACCGCGATCGACCTGTTCGCGGCGGGCGGCAATCTCACGCCGATCACCGCACCGGGCGAAATCGACTCCACCGGCGAACCGCTCGTGCTGCGCGACGTGCGCCCCGTCGACGGGCGCTATGTCTATCCCTCGATCCTCCGCGCGGTCGCGGCGGGCGGCAACCTCTATTACGGCAGCTCGGGGCTCTACACCGGCACCGCGACGGGCGCTGCCGACGCCTATTCGCTCACGCTCGCGCCCGGCCGCGACGGCGCGCTCGAGCTGCTCGCGGGCGGCTCGATCTATGCCGGCGGCTATGCGATCAGCCGGTCGGGCGCGGTGCTGTCGACGCTGGTGACGCCGTTCAACCCCGGCTTCGCCACCGGCGGCGCCCGCCTCGAGGGCGTGGGGCTCAGCCCGCTTACCGGCGCGGCGCTCGCGCTGTTCGGCTTCGGCTACGACAGCGTCGGCGGCGAGCCGCTGGGCACCGCGCCGTCGCGCTTCTATGCCCGCGACGGCGATCTGGTCGGCGTGCGCACCGGCGGCGTGCTGCGCCTCGCCCAGCGCGGCATCACGCTCTACCAGGGCGCCGGGCCGGTGTGGATGAAGGCGGGGCGCGACATCGTCGGCAGCGGCAGCTGGCTCGGCACGCCCGATCGGTTGCCGCGCACCGTCGGCGATGCCGCGTTCGACAGCCTCACCGGCAACCTGTTCGTCCATGGCGGCGCGACCGACCTGTCGCTCGTCTCGGCGGGGCGCGACATCCTCTATTCGGGCTTCCAGGTCGCCGGGCCGGGCCAGCTCGAGGTCGTCGCGGGCCGCAACATCCTCGAAGAGGATCGCGCGGGCTTCGCCTCGCTCGGCGCGATCGTGCCGGGCGACACCCGTCCCGGCGCGTCGATCGCGCTGATGGCGGGGATGGCGGCGGGGGCCGACTGGGCGGCGCTGCGCACGCGCTATCTCGATCCGGCCAACCTCGCCGATCCGGCCCGGCCGCTCGCCGATCAGCCGGGCAAGGCGGTCCGCGTCTACACCGCCGAGCTGCGCGCATGGCTCGCGGGGCAGACGGGCTTTGCCGGCACCGACGCCCAGGCGCTCGCCGCGTTCGACGCGCTGCCGCCCGAACGCCAGCGGATCTTCCTGCGCCAGCTCTATTTCGCCGAGCTGCGCGCGGGCGGCCGCGAATATAATGATCCGGCGAGCAGCCGCTTCGGCTCCTATCTGCGCGGTCGCACGATGATCGGCACGCTGTTCCCCGAAAAGGACGCGGCGGGCGCGCCGGTCGCGCGCACCGGCGACATCGTGCTGTTCGGCGGTTCGGGGGTGCGCACCGATTTCGGCGGCAACATCGAAATGCTCGCGCCCGGCGGCCAGATCGTGGTCGGCGTCCAGGGCGCGGTGCCCCCGGCCAGCGCGGGCGTGGTGACGCAGGGGCAGGGCGACATCCGCCTGTTCAGCCAGGGGTCGCTGCTGCTCGGCCTGTCGCGGATCATGACGACCTTCGGCGGCGACATCTTCGCCTGGTCGGTGCGCGGCGACATCAATGCCGGCCGCGGCGCCAAGTCGACGATCCTCTACACGCCGCCGCGCCGCTTCTACGACGACTATGGCAATGTCAGCCTCGCGCCCCAGGCGCCGTCGTCGGGCGCGGGCATCGCGACGCTCAACCCGATCGCCGAGGTGCGCCCCGGCGACGTCGACCTGATCGCGCCGCTCGGCACGATCGACGCGGGCGAGGCGGGGATCCGCGTGTCGGGCAGCGTCAACCTCGCCGCGCTCCAGGTGGTCAACGCCGCGAACATCCAGGTTCAGGGCAATGCGACGGGCATCCCGCTCGTCGCTGCGGTCAACACCGGCGCGCTCACCGCCGCCAGCTCGGCCGCCACCGCGGTCACGGCCGAGGCGACCCGCGTCGTCGAACGCAACCGCCCCCCGCTCGTCCGCGAGGTGCCGAGCATCGTCACCGTCACCTTCGCCGGCTTCGGCGAACCCTGACCGACCGGGGCCGGGCACCGCGCCCGGCCCCCGCGTGCCGATCGGTGCTTGCCGGGGCGGTGTCGCACGCGGTAACGTGTCGGCGCGTTCGGCAACGGAGCGGTGATGAGCCCCGACTTTCCCCACGGCACGGTGCACGACGCGCCCGACGATCTTCAACAGGCGTTGCGCGCCGACGCCGCGCTGCTCGCGCACTGGGCGGCGCTGACGGCGCTCGGCCGCAACGAGTTCATCTGCTGGATCGAGGACGCAAAGCAGTCCGCGACGCGCTGCCGCCGCATCGAACGCACCTGCGCTTCGCTGGCGGAGGGAAAGAAGCGCCCCTGCTGCTGGCCGGGCTGCACCCATCGCACCGACAAGGCGCCGGGCCGCTGGCAACAGGCGATGCTGCGCGAACGCGAACGCAAGCGATCGGCGCGATCCGGCGGGGAGCAACGATCCGGCCTGATGGAGTGGATGTGACCGATACGCGCCCTGAGATGACCGACGCCGCGTTCGAGCAGGCGGCAAGCCATGTCGACGACGACTGGTGGATGACGGGCGAAACCCTCATCCATGTGCCCGCCGTGATGACGGTCGGGGGATGGGACCATTATGACCATCCCGGCCATCTGCAACTCACCCCGGCGCAGCGCACGTTGATGATGTGGTCCGACATCGTCGGTCAGGTGAGCAACGGCGGCTTTGTCCAGTATTGCGACAATTTTGCCCCGCACCTCGCCCTTGGCGTGGCCGCAGTCGACGCGCTGCAATGGCCTGAGTTGCGTGCGCGGTTTCGCGAAGCCATGGCGGAGCAGGCGGGGAGCGCCGATGCACCCAGGCGGGCAGAGCCGGTCGCGCTCACCGACGATCCCGAAAAATGGCGCGCCAGCCGCAAGCGGCTGATCCGCCACCTTGCGCGTCGCGGCAAGCGATGGTGGCAGCCGACGACGAAGGGCGACATCGCTCTGGTTGAGGCGCGCTACCGCGCCGAATGGCAGCTCGAGCTGGAATATCAGAAAGCGGTGTTCTCGGGGGCGCTGCGGAGCGGTGGCGAACGGCTGTTCGATTTCGAACCGCCGCCGAGCGAGGCGGCGGATGCGTTCGACGACTGGTTTTATGCCGGGGCGACCAAGGCCGAGTCGGTCCGCTACGTCCGCGATTTCCTGCTGCGGTGCCGCGACCAGCTCTATCGACGGTCCTGATCGCCGCCGCCGCGCCGCCCGCCGGGCCGGCGCCGGCCGACCCCGCCGTCGGGCGCCCCGGTCACGACGCAGCGGAGCGGGTGCCCAGCGTCTGCCACTGCATCACGACCAGCCCCAGAAAGATCAGGCCCAGTCCGGCCAGGCGCGGCCAGGCGATGGGTCGGTGCGCAAGGCCGACCAGGCCCCATTGGTCGACGACGATCGATGCCAGCATCTGCCCGGCAACCACCGCGGCGATGAAGCCGGCGGCGCCCAACCGTGGCGCCAGCAGCAGCGCGCCCGTGATATAGACGACGCCGGCGACGCCGCCGATCCACACCCAGCGGGGGGCCTGCGCAAGGTTCGACAGCGTCGGCGCCTCCACGCGCGCCAGCATCATCACGGGCAGCACGCAGGCGAGACTGACGCAAAGCGACACGAACGTGCCCCATAACGGATGGCCCAGCGTGCGGCCCAGCGCCGCGTTGGCTCCGGCCTGGAATGGAACGACGGCGCCCGCCAGGATGGCGCCGACGATGGGAAACATCGCGTTGGTTTGCATGGTCTACCTCCACGCAAACGCATCGGTCATTTAACAGGCGAATGATAATTCCGAATTATCACCTCGCATATGCACGACAGGAATACGCTTCGCGGGGTCGATCTCAACTTGCTCGTCGTGCTTGATGCGCTGCTCGCCGAACGGCACGTGTCGCGCGCGGCGGCTCGGCTGAACATGAGCCAGCCTGCGGTCAGCCACGCGCTTGCGCGCCCGCGGCATCTTTTCGACGACCCGCTGCTGATTCGCCGCGACGGACGGCTCGTGCCCAGCGTCCGCGCGCGGGCGCTCGCGCCTGCGCTCGCCGATGCGCTGCGGCTGGTACGGGCGGTTCTGGGGCCGGCCGGGTTCGATCCGGCGTCGGCCAGACGCACATTCCGCGTGGCGATGTCCGATTACGGGTCTGCCGTCGTCCTTCCGCGCCTTGTGAAACGGCTTCGCGATGAAGCACCGGGAATCGACCTGGCGATAACCCAGGCGAGCCGGGAAGCCATGCTCAGGCTGGTGCTCGACGGGGATTGCGATCTCGCGTTGGGCGTGTTTCCCGATCTTCCCGAGCCGCTCGAGGCGTCGCGGCTTTTCGTCGAGCATTTCGCCTGCCTCGCCGACCGGCAGCAGGTCGGGAGCGATGGCGGCCTGGATCTGGCGGCCTATCTCGCCCGGCCGCATGTGCTCGTCGCGATGCGGGACGGGGCCGATGCCGAAATCGACGCGGCGCTGCATACCCTTGGCCATGCGCGCCGCGTCGCGGTTACGTTGCCGCACTGGGCAACCGCGCCGCGGCTGATCCAGGGTACCGATCTGGTGCTGACGGTCGCGAGCAAGGCCCTTGCGCACGCTGCGCATGATCCGGCGCTGGCCGTGTTCGAACCGCCCTTTCCGATTCCGCCCTTTGCCTTCGTCCAGCTCTGGCACGAACGCCGCGGCGGCGACCCCGCGCATCGCTGGCTCCGCGACGCCGTCGCGAGCGTGTCGCTGCGTCTCTAGCCGTGCGCCGCGCCGTTCGACGTTTTCCATCTGCGTAACCGACTGCGCACGTCGGCAAGGGCGATGCGATGTTGACGATGCGATGCTGAACCGGATCCTCCGCCCGGGCGCGCGTCATCGTCCTCGTTGCATATCCCTGGGGGCGCCCGGCTCGCATCGCGCTTCCCCCAACCCGCACGCCCCCGTCCCGTTGCCGGACGTTCAGCCGGGGCACGCTATCGCGGCACGCATCCGAAACGATGTGATGGATCGACCGCCGATGTCCCGCCTCTCTCGCCTGTTCCCTGCGCTCGCCGTCGCGGCGGGGGCCGTGCTGCTCGTTCCTGCCGAGGCGAGCGCGATGGCCAATCCCGCCTCGGTGTTCTGCGCGCGCATGGGCGGGCGCAGCGTGATCGCCCGGCTGCCTTCGGGCGACGCCATCGGGCTGTGCTATCTCGCCAAAGACAAGATCATCGAGGAATGGACGCTGTTCCGCATGTTCAAGGGCAAGCTGCCCTCGGCGCGCAACCGGCTGATCCGGCTCTGACCGCGCGGGCGGCGGCGGCGGCGCGGCCGGGAATCGGGGGCACGCCATCGCGTGTCGCCGAACGGCGCGTGGTGCCGCGCGAACGACGCCGGCTGCACGATTTTTGCGGCGATCCGCGCGCTTTTGCCCCGCAACGGCGCGTTTCGGCGCGTCATTGGGGCGTCTGACCGGCTAGGCGCGGGGGGATTTGCGGGTTAGGGTCGGCCATGGCGTCGCTTGGTCCAACCCTGTTCCCGATCCTCCTCCGGCCGGAGCCGCGGCGATGGTGATCCAGCCCGCGCCTGCGGTGGCGCTGGCGCCCCACCTGGGGGCGCAGCCCGTCTCCGACGCTACGGAAAGCGGGCATCACGCGCTGGGGTTCAGCGCGGCGCAGGTGCGCTGGGCGGTCGTTGCCAGCCTGGCGGCGTGCACGCTGCTGCTCTGGTCCGCCGGGCTTGCGGTCGATCCGTTCAGCCGCAGCAACATTCCCTATTATCTGGTGCTGATGATCGGCCCGCTGGTCCGCGCCTGGTGCGCCCGCGATGGGCGGCGCTGGAGCATTTCGCTGGCGCATGGCGTTGAATATTATACGCTTTTCACCGCGATGGCGCTCACCGGCGCGGTCAGCAGCTATCCCGTCGCCGCCTTGTCGCAGGGCTTTGTCGACGCCACGCTCCAGCGGATCGACGCCGCGCTGCGCTTCGACTGGCTCGCCTGGTATCGCCTCGTTTCCGAGCATCGCGAGCTCCAGCTCCTCGGCATCGCGGCGTATCAGAGCATCTATCTCACCCCCGCCGCGCTGCTCGCCTGGTTCGCCGCCACCGGCCGCCGCCGCGATGCGCATCATTTCCTCGCCGCCTTCTGGATCGCCGCGATCCTGACGCTGGCGCTGTTCCACTGGATGCCCGCGATCGGCCCGTTCGCGCTGCTGTGGAAGGGGCCGATTCCCTATATGCCGACCAGCGAATTGTGGCAGCCCGACCTGATTCCGGTGCTGCGCCACCATGGCGAGCGGCTCGTCGATCTCGGCCAGCTCCGCGGGCTGGTCTCGGCGCCCAGCTTCCATGCGGCCTCGGGCACGCTCTATATCGCCGCGGCCTGGCGGTGCGGCCCGTTGCGCTGGGTGCTCACCGGAATCACGAGCGCGATGCTGCTCTCGACGCCGGTCGAGGGGACGCATTATCTGATCGACCTTCTGCTCGGTGCCGCGGTCGCGCTGGTCGCGTGGCGGCTGGCCGGGG
>JAFABD010000139.1 GCA_023426225.1 Pseudomonadota bacterium | reverse complement strand
CACCCCCCCCCCCCCCCGCCCCCGGTCAGCGGTCGACCTCTCGGCCGACCGGATAGAGGAGATAGCTCGAATCGAAATAGGCGGTCTGGGCATAGAACCAAGCCAGCCGGGCGTCCGGATCTGCGGCGAAGGCCGGATCACTCGCCAGTTTCGCTTCGAAGGCCGCCTTCAGCGCGGGATCGCGCGCGATCATCTGCTGCGCCAGCGGCTCGATCACATAGCCTTCGATATATTCGGTCTGGCTGAGCATCCCCAGGAAGAAACCCCACTGGAACAGCGAATCCTCGGACTGCGGCTCGAGCATCGTGGCGACGAGTTCGCCCAGCGGCTGGTCGGTGGGGATGCGAACGGAGCCCGGCTGATACGTCTCGCGGTGCGTCTCGTGCGTATAGCCGGTCGCACTCACGCGCACACGGTTCTCCACCGGATTCGTCGCCAATTTGGCGCCGCTCACGCGGATCATGTCCACCGTGACCGTCCGCGGTTCCTGCAGCGTTTCCATCCGGACACCATGACGCCGCAGCCGTGCAATCACCTCGGCATCGGCGACCGACACCCAATAGGCACGCGGCAATTCCAGCGTCACGTCGGGGCTGGACCCATAGAGCGGATAGGGTTTTTCGGGAGCGGGCGTCCCCAGATAGCGGATCTCTTCGGTCCCCGAAATCGGCGACCGGAAATGCTCCGCCTGCATCTGGCGGAACGGCACCATGCGCACCGGGTCCGGCCTGGGCTTCCAGCTCAGCACCATCGTTCCACGCCGCGCCTTGTCCTTCGCAATCGCAGCGGTCAGCGCCGGCGCCTGATCGCCCACGGTGCGCAGCGACTGCTCCAGCAGGACATAGGCGCCCAGGACGCGCTGCCGGAACGGCTTCAGCGCATGATCCTCGACAAGCACCGAAGGCATATGACGCAAGTCGCCATAAGCGTGCGAAAAGCGCGGCGCGAAGGCGGGAAGCGATAGCCCGCGTTCCGGATGGCGATCGTCGACGGCGAGCACCAGCGGTCCCGGCACATGGCCGGCCGCCTTCAGCGCGGCCCCCACTTCGCGCCGATACACGGTTTCGAGCCAGTTGTTCGCCGCGGGCGAATGGCTGTACGGCGCATCCTGAAAGCCGAACGTGACGTCATAGGCGAAATCGACGCCGTCGGAGACGTGAAGGTCGAGGTAAAGCGCGGGATCGACGCGATCGATCAGCCCCAGCATCGCCTGCATCGCAGGCGCATCGCCTTTGATATAGTCGCGGTTGAGGTTGATATTCTGCGCCGTCGTACGCCACCCCTGTTCGACCGGCCCGCGCTGGTTTGGGCGGCTGAACTGCGAAACGTTCTCGTGGCCGTCGATGTTGAAGATCGGCACGAAGATCAGGTTGGCGCGATCGAGCAACCCATGCTTGCCGCGCAACGCGATGTCGCGCAGCAACATCAGTCCCGCATCGGTGCCGTCGCTCTCGCCGGGATGAATGCCGGCCTGGACGAGCATCGTGGGCTTGTTGCGATCGATCGAATCCAGGCTGGCGGCCCCCGAACTGCTGACGATCACCGCCAGCAAGGCATGGCCCAGCGAGGTCTTTCCGATCGTGACCACATGGATCAGCGGCGATGCCGCGGCGAGGCGATCGAGATAGGCGCGAACCTCAGCATAGCCGGCCGTTCGCACCATTCCCGATCGTTCGGCAGGCGTCGCCCATTCAGCGTCCGGAGCGACCAGCAGCGCTTCGCTCTTGCCGTGCCACGCGGGCGCGGGCGGCAGCGGCGCGACGATCTTCATCGCCGAAGCGCCGGTACGCATGTCGTGCTGCTGTGCGACTGCGGGCAACGCGCAGACACCGGCCATCAACATCGCCGCCAGCCGGTGCAGGCGCATCATGCCGCCCCCCGCTTGCCGCCGCGCACGGCCGCGATCCAGTTGTCGACCGCCTGCTCGAGCGCGCTCAGCGGAATGAAACCATAGTTGAGCGCCACCCGGTGGTAGTCGCGGATGTCGAACGCCGCGCCCAATGCCGCACGGGCGCGATCGCGATGCTGGCGAAAGGCGCGCATCCCGACGGTGAAGGCCGTCGCCTGCCCCGGCACCGCAAGATAACGATCGATCTCCGCGACATTTGCGGCATGGGTGCTGGCGGTGTTGTCATCCAGATAGCGGATCGCCTGCTCACGCGACCAGCGCTTGTAATGCAGCCCGCTGTCGACGACGAGCCGGCACGCACGCCACAATTCACCGCCCAGCCGGCCGAAGTCCGAATAGGGATCCTGATAGAACCCGAGTTCCTTGGCGAGCGATTCGGCATAGAGCGCCCATCCCTCGACAAAGGCGGTGTTCTGCCACCACTCGTTGGTCTTGCGCAGCTCGGGCACCTGAGGGTTCTTCAGCACCGTCGAGATCTGCATGTGATGCCCCGGAAGCCCTTCGTGATAGAGCAGGTCTTCCAGGTCGAACGTGGCCCGATCGGCCATGTCACGCAGGTTGAGGTAGATATAGCCCGGCCGTTTGCCGTCCGGCGAGCCCGCGTCATAATATCCCGCCGGCAACGACGGTTCGCGATAGATTTCGGCGCGACGGATGACGAGCGGCAACGGCGGCTCACGAAATACCTTGGGGAGCGCCGCCTGCATCTTTGCCAGAATGGCGTTGGCGCGATCCAGATAGGCCTGCCGGCCGGCGTCGGTGTTGGGACAGTAGAATTTGGGATCGCGCTTCAACTGCGCCATGAAGGCCTGCAACGTACCCGAAAAGCCCACGCGATCCATGATCGCCTGCATCTCGCCATGGATACGCTTGACCTCTGCCAGCCCCAGCTGGTGGATCTGTTCGGGCGTCATCCGCGTCGTCGTGAACTGGCGGATCAGAAAGGCATAATAGGCCTCTCCGTCAGGCAGCGCCCACACGCCGTCGCTGCGCGTCGCCTTTGCCGCCTGGCGCTCAAGCTCGGCGATCAGGCGCTGATAGGCCCCCTGAAACCGTCCGGTCAGTGCGGCATTCGCCCGGGCAAGCAACGCATCGCGCGCGGCCGTGGCAAGGTCGACGGCGCCGACCTTGCGCTGGAAATCAGCCCAGACGGGACTGTCATCGCCAGCCTCGAACGGCGCGCCGCGGATCACTTGGCGTGCGCCGTCGATCAGCAGCGGATAGAGCGACGCCGGCATCAGAAATCCGGCCGCCGCATGGTCGCGCAGGCGCTCGATCAATTGATCAAACGGCTGCGGCGTCAGTTCCAGCCGGCTGACATAGGCCTCGGCATCGGCCATCGACGCGATGGGATGCTGGTTGATCAAAACGTTCGGCACGTCGATCGGCAGCCCGACGATCTGGTTGAGCGGATAATCGTGCCGACGCCACCGATAGCGTTCGACGATGATCTGCTGATCGCTTTCGAACGCCTTGTATTGAACCTGTGCGTCGGGGGAGAGACCCGCATAGTCGATCATGTGCAACCGGCGCAGGTTGAGCGCGGCGGTATCAGCCACCGCCTGCTCGCCCGCGGACGAAAAATCGTCCCACCGATCGCGGCCGATCGCCGCCCCCACACTCGCACCCAGCATGGGACTGAGTTCGAGCGTGCGGGCATAAGCCTCGTCGAGCAGCGCCCGCAGCGCGGCATCGGGTCCGGCGGTTGCCTGGCCGAAAACGCGCGCCGCCGAAGCCGGCCGTGCGCCCAGCCCCGCAACGAGGATCCAGCCGGCGGCACCCGCCAGCAGTTCGCGACGAGCCGGTCCCTCCCCCTTCAGCATCAGAAGTGGACCTTTGCGCGGATACCGATGTTCCGCACCGAGGGCTGGACGAACAACCCGCCGGCAAAGGCCTTTTCATAGGCGTTGGTGAAATAGCGGCTCTTGAACAGGTTTTCGGCATAGGCCTGGACCTGCACCCGACCGCGCGTCACGCCCATTCGCAGGTTGAACTGGTCGAAGCTCGGGACGCGATAGGGCCAGACGTTATAGAGCAAGGCCGCCTTGTCCGAATAGATCATGTCGCGATACGACCATTCGCCGCGGATATAGGCTTCATAACCGCTCACCGGCGTGAAATTATATTCGGCAAAGGCGCTGAGCGTCCATTTCGGTGCGTTCGGCATCTGACGATGCGACAGGTTGACCACCTGTCCGTTGATATAGGCGTTGTCGTAGCTGCCGAATTTCGATTCGAGATAGCCGACCGTGCCACCCACCTGCAAGCCGGGCGTGATCAGGTACGACGCATCCGCCTCGACGCCGACGCTGTGCGCCGAAGCCGCATTCTCGATGCCCGAGAAGAAGGTGATCACGTTGCCGTTGACCTGCGCCACCGCGAACTCGGTCTGGAGATTCTTCCAGTCCATGTAGAAGACCGAGGTGTTGAGCAGCAGACGGCGATCGGCCGACTGCATCTTGAACCCGACTTCATAGTTCCAAAGCGTCTCGGGCGCATAGGAGGTGTCCGCGATCTTGGGGTTGATCTGGACCCCGCCGGCCTTGAAGCCGCGCGATGCCGTCGCATAGACGTTGGTGCGATCGCCAAGCTTGTATGCCAGGGTGAAGCGCGGCGAGAAGTTGTTGAAGCTCGCGCTGTCGTCGACCACGCCGTTGACGTTGCCGCTCGACGTGTTCTTCTGCGCGACCGTCACCTTCTCGTGCGTATAGCGCCCGCCGACCGTCAGCGAGAGTTTCGGCGTCACCTCATATTGGCCCTGCGCAAACAGCGCCCAGCTTTCCGAACGGCCCGAATTCTGCGTGCTGGTGATCACCATGTCCGCCGGCAGCCCAAAGGGGTTAGCCGCGCCGGTATAGGTGAACTGGTTGATCGCCCCGGTGTCCTTGGCGTACATGCCGCCGACCGTCCACGAAAGCGCCCGCCCGTCATCGGGCGACTGGATCCGCGTCTCGGTGCTGAACGAGTCACGGTCGACCGGCTTGGTCTCGTAATAATAATCGTGGCTCGAACCGTCGATATCGCCCTGAAGGAACTGGTGCGAATTGACATAGCCCGTGATGCTGGTGATCGAGATCGCATCGTTCTCGTACTTGATGCGACCTGTCAGATAATAGAATTCGGTGCCGATCCGCTGCGGCCGGTTGAAATTGACCTTGCTGTCGTTGTCGGGGAAAAAGCCGACGCCGTCCGGGTCCGCCTTGGGGTTGGCGATATCGGGATAAACCACCGCCAGCGCGGTCTGGCCCAGCACGCCCGACGGCACGCCTTCGCGCATCCCGACACGTTCCTTGGTGTAGGTGCCGACCAGATCGATGGTGAGTTCGTCGGTCGGCGTCAGGCGGAGCATGCCCTTGCCGTAATAATAGTCGGAGTCGTTGCCGCCGCCGATCGGGTTGATATTCTTGATATTCCCGTCGCTGTGCTGGTAGCGGCCGACCACGCGCAGCGCGATCTTGTCACGAACGATCGGCACGTTGACGACACCGCTGAGATCGACCGTGTTGAAGCTGGAATAGCCCGCCGAAACCTCGCCCTCGAACGCCTTGGTGTTCGCCTGGTTGGTCGTGATGTTGATCGCGCCGCCGATCGCGTTGCGCCCGAAATAGGTTCCCTGCGGACCGCGCAACACCTCGATGCGCTGGATGTCGACGATCTCGGGATTCACCGTGCCCGAAGAGACGTTGAAATCGTCGATGTAGAAACCGAACGTGCTCGTGCGCGGGATTGCCTCGTCGCTCAACTGGTTCGTGATGGCGCGGATACTGATCTCCTTGCGGTCACGCGAACCGGTGGACGTGAAGCTGACGTTCGGGGCCTTGGCGAAATAGTCGTCGAGCCCCTTGATGTTCTGCTTCTCGATCGCCGCGGCGTCGAACGCGCTCAGGCTGATCGGAACGTCGGTGGCGAGCTGCGCACGGCGCTGCGCCGTCACGACGATGTCGCCGGTGCCGAATTCCTGGCCGGCATCCTTTTGCGGGCGAGCCGCCTGCCCGTCCTGTCCGGCATCCGCGACAGGCGCCGCGGCATCCGGTGTTTTGACGACGTCGTCCGCCCATGCCGGTGCGGCAAGCAAGGCGCCGACGACGCCCGTCAAGGCCGAGCAATAGAATAAGGACTTGCGCATTCTATATTCCCCTTCTTCCGTTCGGCGCGCCCATCTTTTGATGGTGCGCGGCGACCCGATTCCCTGTCCCTCAGTTCAACGGCGTGATTTCACAGCGCGCCCGGCTGGGGCGCACCTTCCATGTCCAGAAAGTTGATGAGCGCGATCTTGCCGTCGCGGAGTTCGGCATAGCCCATCACCATTTCCTTGGCGGGCTTGCCGTTCTCTTCGGCATCGATCGTGTGATAGGTGTAGATCTTGCTGCCGTCGGGCGACGAGAATGCCGCGCGGAACGGCAGATTGATCTTCACCTTCTGCGTGCGTTGCTGGATCATGCGGAAATGGGCGGCGAGGTCGTCCAGCCCCTTGGCACTGACCTTGCCATTGATCTGCATGACGGCATCCGCCGTGAAATACTGCCCGAAGGATTGGGCCGTGAAGCCGTCGGGCTTGGTATAGGCGTCGTTCCACCAGCGAAACATGCGCGTGAGCACATCCCCGTCGACAACCTGATTGAACGTCTGGGCGCTACCGCCCGCCGGCGCGCCCGCCTGTGTCTGGTTCGCAGGTTGTTCGTGCTTGGCGCCCGAGCAGGCGCCGACGAGCGTCAGTGCGGCAAGTGCGATGGTCCGGCGCATTTCGTCCCCCGTTCTTCGGCCCGCTACGGGCCTTGGTACGATGGTGAGAGTGTCGAAGCCGAACCGTTCGTTCAATGAGGCAGAAAGTCACATATCGTTGCACTGGGCGCAAACAATTGTCGAAGCGGAATGTACGAATGCCCTCTGCTGTTCGTTTGTTACGGTGGAAATCGGCCCCCTTGCCAAATTCTGTCCAAACCTGCCGGGCTTGAGTTCGCCCAAAGCGTGCGCCGCGTTCCCGGTGACGGCCCGTCATGCCCTCAGAATTGAGGGTACGGGAAAGGGGCATATTGGTCATACCAATATCCAACAGTCCTAACTCTTTCTGCCGTATATTTTTCGGTTTGTTGACATCTGGCCAGACCAATCCCACCTTCCGCGAGACGTTGGAGGTGGCGGTGTCGGCGATTTCGGAACACATCGAAGCCATGATCGCGGCGGGACGTTTCGCCGTCGGAGAACGAATCCCGGCCGAACGACAACTCGCGCTGGAACTCGGCGTGTCGCGGTCCAGCTTGCGGGAGGCGATCAAGCAATTGGTCAGCCGCGGCCTGCTCACCACGCGCCACGGCGGCGGCACCTATGTCACGTCCCCCGAAACCGCGGAACCGCTTCGCGTCGCGCTGCAATCGCTGGCGCCGCTCGCGGCCAGCGACGCCGGATACTGGCGCGACGTCATCGAGATTCGCAAATCGCTCGAGGGCGATGCGGCGGCTTACGCGGCGCTGCGTGCCGGTCCCGACGACCGGGCCGCGATTGCGGCAGCATATCGCGCGCTTGCCACCGCACTTATGGCGCCGGCAGCCTCTGCGCCGGCCGATACCCCCCGGACGCTCGCAACGCTCGATGCCGGTTTCCATCAGCTGATCGCCCGGGCGGCGCATAATGCCGTCCTCTACCAGCTAATGTGCGGCCTCGAGGGCCTGCTGGAAGCGAGCATCTCGGACAGCCTGGCGCAACTCTATCGCTTGCCCGGGTTGCCGGCGCAGCTCGACAGCCAGCACCGCCAGATCCTTGACGCCATTCTGGCCGGCCAACCGGCTGCTGCGCGGACGGCTGCCACCGAACACCTGCTGTTCGTCGAAGAGCAGCTCGAACGCCTCGAACAAGCCGCGGCGCGCCGGAAACGCGCGACGCGCGCCTTCTCCCAGCTCAGAACCGCAAAGGCTTCCGTGGCATGATCATCTCGTCGACCAACGATTATCGCGAGGCGGCCCGCCGTCGGCTCCCGCCGTTCCTTTTCCACTATATCGACGGCGGCGCCTATGCCGAGCAGACGATGCTTCGCAACCAGACCGACCTGCACGCGTTGGCGCTGCGGCAGCGGGTACTGAAAGCGGTGGGTGACGTCGATCTGTCGACGAAAATTCTGGGCGAATCCTTCGCCATGCCGGTCGCGCTCGGACCGGTCGGGCTGACGGGAATGTATGCCCGCCGGGGCGAAGTTCAGGCTGCCCGCGCCGCCCAGGCGCACGGCATACCTTTTACGATGTCGTCGGTCTCGGTCTGCCCGATCGAAGAAGTCCAGCCGGCGCTGACTCGGCCGATCTGGTTCCAGCTCTATGTGCTGAAGGACCGCGGGTTCATGCGGAACGCGCTCGAGCGCGCCTGGGCGGCGGGCGTCCGCACGCTGGTCTTCACGGTCGACATGCCCGTGCCGGGTGCACGCTATCGCGACGCCCATTCGGGCATGTCCGGCCCGTTCGCCGCACAGCGACGCATCCTGCAGGCGATTGCACATCCGCGCTGGGCGTGGGACGTCGGCGTGTGCGGACACCCGCACGATCTGGGCAATGTATCCGCCTATCTTCGCAAGAAGACGACGCTCGAGGACTATGTCGGCTGGCTCGGCGCCAATTTCGACCCGTCGATCGGCTGGCGCGATCTGCAATGGGTCCGCGATTCCTGGAAAGGCGCGATGGTGCTCAAGGGTATCCTCGATCCGGAAGATGCGCGCGACGCGGTTCGCTTCGGTGCCGACGGGCTGGTGGTCTCGAACCATGGCGGCCGGCAGCTCGACGGCGTGCTCTCGACGGCACGCGCGCTCCCGCTGATCGCCGACGCCGTGAAGGGCGACCTGACACTGCTGGTCGACAGCGGCATCCGCTCCGGGCTCGACGTCGTCAGGATGCTGGCGAACGGCGCCGACGGCGTGCTGCTCGGCCGCGCCTATATCTACGCGCTCGCAGCCGCCGGCGAAAAGGGCGTCGCCCACCTGCTCGAGTTGGTCGCCAGTGAGATGCGCGTCGCCATGACGCTGACCGGCGCCCGCTCGATTTCCGAAATCACCCGCGACAGCCTGGTTTCGTCCACCCTTTCCTCCCGGGAGTGAGCCTCATGTCCATGACCATCGCCGACCTGCTTGCGACCACGCTTGCCAATGCCGGCGTCAAGCGCATCTGGGGCGTCACCGGTGACAGCCTCAATGGCCTGAACGACAGCCTGCGGCGGCTCGACCGCATCGCGTGGATGCATGTGCGGCATGAGGAAACCGCCGCATTCGCTGCCGGCGCGGAAGCCGCGATGACCGGCGAACTCGCGGTCTGTGCGGGCAGCTGCGGTCCGGGCAATCTCCATCTGATCAACGGCCTGTTCGATTGCCACCGCAACCATGTCCCGGTGCTCGCGATCGCGGCGCATATTCCTTCCTCGGAAATCGGCCTTGGCTATTTCCAGGAAACGCATCCGCAGGAATTGTTTCGTGAGTGCAGCGCCTTCGTCGAATTGGTGACCAATCCCGCCCAGATGCCCGAAGTGCTGCACCGGGCGATGCGCACGGCGATCGGACAGCGGGGCGTGGCGGTCATCGTGCTTCCCGGCGACGTCGCGCTGCAGCCCGCCCCGGTTGCCGCCGACGGCGAATGGGCGCCGCTGGCCTCGCCGCGGCTGCTGCCTGCCGAAGGGGAGATCGAACGGCTGGCCGCGACGCTCAATGAGTCGAAGGCGGTGACGATCCTTGCCGGCAGCGGCTGTGCCGGGGCGCACGACGCCGTCGTCGCGCTTGCCGAAAGGCTCGCCGCCCCCGTCGTCCACGCGCTGCGCGGGAAGGAACATGTCGAATGGGGCAATCCCTTCGACGTCGGCATGACCGGGCTGATCGGCTTTTCATCCGGCTATCACGCGATGCTGGGATGCGACACGCTGCTGATGCTCGGCACCGACTTTCCGTATCGCAATTTCTATCCCGAGAAGGCGCGCATCGTGCAGATCGACCGCGATCCGGCGGCGCTCGGCAGGCGCGCGCCGCTTTCGCAGGGGATCGTCGCCGACGTCGGCGAGGCGGTATCGGCGCTCCTCCCCCGCCTTGCGCCCCGCCACGACACGCGCTTCCTCGATGCGGCACGCGCCCACTATGCCAAGGCCCGCGAGGGGCTCGACGCGCTGGCCCAGCCGGCAAAGTCCGGTGCCCCGATCCACCCCCAATATCTCACCGCGCTGGTGAGCGAACTGGCCGACGACGACGCGATCTTTACCGCGGATGTCGGCACGCCGACGGTCTGGGCCGCGCGCTATCTCAAGATGAACGGCAAGCGTCGGCTGATCGGCTCGTTCAACCACGGCTCGATGGCCAACGCGATGTTGCAGGCAATGGGCGCCCAGGCTGCCGCCCCCGGACGCCAGGTGATCTCGTTGTCGGGAGACGGCGGCTTCACGATGATGCTCGGCGATTTCCTGTCGCTCGCCCAACTCGGCCTGCCTGTGAAGGTGATCATTTCGAACAATGGTTCGCTCGGCTTTGTGGCGATGGAGATGAAGGCGGGCGGCTATCTCGATACCGGTACCGACCTGCACAACCCCGACTTTGCCGCCATGGCGCAGGCGGCGGGGGTAAAGGGACTGCGTGTCGAGGATTCGGGCGATCTTGACGACGCGCTGCGCACCGCATTTGCCCATCCGGGTCCGGCACTGGTCGATGTCGTCACCGCCAAGCAGGAACTGGTGATCCCGCCCAAGATCAAGCTTGAGCAGGCCAAGGGTTTCAGCCTCTACATGCTCAAGGCGATCATGAACGGGCGGGGTGACGAAATCGTCGATCTGGCCCGCACCAATCTGAGGCTCCGACGATGAAAACGGCGGTGACGGCGCGCGACATTGCCTTTGTGCTGCGCTGTTCGGGCGCCGCCGCCCTCGCCTATGCACTCGCCTCGACGCTTGGGCTGCTTCACCCGGTCTGGGCGTCGATTTCGGGCGTGGTCGTGTCGCAGGAGAAGCTCGATCAGACGAAGAATGCGGTCCTGTGGCGGTTCAGCGGGACCGTGGTCGGAATCGTCGTGGCGGTGAGCGTCGGAAGCCTGATCGCACCGCTGGGCGCCGGCCTGGCGGCGCAGACCGGCGCGAGCGTCGCGGTCTGTGCGGGGCTGGTTCGCCGCTGGCCCGACCTTCGCGTGTCGATGTGGACCGCGCCGATCCTGTTCTTTGCCCATGACCCGGGTGCGTCGCTGCTGGCAGCGGGCTGGTGGCGCGGGAGCGAAGTGATCCTCGGCGGGCTGGTCGGCACCGCGCTGCACTGGAT
>JAFABD010000106.1 GCA_023426225.1 Pseudomonadota bacterium | reverse complement strand
GCCCCGGCCGGTCGCGGCCTAAGTAATGATCCCAGGAAGCGCGGCGTCTGCATCGGCAGGCGTCGCGCTTTACCAATTCTAAGCCCCCGCAGGCGTAAGCGCGAAGGCGATCGGCACCGCTGCCGCGGCGGCCGAAAGGGGTGGGAGATTTGAGATGGATCGGCTGCCGCTGATCGTGCCGCATCCGGCGCGGCTGAGCGAAATGGGCGATGCGTTGCGCGCGATCGAGGAACGCCAGCTGTTCAGCAACGGCGGGCCGGTGGTGCGCGGGTTCGAGGCGCGCGCGACGGCGACGCTGTTCGGCGGCGAGGGCGACTGCCTGGCGGTTGCCAATGCGACGCTGGGGCTGATGCTGGCGATCCGCCACGCCGCCGGGCCGCGCGCGGGCACGGGCGCCTATGCGCTGATCCCCGCCTTTACCTTTGCCGCGACCGCGCAGGCGGCGCAGTGGGCCGGACTGACCCCGTTGCTGTGCGACATCGACCCCGAGGACTGGGCCGCAAGCGCCGAGGCCGAGGCGCGTGCGTTTGCGGAGCATGGCGAACGGATCGCGGTGGTGGTCCCCTATGCCACGTTCGGCACCGCGATCGACCTGGCGCGCTATCGCGACTATGCCGCGCGCGGCGTCGGCGTGGTCGTCGATGCGGCGGCGTCGCTGGGCGCGCTCGACGCCGAGGGGCGGCAGTTCGGGCGGGGGGCGCCCTTTGCCGTGGTCTATTCGATGCACGCGACCAAGGTGTTCGCGACCGCCGAGGGCGGGCTGGTGCACAGCGGCGACGCCGAACTGATCGCCGCACTGCGCCGGATGAGCAATTTCGGCTTTGCGGGCGGGCGTTCGGCCGAGGGGCCGGGGCTCAACGCCAAGCTGTCCGAGGTGATGGGGCTGCTTGCCGAGGCGAAGCTTGACGAGATCGAACGCGTGGCGGCGCATCGCATGGCGCTCGACGCGGTCTATCGCGACCGCCTGGGCGGTTTCGCCGCCGAGCGCGGGTTCGAGTTCCAGAACCTGCGCGGATCGCGGCCGGCGTTGCAGTTCCAGTCGCTGTTGCTGCCGCGCGCCTTTGCCGGACACCGGCGTGCGATCATCGCGATGCTGTGCGCCGAGGGGATCGGTGCGGGACATTATTTCAGCCCGCACCTGGCCGAGCAGCCATGGTTCCGCGCGCAGGCAAGCTTTGGCGCGTTGCCGGTGTGCGACGACGTGGCGGGGCGCATCCTGTCGCTGCCCGTCACCGACGCGATGACCGAGGCCGATGCCGAGGCGGTGTGCATCGCGCTGATGGACGCGTGCGCGCAGTCGGGCGCGCGCAACATCGGGCGCGAGCGGCGCGGCAGCTTCGTCCATTCGGCGCTGATCGTCGGCGGCGGGCCGGCGGGCACCGCGCTGCTGACCGCGGCGAGCAAGAACGGCACGCTGCTGCCGCTCGCCGAACGCGGGCTGGCGATCGTCGAGCGCGACGCGGTGCTGGGGCGCGGCGAGCTGGGCACCTATGCCATCACGTCGGACAGCACCGCCGAGACGTTCCTGACCGCGGTGAAAGACAATGCGCATCCCGGCGTCGCGGCGCTGTCGCAGCACCATTCGGGGCAGGAAATCGCGCAATATGCCGGGCGGCTGGGCGTGCCGCTGTCGCGCACGACGGGCTTTCTGGAGGCGACGGGCGCCGAGCTGGGCGCGCTGGTCGCCGCGCATGGCGGCCATATCGCGACGCGCAGCGAGGTGATCGACGCGCGCCGTACCGACGACGGCAACTGGGCGGTGAACGTGCGCAACCTGCTGACCGGCGAGACGCGCGTGATGCGGACCGCGCGGCTGGTGATCGCGACCGGCGGCTATCAGTCGCTCGAGGCGATCGGCGCCGAAACCGTCGCGGGAACGCCGCTGGCCGAGCTGGCGGGCGACCGGCTGATGGGCGGCGACGCCTTTTTGCGGCTCGACGGGATGGACGCGCTGCGCGCGCGGCTGGGCGACAAGCGGGCGCCGCGGATCGCGATCGTCGGCGGATCGACCAGCGCGGTCGCGGCGGCGGCGCTGATCCTGAAGGCCGCGCCGGCGCTGCCGCTGGGGGCCGAGGCGCTGCGCATGTACCACCGGCGGCCGTTGCGGCCCTTCTATCCGTCGGTCGAGGCGGCGCATGCCGACGGCTTCGTCGACTTCGGGCCGGACGACATCTGCCCGGTGAGCGGTTTCGTCTATCGGCTGGCAGGATTCCGGCTGGAAGCGCGCGAACTGGTGCTGCGGATGCTGGGCATCGGCGGACGCGCGCCCGATCCGCGCATGGGGCTGCGCCAGATCGGCACGATCGACGATGCGACGATCCGCGACGAGATCGCCGCGGCCGACGTGGTGATCGGCGCGCTGGGCTATCGCCCGCGGGCGCTGCCGCTCTATGCCGCCGACGGGACGCGGATCGCGCTGGCGGCCGATGCGCCGGGGCGGCCGCGACTGGTCGACCAGCAATGCCGCGTGATCGATCGCGACGGACGACCGGTGCCGGGCGTGTTCGGGATCGGGCTGGCGTCGGGGCATGTCCCCGAGGGCGCGCTGGGCGGCGAGGCGAGCTTCAGCGGCAAGGCCAACGGCCTGTGGCTGTGGCAGAACGATATCGGCCAGATGATCGTCGACCAGTTGCTCGACCAACCCGAGCGCCGCGTCGCGTGACTCCCCGCGTTTCGGTCATCATGGCGGCGTATAACGGTGCCGCCTGGCTGCCCGACACGCTGGCGAGCCTGTATGCCCAGACGCTGACCGACTGGGAGCTGGTGGTCGTCGACGACCGGTCGACGGACGCGACGCTGGCGCTGCTGCGCGCGTGCGGCGACGCGCGGGTGCGGGTGATCGAATCGGCGGCGAACGGCGGCCCGGTGGTCGCGCGCAACCGCGCCTTTGCCGAGGCGCGCGGCCGCTATATCGCCGCGCTCGACCAGGACGATATCGCGTTGCCCGAGCGCCTGGCGCAGCAGGTCGCGTGGCTCGATACCGCGCCCGACACGGTGCTGGTGGCTAGCGCGACCGACCAGCTGGTCGCGGGACGGCGCGTGCCGTGGCCCGCGGCCCGCGCGCTGTCGCCCGACCTGATCGACTGGCAGATGCTGGTGTGCAATCCGATCGTCTGGTCGTCGGTGATGTTCCGCGCCGAGGCGGCACGGCGGCTGTCGCCGTTCGAGCGGCCCGATTATCGCTATGTCGAGGATTTCGACCTGTATCACCGGCTGCGGCCGTTCGGGCGCATCGCGCAGATCGACGCCGTGCTGACGCTGTATCGTCAGCATCCCGAAGGCGCATCGCGACGCCATGCCGACGTGATGCGCGCCAATGCCGAGCGGCTGCTGCGCGAACGCCAGGCCGCGTTGCTGGGGGCACCCGACGCCGAACTCGCCGCCCTGGTCCAGCGGCACGTGATGGCGCGCGAGGCGGTGCCCGATGCGGCGACGTTGCGGCGGCTGTTCGACGGGATCGGACGGTTGCGCGCCGCCTTTCTCAAAAACCGGGGCGCGGCAGCGGCGGCCCCCGTCGAGCAGGCGGTGGGCGAGTTGTGGTGGCGCGTGTGCCGCGCCAGCATCCGGGCCGGCACGCTGACGCTGCGTCGCGCGGTGGCGGCG
>JAFABD010000079.1 GCA_023426225.1 Pseudomonadota bacterium | reverse complement strand
CTCCAGTTCGGGCGGGGCGCCGGGATGCTCGCCCGCGCCTGCGCCTGCCACGTCCAACAAATCGTTCCTCCGCGCATCGCTGCCACAAAAGTGCCGCGTCTTTGCCGATCTCTGGGTCCAGGGGCGGACTGCCCCCTGCTGCAAGTGCGAACGCGCGGGCCGGGGGATGGTTGCCCTTCGCGCGCAGGCCCGGCATGGCGTCGGCGGCGCCCGGATCGGGCGACAGGGCGGGTTTCGCCCGCGCCGACGGCCGCAATCCGCCCTTGATAAGGGTCAACGCCGTCCACAGCTTACGGGTCGAAGAGCGAAGGATAACGAATTGGAAAGGCAGATCATGGCGCTAGAGGCGCAGATCGATATCGGCGCCGGGGGCGCCGGCGTTGCCGCTGCGTCACAGACGGGCGGCTGGGACGTCGCCCGCGGCGAAGACCGTGCGATGCTTCAGGCCGCCGCTGCGCTCCAGCGCGAACTCGGCAAGCCGCTCGCCCGCTTCTACTGGCCCGACTTCTTCCTGTCGGCGGGGCTCGGCTATGGCGCGCTCGCGCTCGCGATCGCCGGCGTCCATCCGCTCGTCACTGCGGCGGCGGTCGTCGTCGCGATCCTCGCGCTCTATCGCGCCGCGCTGTTCATCCACGAACTGACGCATCTGCGCAGCGGCGCGCTGCCGGGGTTCCGCATCGCGTGGAACCTCGTGCTCGGCATCCCGATGATGGTGCCGTCCTTCCTTTATGAAGGCGTCCACAACGTCCACCATCTGCGCACCAAATACGGCACGCCCGAGGATCCGGAATATCTCGCGCTCGCGCGGATGAGCCCGTGGTCGCTGCCGGTGTTCCTGCTCATCTCGGTCCTCGCGCCGGTGGCGCTGCTGCTGCGCTTCGGCCTGCTCGGGCCGCTTTCGTTCGTCATCCCGCCGCTGCGCCGTTTCGTGGTCGAAAGCTGCTCGGCGCTCGAAATCAACATGGAGTTCAAGCGTCCGGCGCCGACCGGCAGCTTCCGCCGCGACTGGCTGGTCCAGGAAGTCGCGACGAGCGTGTGGACGATCGGGCTGTTCGCGCTCACCGTCGCGGGCACGGTGCCGCTGCGCGCCTATCTCTTCTATCTCGGCACGCTGTCGGGCGTCGCGCTGCTCAACCAGGTACGCACGCTCGTCGCGCATGTGTGGGAGAGCGAGGGCGAGACGATGACGATCACCGCCCAGTATCTCGATTCGGTCAACGTGCCCCCGCCGGGCATCCTGCCGCTGCTGTGGGCGCCGGTGGGGCTGCGCTATCACGCGCTCCACCACCTGCTGCCGAACATGCCCTATCACGCGCTCGAAGAGGCGCATCGCCGCCTGTCGACGACGCTCGGCGCGCGCTCGGCCTATCACGGCGCCAATTATCGCGGCATCACCTGGCTGCTGATCCGCATGATCCGCGAACCCGCCCACCGCACCGGCTGATCCCCCTCGCCCAACAACGACCCGCCGCGCCGCCTCCCACCCCCGGGAGCGCGGCGCGGATCGTTTTCAGGGCAAACGCCGGCCCACACCGGGAAGCGCCGCTCCATCCCGCCCCGCTCGCCTCCGGCTCGCGCCGAAGGACCGGCCGCGCGGCAGCCGCCAGCGGTGAAGGAACAGGCGTTTGACGGTCGGGTCATGATTGAGAGGCTGGAACGCGAGGGGAAATGAACGGCTTGCAGCACCCCAATCCGCACCATGCCGTAAACCGCGCGTAAACCGCGCCAAAGGCTATCCGGCTAAGTGCTTGGGAAAAATGGTCGGGGAGACAGGGTACCCGACTAATTAGAGCCCGCGCTAAGTTGTTGAAAACACGTGAACGGAACCGACCCACTTGGGGGTCGGTGTACAATCGCGCGTACACTCAAGGTTCGGCTGCCATCAATGCACGTGCCCTCGATTTCCCTATGGGCAAAGTCCGCGCCCGACGATGATTTCGGTCTCGATCAGCGCATAGGGCGTAGGCCCCTGGCGAGCGTCGATCGCCCCCTCGCTACTGCTTGAAGCAATGCTCCCGGTGCCATCGCACGAACTGCGGGTGGGGACGGTCGCTGGCACTCGGCGGCAGAATCGCGCGCCCGCTCGCGTTGATGATCGACCGGATGCTATCGATGTCGTTGGCCTGCCGGGAGATCAGGATCCGCATGTCGTCGTCCAGGCCGATCAGGCCGCGGTCGAACATCCAGTGCGCCGTGCCGGACAGTGCCAGGCCGTTGCTGAGGATATCCGGGCCATTGGCCTCGACTGGCCGGATATGCGCCGCCTCCACCTCCGCGCGGCCGCCGCCGTTGATCAGCTTTAGGCATGTGACTGCGCAGCGCTCGTCATAGGCTCGCAGGACGATCCGCCGGAAGACGCGGTCGCGAACCACGCGCGATACCAGCATGTCGACGCGTTCCCGGACTTCGTCGAAGCCGAACGGGGTCCGCTCCTCGCGAACGGCCGAAGGCGCGTCCACGAAGCCAGTGCGGGGCAATAGCGGGGCGGGCTCGGCCAACCCGGCCTCGACAATTCGGTTGAAATCCGACGCGGACAGGCCACGAACGGCAGCCTGGGCACGGCCCGAGATACGTCCGGCCTCGTTGAGAACACCCCGCTCGATTACCGCCCCGTCGGCGTTTGCAAAGGGCACCGGGTTCGCGAAATTGAGATAGCTGCCGGGCTCGATCAGGGCGAGATACATGCCCGATGCACTGGGATCGGGCACGATGCGTTCCACCCGCGCCACGGCGAAGTACCCGCGCGTGTTCGGCACCTTGCGCGGCTCGTAATAGACGATCCAGTCACCGATGAATGCACGGGCGCGGCTGAGATATTGCGGCGGGAACTGGTACCGCTCGGCGGGGGTGTCGTCGTAGATCGAATCCGAGCGGTGGATGAAGACGCCAAAAGCCATGGAGATCCTTTACCGCCCCGCCGCGCCCGCGTTCAGCAGGTCATCGAGGAATTCCGAGCCCGGCGCCACGCCGGACAGCATCAGCCGGTCGCGCCCGCGCGTCGCCGCGACATAGAGGAGGTGCCGCTCCGCATCCTGGATTGCTTCCAGATCGGCAAGGTCGCCAATGCCGGTAAGTCGCTCCGGATCGGGCAACACGTCCTCGTCCAGCGCCATTACCGCAACCGCGCGGAACTCGAGACCCTTGGCATCGTGCATTGCGATCACCGGCACGGCCAGGCCCGCTGCCTTCGCCGCAGCCCGGCCCCGCGCCAGCTGCGCTTCACCACGGACGAGAATCGCCAGTTCGTCTTCTGCCATCCCCTCAGCCACCAGCCCCGACAGCCATGCCGCCACCGCACCCGTTTCCGCATCGGCGTCGTCGAATAGCTGCACGATCGGCTCTGGCCCGTCGAACACCGAGACGGTGCCGCGCCGGCTCTCCTCGATACCGTCCTGATCCGCGATCTCCGGCGCGAGCAGGCGATCGGCCGCGCGGCGAATCTGGTGCGAGGTGCGGTAGCACACCTTCAGCACCTGCGCCCGGCCGCGGACGTCGAGCCCCAGCTTCGCCCAGGAGAAGGGCAAGTGGAAGATGCGCTGGCCCAGATCGCCGGTGAAGAACAGCGAGTCAGGACTGCCTGCCTGCCCAACCGCTGCCAGGAAGCGCGCCTGCGCAACCGACAGATCCTGCGCCTCGTCCACGACGACATGGGTGAAGGGCAGCGCGCCACCCTCGGCGACCCAGCGGGTCAGCCGACCATACACGTCCGCCATCGTCACCACCCCGCGCGCCGCCAGCCGATCGCGGACGAAGGCGAACACCGCCCAGGCGCTTTCGCGCTGCTTCGGTCCCAGCCGGGTGCGTCGCCCGATCCGGGGAACGGCTGCATAGGCCTCGGCATCGTGCAGCCCCCAGGCGTCAACCAGCTCGTCCCATTCCTCGTAGAGGAAGGCCGGGCTGTGCCCGCTGCCATGCCCGGCATCGACCGCCGCCTTGATCGCGGCACGGACCTGGCTTGCGGTCGCCAGGTTCGGCTGCTGGCCGAACGCGCGGCCGTACAGCTCGTACGCCGCCTGATCGATCGCGCGCACGGAGAGCCGCTGGCGCAGTTCCGGGCGCGCCTCGGTCATCAGCGCGGCCTTGTCGGCGAGGCTGGCGGCCAGCGGCTTCGAGAAGGTGGTGAGCAGCACCCGCGCCTCGGCCCGCTCGGCCAGATGCACCGCGCGGTGCAGCGCGACGATCGTCTTGCCGGTGCCCGCCGAGCCGGAAACCCGCGCCGGCCCCTTCCAGTCGCGCGTCACCGGCGCCCGCTGCGCCGGATGGAGGAACACCGCCCATTGCGCGAAGGGCGCGTCGAGCGCGGCCTTGAGCTCCTCCAGCCCCTCCACCGCACGGAAGCGCCGCTGTGCGTCCGGATGCGCGAAGGGATCGGCGCCCGGCAGCGCCCGCATCGCGACATGGTCTTGCAGCCGCCCGCCGGTGGCATGGTCGAGCAGTGCCTCGGCCGCTTCGTCCGGCAGCGCGGCGAACAGGCCGTCGACGCTCGCCTCGTCCGCCGCACGCACGACCTCCAGCCAGTCGCGGGGCACGCCGACGTTGAGCAGGTCGTCGTCGGAAAGCATGGCGAAGGGCCGATGCACTGCGGCGGGGGCCGGCGCGGCATCATCGACCCTCTCGGTGTAAACGAGACGCTCTTCGGCACGCTCCACGATTTCGACCAGCTGCATCGCCCCGGTACGCTCGTGCGGCACCAGCCGTCGCCGCTCGGCCCAGCGATAGGCATCGTCATGATGCCCCACCCAGGCGAGCAGCGTTCGCTCGCCCTCCTTGTGCAGGACGAGGCGGATGTCCTGGCTGACGCGCGCGGTCCAGAAGCCAGGCGCTGCCTCGACGCGGTGCAATTGCAGCCCGTTGCCGCCTTCGTCCTGCGCTAGGTCGAAGGCGGTGATCTTCACCTGTTTCTGCTCGGCCGCGGTCAGGCGATCGAGCGCTTTTGTGAACGTCGATGCGTAGAGCAGCGTCATCGCCAACGCTCGATCCGAGCTTGTTGGCGAACCTTGAGCCTTTCCCACGCGCTTTCCACATTCTGCCAGCGCTTTGCTGCACGCCCTGCCGCAGCGTTGTCGTGTGCTGTTGCGTCGACGAGATACATCAGTCCAGCCTTCGCAACGTCAAGCTCAGCGTCCCGGGAGCCGGGGTCATCCTCGTCACCGGCGACGCCCATCATCGCCTCGTAGAAAATCTCTGCTGCATCCAAGCCGTCGGCTCGCCTGACCAGATCAATGATGAACGGCAGTTGTTCAGCCGCCTTGTGGGCTATGGGCCTGCAGTCCTGCGCACCGACCCCGCGCATCAGGGTACGGAGCAGGTATTCAACCTGGCCGACAATGAACTGATGATTGGCGTTCGCTTGTAGGAATGCCTCCCGATATGCCGTCTTTTCATTGCCGGCCATCACACCCCCACCACCTTCATTACCTCATCCCCGAGGTGATTGATCACCTTCACCGCGACACGCCCGCCTTTCGGTCGCGGAAACGGCCGCGAGCGGGTGCGCTTCAGGCTTTCCCAGGCGTCGCTGTCGATCTCCGCCTTCAACGTGGTCTTCAGTGCCTTGTAGGGATCGTTGGCGCCCGGGAAATAGGCGTGGCGGACGAAGAAGCTCTCGTAGTTATAGTCCGTGTCGATGAACCACACGGCGATGTCGTCCGGGTCGCTCGCGACGATCTCGCCGCCCTTGTACATGTCGACGCCGGCCAGCTCGATGCTGATGCAGCCATCGTCCTCGTCATGCACCTGGATGTCCGGCTCGCCGAACACGGTGAACAGGTTGCCGGCGCCGGTATTGGCGAGGTCCGGCATGTGCAGGTCCGGGTTGATCCGCGCCTGGAGCACGGTGAGCGCGCCCATCCGATCGAACTCGCTGGCATGGGCGTCGAAGTTGAACGAGGCGGCGATCAGCAGGTCGAAGCCCGCCTCCATCGCCTCGCGCGCGGCGGCGGTGAGGTCGGCGCGGGAGACGGTGCCATATTCCGGGCCGACCAGGATCGCGGCGCGGCGCGTTGGGCTGTCGGCCAGAGTATCGCCTTCGCCCGAGCCAAGATCCTCCAACGACTTCTGCCGCACCGCGCCCTCGGCGCAGACGAACTTGCCCGGCCAGGGCTTGAGCGAGGAGAAGACCAGCCGATCGGCCTTGTGCGCCTGCTGCACGCCGGAGCGCTTGAGGTTCTCCAGCACCATCTCGGCGAAGTCGGCGCTTTCGGCGGCGGCCGCATTCTTCTGACGGCGACCCTCGGCGGCTTCCAACTCGTCGAACAGGCTGTCGTCGACATCCACGGCGGGCACGCGGTGCGGCGACAGGCTCTCGACCGTGAACGGCCCGGCGACGCGCACGCGCCCCTTGTCCTCATAGGGCTGGTCGTAGAGATATTCGGTCTCCGCCTTGGCGGCGATCGAGGCGTCGATCTCCTTCTGGCGGGCGATGCGCTGTTCCCACCAGGCGGCATGGGCCTCGGCCGCGGCGGACTGGCTGGCGCTCAGCTCGCGCGGGATTTCCCATTCCTGCCAGCTGGTGCCGAGCGCGGCGTTGATCGCTTCGCGCAGCGGCTCCAGCTTTTCCTGATAGGCGGCCCAGATCGTGTCGATCTCGGCATTGTTGGCGATCGACTTCAGGGTGATGTGCGGCACGCGCTTGTAGACGAAGCCCTGTCGGATGCGGCCATAGGTGGGCGTGTCGCGCGGCACTTGCCGTGTGACCTCGGCTTCCTTCAGCTGCCCGTCGCGGCTGTCGGCAAGCAGATACCAGGGATAGCGCGCGCCCATGATCCGCGTGCGGGCCAGCGCCAGCGCGACGCGGCTGGTATCGATGGTGATCCAGCGGCGCCCCCATTGTTCGGCGACATAGGCGGTGGTGCCCGATCCGCAGGTGGGGTCGAGGACGAGATCGCCGGGATCGGTTGTCATCAGAATGCAGCGTTGAATGACCTTTACGTTTGTCTGTACGACATAAATCTTGGGATCGAGGGTGCTCGCCCCGCTGCTAGTATCGCTCCAATAATTAACTAGTGGAAATGCAGCAAAATCATCTAGAAATCGCTTGTACATGATGCCATTTCCGGATGGCACTATTCTCCCGGCTTTAATCAGCCTGGGCATTCCAATCTCGCCAGTTTTCCAGTATCCTGTCTTTGGACGGATGGTTCGCCCTTCGAACAGCACGGGGAAGTTTCCAGGCGGACGCTGGGAAACTAGCGTATCAATTGCCAGTGGCCGTCCCCGATCAGCAATTTCGCCATCCGACCATTGGGGGGAGATGCGCGTCCGCTCTCCTGAAATGCCCTCGACGTACTGATATTTCTCGGAGCCAGCCCCCCCGAGTTCTTTATTTTGATACAGCTGTCGATACTTTATCGCAGATCGATTTCTCGCATAGTGCAAGATGTAGTCTAGCGTTCCAGCTAGACCAAGTGAAGTTTGCCCGGCCGTTTTCTTGAAAGCGATTTCGCTAACGAAGTTCTCATCGCCAAACACCTCATCCATCAACGCCCTAACGCGATGGACATTCTCGTCGCCGATCTGGACGAACACGCTGCCGCTCTCGTGCAGCAGGTCGCGCGCCACCGTCAGCCGGTCGCGCAGATAGGTGAGATAGCTGTGGATGCCATCCGCCCAGGTGTCGCGGAACGCCTTCACCTGTTCGGGCTCGCGGCTGAAATGATCGGCCTTGCCGTCCCTCACGTCGCGGCTGGTGGTGCTCCACTGGAAGTTCGAGTTGAATTTGATGCCATAGGGCGGATCGATATAGATGCACTGCACTTGGCCCTTCAGCCCCTCGCGCTCGGCCAGGCTCGCCATCACCTTCAGCCCGTCGCCCAGGATCATCCGGTTCGACCAGTGCTGGTCGTGTTCGTAGAATTCGGTGCGCTGGTCCGGCTCGATGCCGTTGAAATCGGCGAACAGGTCCGGCGCCGCCTCGGGCTCGCGGCGGCGTTCGCTGGCGCGCTTGAGGTCCTCGATCAGCGCCTTGGGGTGGATCTTCTCCTGGATGTAGAGCGGCGGCGCCTCGACGATCAGATCGGACCAATCCGCCACATCCTTGCCGCGCCACACCAGCTGCGGGTCGAGATCCGGGTTGCGGCGTTCATAGGCGGCGCGGATCGGCGTCTTCACCGCGGGCGGCACGAACGCCTCCAACTCCGCCGTCGGCGCATTCTTGCGCGACGCCTCGTCATGGGTGAGCGTGTCGACGGTAAAGGGCTTCTTGGCCATTAGGCGACTTCCTCGATCATCTCTTCTTCGTCCAGGGTCAGCCCGTCATCGTCGGCATAGCCTTCGGCGGGTTCCTGCTCATCGACTTGCACCGGCTTGCCCTGCGCGCCCGCGGCGAGCTCTGCCAGCGCCAGCTTGCGCGCCTTCCAGAACCCCTCGAAATCGTCGGCGCGGAGCAGGGCTGGCTCGATCAGGTGCGAGCGAAGGATCTGATCGAGTGCCTCGGAGGACAGTCCGTGCCGTTCCTCGATCCGGGCGAGATACTGGCTCGGCGCGCTGCCACCGATGGCGATGTTCGTACCCTTGGACAGCGCCGTCTTGTTGATGATGCTGTTATAGCGCTGCGGAGGGATGCCCTGTTTCTCGCACCAGGCCCGCGGGAAGATATGGTGGATATCGAGGGCATCCGAGAACACGGTCATCGTCTCCACGCCCTTGCCGGTGATAAAATCGCGGCAGCCGCTGCGCATCAGCAGGGCGTGGAAGCCCTTGTAAGCCGCGGAAAGGCGCGAGCGCAGCGTATCGAGCCGCGCCGCCTGGAACGAGCTGTCGGCAATGGTGCGTGGTGCCGGCCCGCCCTCCAGCCAGGCGAGCAGATCGGGCACGTCGCGGGCGATCTTCGTCTCGGTCGCAGACCCGTAGAATTCACCGAGCACGCCCGACCAATACCATTGCGACAGCCGGTCGGTCGCGGCGGCGTTGCGCAGATGGGGCGGCAGCAGCGCAAAGGTCGCCGCCAAGGCCACCATTTGCGGCGGATACGGCACGTCGCGACCCCAGAGAATCTTTTGCTCATTCAGGAATTTAGCGACTTCGATAAAGCCAGCCTCAACGGCATCTGCGTGTTTTCGGTAGGCATCGAGCGGGAGCCCGAGCAGTGCCTCGCGCGTGCAGGTGATCGGCGGGATTTCCTTGCCGGTTGCCCCGGCGGCGACTGCCTGCTGACGCAAGTCACGCGTGTGCAGCACGGTGCAAGCCTGGAGGAAATCGGTGGACGCGAGATCGGCGAAGACGCCTTTCGGTGGGACCTTATCGCGCAGCCGCCCCAGGCGGCCATGCTTCTTCTGCGTGCCAGCCCAATCCTCGCGCAGATCGAAGCCCGAGGCGGCGTAAATCGCGGTGACGAGCTCGAACGCGTCGAGTTTCTTGCCGCCGACGTTCACCTTCTCGAAAACGGTGCAGACCGCTTCCCGGCTATTGTCCTTCGACAGTTTGATGACCGGCATCGCATAGGCTTGGATGCGGTTGAGCACTTCGTTCTGAAAGCGCTGGATCTCGTCCATTCGCTGCTCGCCCTTGGCGTTCCAGTGGCCGATGCAGCCCAGGATCCAGCCAAGGGGGTCCAGCGTCTGGTTGAGCGGGAACAGCATGCGGTCATATTCGTGCTGCGCGGTCGAAAGATCGAGATCGACGTCCTTGCCGAAATTGGTGCGCCGGATGCGATCGGGCGGCACCAGTTCGATCGCGGCTTCTATATCCGCCATCGGCTCCAGAGCCGCCTCGATGCTGAGGTAGAAGTAGCGTTCGACCACTTGCCCCTTGGCCGTGCGAACGCGCGCGGGTTCCTTTGAATAGATCGTCTTGTACAACGAGGTCATGCGCTGCTGGCCATCCAGCAACAGATGCTCGGGCGCGACATGTTCGACCGAGGTGCCTTCGATCCCGCGCGGCTTGAACTCCACTGATCCACCGCGCTCCAGCGTTAGCAGCGCGCCCACCGGAAAGCCCTTGGCAATGCTTTCCAGCAGCGAGCAGACGTCGCCTTCGTTCCAGACGTAGTCGCGCTGAAACTCGGGCAGCTGGAGTTTGCCCGCGTCAATGTCGCTGAGCAGGTCCTTTAGACTGGTCTTGGTCGTATCAAAGCTCATGCGTTCCCCCCGGCGGCTGCGACCTCATCCAGCCACGCCTCGACCTTCGCCGCGAACTCGGTGGCGATGGTCCACACATCGGTGAACTCGGCGAAGCCCCAGCGGCCATGGTCGCCCAGCGCGTTGACGCCTGGCACCCACAGAGTGCGCATGGTCTCCGCCTTGTCCTTGTCGTCCTCGTCGCGTGCGCCCTTGATCTCGACGACCAGGTTGAGCGGGTTGTCCGGGCCATGGCCGTCGTCGATGCGCAGGATGAAGTCCGGGCGATACCGGCGTGCCTCGCCGCCGGCGCTATAGGGCACCTCGAAGCCGAGATTGTGGTTCTTCACCCAGGCGAGCACGCGCGGGTGCTGATCGGCGACGCGGCAGAACTCCGCCTCCCAGTCGCTGTCGATCACGGCATAGTTGATATGGCAACGCTCGCTGGTGGCGTAGCGGTCCTTGCTCGTCATGAAGCTGACGTGGCGGGTGCTGCCCTCGCGGTTATATGGATCGAGCATCGCGATCACGCGGCCGCCACCTTCCTGGCCGCGGGTGATGGCGGCCATGATGCGATCGGCGACGCGGTCGGCGATGTTGTAATAGAGCAGCTGCGCCGGCTGTGTGCCGCCGGCCAGCACCAGATGGTTCGCCATCCACTGCCGCACGATCGACTTGGCCTGGAGAATCAGGCCGACATTGGGCCGATCGCCGGCGTTGGTCATGCGGCGCTTCACCAGCCATTCGGCGAGGCGCAGGTGGATGGTCGCCGCGCGGGTGTCGGCAAGGTGCGCGATGGTAAGATCGGCCTGCTCGCCGATGATACCGGAGTTGATCGTCTCGGTCGCGCCGACCAGTTCCGGGGTGAGCTCCAGCGTCGAATCGTCGGTGAAGCTGGCGGTCAGCTTCTCGCTGGGCAACTCGGTGCGATAGCCTTCGACACGCGGATAGCGGATTTCCGATGCGTCGCGCGCCGGGCTGATCGCATGGACGCGCTCCATGTTCTCGGGGGGCGACGGCTTGGAGATCACTGGCTGGGCGGTGAAGTCGAACGGGATGCCGAGCACGTCGGCATATTCGACGGGGAACTTGCCGGCGTCCGGCCCCTCGGTCTGCAGCTGGTAGGACTGGCGACGCAATGCGCGGCCGATCACCTGCTCGCACAGCAGCTGGGTGCCAAAGGCGCGGATGCCGAGGACGTGGGTGACGGTGTTGGTATCCCAGCCTTCGGTAAGCATCGAGACCGAGACGACGCAGCGGATGCCTTCGCCGAGCTGGCCCTTGCGGCCGACTGTGTTCATCACCTCACGCAGGATGGCGGCATCGTCGATCTTCTCGGCGGCAGCGCGATCGCCGTTGCGCTGGATCAGCTCTTCCTTGAAGCGGGCGATCTCCTCGCTGGCGGCGTCGCGGAAATCGGCGCTGATCGCCTCGCCGCTTTCGAGCTGCTGGCTGTCGATCAGCAGGGTGCGCATGCGGGGCAGCGCGGCACCGTCCGGATCGAAGTTCCAGAACAGCTTGCACTTGCCCTTGATCGTCGAGACGTTGCCGTCGCTATCCTCGACCTTGTAGCCGGCGATATAGTCGTGGACGAGCTTCGAGGTGGCGGTGTTGTTGCACACCACGATGAACACGGGGTCGACTCCGATGCCGGCTTCCTTCCAAGCGGCGTAGGTCTTCTCGTAATGGCCGTACAGCGCGTCGATGGCGGTCAGCAGCTCGTTGGGCAGCTTTTGCGGGTCAAGGTTTTTGGCGTTGCCGCGCCCCTTTTTCGGCAGCTGCTTGCCGACATGGTCCCAGAGGTTGCGGAACATCGGCGTGTCGCCGCCGGGGACATTGTCCATAACCGGCACGCGCGGCAGCTTGACGATGCCGCACTCAATCGCATCCATCAGGCTGAAGTCCGAAATCACCCAGCCGAACAGCGAGCCTTCGCGATAGCCCGAGCCGCGCAGGAAGAAGGGCGTGGCGGACAGATCGTACACCATCGACACCCCGAGTTCGCGCTTCACCGCCTCGATGCCGGAGATCCACAGGCGGGCGGCTTCGTTGGCTTCCTTGGCGGCGGCGAGCTCGTCGCCCTTCAGCGCCTTTTGCTCCTCCTCGGTCAGCGGGCGCTCGCGATAGCAATGGTGCGCCTCGTCGTTCAGCACGACGATGTTCTTCAGGCCCATCAGTTCGCCGGCAACGCGGCGGATCATCGCGCCGTCGCTTTCCGGCTTGGGCGTGGTGCGGAGCGCTGCCTGCTGCACCTTGTTGAGCGGCACCTCGTCCTTCTTCTTGAAGGCGTGGTAGTTGGTGATGACGATCTTGGCGCGGCCGAGGTCGAGGAGCATATCCTCGGGCACGATCTCGCGGCTCTTGTAATAGCTTTCCGGATCGTTGGGCTGCAGGACGCGCAGGCGATCCTTGATGGTGATGCCCGGCGCGACGACCAGGAACCCTTTCGAGAAGCGCTTGGCGTTGGGGTGGCGGACGGCGTTCAGCGTCTGCCATGCGATCAGCATCGCCATCACCGTCGTCTTGCCGGCGCCCGTGGCGAGCTTGAGCGCCATGCGCATCAGCTCCGGATTGGAGGCGGCGTTGGCTGCTTCCAGGTGCGTCCAGAAGCGGCGGCCCTGCGAGGACGAGCGCGGCGCCACTTCGGTGAGCCAGATCACCGTCTCCACCGCCTCGACCTGGCAGAAAAAGGGGCGCTGGTTGGCGAATTTGTGGGTGCGCCAGTGGCGGAGCAGGCGCGCGGTGGTTGGCGTGACCTGCCACTGGCTTTCCGGCAGGTTGCGCCAGCTCTCCACCGCCGAGCGGATGCCGTTGATCACCTCGGTGGGGTTGTATTCCTGGCCGCTTTCGTCGGTGAGCAGGTCCGCTTGGACGGACTTGCCACGCACTTTCTTCGCTTTGGGAATGGGCGAGATCAGCGCACTCTGCCGCCGGCGGGGTACGATGACGCTGGTCGGCTGGCCGCTATCGTCCAGTTCCCAGTGCTTGCTCGGTTCTTCGTATGGCGAGTTGAGGATCGGCGATTGAAAAAAGACGTCACTCATTCCGCCGCCGCCCCCGTCGCGATTCTATCTTGCCCCATGTTCGTTCTTGCATGGTTCCCCGGGTGTGGAGACGTCAAGGTCTTGACGCGACAAATCAAAGGCCACTGCGTTTGAACAACTTGGTGCGCGTCTTGCGAAACAGCTGAAGACGCGCACCCTTAGAGTGGGTTCACGATGGGCAGAATCGCGAGGGATTCCCTTTTTGCTGATCGTGTGATTCATAGGCTGCCGTCACGACGGAGGCGGCAATGGGTTGGCGATCTGGGCAGAGCTACTCGCAGGATTTGCGTGATCGATACCAAGAAACTGGCTAAAAGTTGCATGGGCTGCAAGTCCAGCCCCTGGGACCCAGCGAGACGCTAAGCTTCTGATTATATTGGATATCACCGAGGCGCTTGGGACGCTTTGAGGCCCCCTGGAACGCCTTCGGAAAACGGTAATGGTCGGGGAGACAGGATTCGAACCTGCGACCCTCTGGTCCCAAACCAGATGCGCTACCAGACTGCGCTACTCCCCGACAACTCGGCCCCCTAGGCGCTCGCGGCGCCGGCGACAAGTCCTCGATGCTGGCGGGCACGGCAGAATCGCCCCGCGATCACGCCGGCACCCTGGCCACCCGGGGTATCTGCTCGATACCCCCGCTTGCCGAATGCGAGTACCCCCGGCGTGCCCCCACGCGATCCGAGACAGGCGGCCCGCTGGGGAGAGCATGTGAGAAAGATGGACGCCCCTCCCCAGCGCCGCGCAGGCGTGGGGTGAGAGCATATGGAATAGCTGAAAAATGATGCTGGTGGGCCCGGCAGGACTCGAACCCGCAACCTAGCCGTTATGAGCGGCCAGCTCTAACCATTGAGCTACAGGCCCCCAGCGCCCCTGCCCTAGCGGACTAGACCCCTTCGCCGCAAGCGGGTGCGGGCGTGCGCGCCGCTGCCGCCGCGTCGATCAGCGCGTCGAGCCCGATCGGGCGCGCGCCGATCGCTGCCAGCGTGTCGAGCATCCGGTCCCACCAGCCGTGGAACGCGCGCAGATCGGCGGCGTCGCGGACATAGGGGGTGTGCCCCGGCTCGACCGAGGGCGAATGGAAGCTGAAGTTGAGCAGCGCGACGCCCTCGCCCGTCGCGACGCGCACCGCCTCGATCGCGTCGGCGATCGGCATGTCCTCGGGCGTCAGCGCGACGCGCGAAACCAGCCCCAGCCGCGCCGCGACGCCGCGCAGGTGCGGCACGCGGCCCAGCGCGCGGTACAGCCGCGGGCCGCCGCGCCGCCACGCGCCGGTGAACACCGTCGTCAGCGGGATCTCGACGATCGCGCCCCCGGGACCGGTGCGAAAGGCGTGGTTGCCGATCGCGCTGAAATCGGGGCCGCCCTCGCCCGAATAGTCATAGCCCGCGCGCATCGAGCTGTCGGCGCGATAGCCGAGCTGCACCAGCGTCGCCATCGTCGCCGGCCCCAGCCCATAGCGCCCCGCGCGGAACAGCCGCGGCGCGACGCCGAATCCCGTACGGATCGCACTCGTCAGCGCGGCGAGCTTCGCCGCCTCGAGCGCGGGCGGCAGGTTGCCGGCAAAGCTGTTGAAGCGGTTGAGCGCCTCGTCGAACGGCGGGTTGACCCAGGGGTGGAGCTGCGCGCCGATCGCGCCGCCCTGCTCGGCCACCAGCGCGCCCAGGATCGCCTGCGCACGCGGACATCGCGCGACCGGATGGTCGACCAGATAGCTCAGCGCGACGCCGCGCGCGGCCATGCGCGCATGCACCGCGGGCATCGCCGCCAGGTGCCCGGTTCCGGCGGCGTCGCGGCGGAACGGGGCGTTCCAGTCGAACTCCTCCTCGGTATCGACCATCACGGTAAAGCGCGTGCCCCAGTCGTCGGGCCACGCGATCCGCGCCGGCGGGGCGGCGGGTGCGGGGCGATAGCCGCCGCGGCCGCTCGCTGCCGGATCGGGCGTCGTCGCGCCGCTCAGTTGCGGTGGACCTGGTC
>JAFABD010000089.1 GCA_023426225.1 Pseudomonadota bacterium | reverse complement strand
GCGCCGGGGGAGCGGGCGGCGCGGGCAGTGCCGGCGGCGCTGCCGGCGCGCGGGCCAAGGGGAACTGATCCCCCATGTCGCGCATCTTCATCGATCGTCCGATCTTCGCCTGGGTCATCGCGATCATCGTGATGCTGGCCGGCATCGGCGCCATCTTCGCGCTGCCGATCGCGCAATATCCCGATATCGCGCCGCCGCAGGTCAATGTCCGCGCCAGCTATCCGGGCGCGTCGGCCGAAACGGTGCAGAACAGCGTCACCCAGGTGATCGAGCAACAGCTCACCGGGCTCGACGGGCTGCTCTATTTCAACTCGTCCTCGACCTCGCGCGGGCAGGTGACGATCACCGCCACCTTCCGCAAGGGCACCGATCCCGACATCGCGCAGGTGCAGGTGCAGAACAAGGTGCAGCAGGCGCTGTCGCGGCTGCCCCAGCAGGTGCAGCAACAGGGGCTCACCGTCACCAAGTCGAACCCCGACTTCCTGATGCTCGTCGGCGTCTATGACGAAACCGACACGCGCACCAACATGGACGTGTCGGACTGGCTGTCGTCGAACCTTCAGGACACGCTCGCGCGCATTCCCGGCGTCGGCGACACCAACGTGTTCGGCGCGCCCTATGCGATGCGCATCTGGCTCAACCCCGACCGGCTGGCCAGCTATTCGCTGATGCCCAGCGACGTGATCGCCGCGATCCAGAACCAGAATACCGAAGTCGCCGCGGGCGAGCTGGGCGGCCAGCCCCAGCCCAAGGAACAGATGCTCAACGCCACCGTCACCGCCCAGTCGCGGCTCCAGACGCCCGAGCAGTTCCGCGCGATCATCCTCAAGACCGAAAGCAGCGGCGCGACGGTGCGGCTGAGCGACGTCGCCCGCGTCGAGCTGGGCGCCGAAAGCTATGCCTCGTCGAGCCGGGTCAACGGCCATCCGGGCGCGGGCCTCGCCATCTCGCTCGCGCCGGGGGCCGACGCGCTCACCACCGCCGATCTGGTCAAGCGCGCGGTCGCCGACGCGTCCAAGACCTTCCCGGCGGGTTTCAAATACGCCTATGCCAACGATTCGACCGGCTTCATCAAGCTGTCGATCGAGGAAGTGGTCAAGACGCTGGTCGAGGCGATCGTCCTCGTCGTCATCGTCATGTTCGTGTTCCTGCAAAGCTGGCGCGCGACGCTGATCCCCACGATCGCGGTGCCCGTCGTGCTGCTGGGCACGCTCGCGGTCTTCTATGCGCTCGGTTTCTCGATCAACACGCTGACGCTGTTCGGCATGGTGCTGGCGATCGGCCTGCTCGTCGACGACGCGATCGTCGTCGTCGAGAATGTCGAGCGGCTGATGGAGGAAAATCCCGACCTCACCCCGCGCGAGGCGACGATCCGGTCGATGGACCAGATCCAGGTCGCGCTCGTCGCGATCGCGCTGGTGCTGTCGGCGGTGTTCCTGCCGATGGCGTTCTTCGGCGGTTCGACCGGCGTGATCTATCGCCAGTTCTCGGTGACGATCGTGTCGGCGATGGTGCTGTCGGTGCTCGTCGCGCTGATCCTCAGCCCGGCGCTTACCGCGACGCTGCTCAAGCAGAAGCGCCAGGCCGACGGCGGCTGGCTGCCGCGCCGCCTGCCGCGCGTCGCCGCCGCGATCGACCGCGCGCGCGACGGGTTCAACACGCGGTTCGAGGCGATGACCGAACGCTATGCCGGGTCGGTCACGCGCGTCGTCGGGCGCAAATGGCTGTTCCTGCTGATCTTCGCGGGCACCTGCGCGCTGCTCGTGCTCATGTTCGTGCGGCTGCCCACCGGCTTCCTCCCCACCGAGGACCAGGGCGTCGCCTCGATCGACTTCCGCCTGCCCGCCGGCGCGACGCAGGGCCGCACGCAGGAGGTCCAGCTCGCGATCGAGAAATATTTCCGCGAGAAGGAAGGCCACAACATCGGCACGATGTTCACCGTCGCGGGCGGCGGCGGCGGCGGGCCGAGCGGCCAGAATACCGGTCGCGGCTTCCTCAACCTGTCCGACTGGTCGCAGCGGCCCGGCCGCCAGAACAGCGCCGATGCGATCACCCAGCGCGCCTCGGGTGCGTTCCGCGGCTTCCGCGACGCCCAGGTGTTCGCGCTCGTGCCGCCGGCGATCCGCGGCCTCGGCCAGTCGACCGGCTTCACGATGGAGTTCCAGAACGCCAGCGGCATGTCGCGCGAGGATTTCGCCGCGGCGCGCGACCGGCTGCTCCAGCTCGCGATGCGCGATCCCAAGCTGACCGCGGTACGCCTGTCCGACCTGCCCGACGTCGCGACGCTCAAGGTCGATATCGACCAGGCGAAGCTCTCGGCGCTGGGGCTCAGCCAAACCGACGTCAACACGACGCTCGCGACCGCCTGGGGCGGCCGTTACGTCAACGACTTCATCGACCGCGGCCGCGTCAAGCGCGTCTATGTCCAGGGCGACGCCCCCTATCGCGCCGCGCCCGACAATCTCGACGAATGGTTCGTCCGCACGCGCTCGGGCGAAATGGCGCCCTTCTCGGCCTTTGCGAGTACGAGCTGGACGACCGCGCCGACGACGATGTCGCGCTTCCAGGGCATCCCCGCGTTCGAAATCCAGGGTCAGGCCGCGCCGGGCGTCAGCTCGGGCGAGGCGATGAAGCGGATGGAGGAACTCGCCGCACAGATCCCGGGCACCAGCGTCGCCTGGGCCGGGCTTTCCTATCAGGAACGCCTGTCGTCGGGTCAGGCGCCGATCCTCTATGCGATCTCGCTGCTCGTGGTGTTCCTGTGCCTCGCCGCGCTCTATGAAAGCTGGACGATCCCGGTCGCCGTGCTGCTCGTCATTCCGCTCGGCCTGGTCGGCGCGGTGTTCGCGGTGACGCTGCGCGGGCTCCAGAACGACGTCTATCTCCAGATCGGCCTGCTCACGACGATGGGCCTCGCCGCCAAGAACGCGATCCTGATGATCGAGTTTGCCGAGGCGGCCGAGAAGCAGGGCAAGCGCGTGATCGACGCCGCGGTCGAGGCGGCGCGGATCCGCCTGCGCCCGATCCTGATGACCAGCCTTGCCTTCATCTTCGGCGTGCTGCCGCTCGCGCTCTCGACGGGTGCCGGCGCCAACAGCCGCATCGCGATCGGCACGGCGGTGATCGGCGGGATGCTCACCGCGACGATCCTCGCCATCTTCTACATCCCGCTGTTCTTCGTGCTCGTCCGCCGCGGCGTGCGCGACGGACTGAAGGCGCTGCGCAGCCGGCGTCGCAACCCCAATCCGGAGGCTTCGGCATGAAGCGGCTGACGCTGCTCCTCGCGGGCGCCGCCGCGCTCGCCGGCTGTTCGATGGAACCGCGCGACGTGCGCCCGGCCGCCCCGGTTCCCCCCGCCTGGCCCACGGGCGACGCCTATCCCGCGCCCGACGATGCGGCGCTGCCCAGCGTCGGCTATCGCGACATCTTCACCGATTCGCGGCTCCAGGCGCTGATCGAGCAGGCGCTCGTCAACAATCGCGACCTGCGCGTCGCCGCGGCGAACATCCGCATCGCGCGCGAGCAATATGTCGTCCAGCGCGCGGGACGGCTGCCGACGATCAACCTCGGCGGCGGCGTCACCGAATCGCGCGGCAGCACCGGCGGATCGTCGAGCGGCGGCACGGGCACCGGCGGGACGGGCGGCACCGGCGGCACCACCGGCGGCGGATCGGGCGGGGCAAGCGAACGCACCACGCTGTCGACCCAGCTCGGCCTGACCAGCTTCGAAATCGACCTGTTCGGCCGCGTCGCCTCGCTCACCCGCGCGGCGCAGGACCAGTATTTCGCGTCGCAGGCAGGCGCGCGCGCCACGCGGCTGACGCTGATCGGCGAACTGGCCAACGCCTGGCTCACCTATGCCGCCGATGCCAGCCTGCTCGCGATTGCCGAGGACACGGCGCGCAATGCCGAGGCGAGCGTGCGGCTCACGCGCGTCCGGCTCGAAGGCGGCATCGCGCCACGCACCGATCTGCGCCAGGCCGAACAGGTGCTCGAACAGGCGCGCGCCAGCATCGCCGCCCAGCGCACCGCGCTCGCGCAGGACGTCAACGCGCTCCAGCTTCTCGTCGGCGCGCCGGTCGAGGCGCGGCTGCTCCCCGGCTCGATCGACGAGGCCGCCGCGACGGTGAAGCCGCTTCCCGCCGGCGTCGATTCGGGCGTGCTGCTGCGCCGCCCCGACGTCGTCCAGGCCGAATATCAGCTCCGTGCCGCCAATGCCCAGATCGGCGCGGCGCGCGCCGCGCTGTTCCCGCGCATCTCGCTCACCGGGCTGCTCGGCTTCACCAGCGACGCGCTGCGCACGCTGTTCGACGACGGCCGCTTCACCTGGCAGGCGGGCGCGAACGCCAGCTATCCGATCTTCAACGGCGGCGCGGGCCGCGCCAATGTCCGGCTGAGCGAGGCGCAGCGCGAGGCCGCGCTCGCCCGGTACGAAGGCACGATCCAGACGGCGTTCCGCGAGGTGGCCGACGCGCTCGCCCGCCGCGGCACCATCGCCGAGCAGCGCCGCGCCGTCGCCGCCCAGGCCGAGGCCGCCGCCGATACCTATCAGCTCGCCGAGGCACGCTATCGCGGCGGGATCGACAGCTTCCTGTCGAGCCTCGACGCCCAGCGGTCGCTGTTCACCGCGCGGCGCACGCTCGTCGCGACGCAGCTCACCGAGGCGAGCAACCTCGTCGCGCTCTATCGGACGCTGGGGGGCGATTCGCGCCTCGATCCGACCGATCGCGGCCCGGTGCCGGTC
>JAFABD010000008.1 GCA_023426225.1 Pseudomonadota bacterium | reverse complement strand
GCTGGGGCTCGACCCCCAGGTCTTTTACGACATCGCGTCGGTGAGTTCGGGGCAGAGCTGGTCGATGACGAGCTGTTGTCCGGTGCCGGGCGTCGGCCCCGAGACGCCCGCCGACCGCGACTATCAGGGCGGCTTCGCCGCCGCGCTGATGCTGAAGGACCTGCGGCTGGCGATGGAGGCTGCGGACAGCGTGCGCGCCGACACGCCGATGGGCGCGCGCGCAGCCGAACTCTACCAGCGTTTCGCCAAGGACGAAGGCGGCGCGGCCACCGATTTTTCGGGCATCATCCGGATGCTCGCCGCGCGCCGGTAACGATCAAGGAACGATGACCGCCCGGGGCGTCCCAAACGGGCACCCCGGGCGGCGGCGGCTTATTTGCAGCTGTCGCCCGGGCCGGCGTCGAGGTCGAGGCAGCGGCCGTCGATCTCGACGGGCACCGGCACCCTGATGAGCGCGGCGAGCGTGGGCGCGATGTCGACCGTCTCGACCGCGAGCGGCTGTTCGAACCCGGTCATCCCCTTGCGCCAGAACAGCATCGGCACGCGACGGTCATAATCCCAGAAGCTGCCATGCGTCGCGACCGAGCCCCTGGTCGGATCGGCGATGGGAGTGACGCGCGGCTTGAGCGCGATGACGAAATCGCCCGAACGCTGCGGATCGAACGAGGCGCGGGCGCGCTCGAGCATCGACCAGGTATCGGCGGGGCCCTTGGGCATCGGCGTCGCGAGGATCTGGTCGCGCGTGTAGACGCCGAACACCTGCGGATGCGCGCTGTAACGCTTCACCGCCTCTGCCAGGACGGCGGTGCGCTGCGCCCTGGTGAGCGCAGGGTCGATATAGATGTCGCCCGCCGCGCTGCCGCCGAGCGGCGACTTGGGCAGGTTGAGCTTCTTGGCGATCGCCTCGCCCACGGTGCGGACGTTGAGTTCGGGATCGATGCGCGCGGCCATGGGCGCGGCATGCTCGACATTGCGCTCGGGCAGGTCGTGGCCGCCATGATCGGCGGTCAGCGCGACCGCATAGTCCACGCCGGTGCTGTCGAGCACCGACATCAGCTTGCCGAGCGTCTGGTCTAGCGTGAGCAGCTGAAGGCACATTTCGCTGCCCTCGGTGCCATAGGTATGGCCGACATAGTCGGTCGCCGACGCGCCGACGATCAGCAGATCGGTATGCCCCGACTGGCCGAGCTTCATGTCGGTGGCGAGCCCGGCGGCAAGCGCCATCACCGATTCGTCGAATTCGGGCGAGATGCGGAACGCCTTCGCGTCACCCGCCGCACGGGCGAAGCGGCCGTCGCCGACGGTCTTGCCGCCGCCGAGCGGGATCGCCCGGCTGCGCGCACGGCAGAAGGCGGGAAGATCCATCGCGGGCTGCGCCTCGGCGATGCGCATCGCGACGCTGACGTTCATCCGGCGGACCATGTCGGGGGCCGCGCGGCCGGCATAGGAGACGAACGACTTGCCGTCCCACCACCAGAGTTCGTCGACCTGGTGCCCGCCCATCATCACCGCCGCGCGATCCTTGCCCGCGACCGAGACGACGCGGCTCTGCGGATCGGCGCGCTTCATCCATTCGCCGAGCGTCGACGCCTTCAGGTGCTTGTCGGAAACGGTGTAGGCACCGCTGGTGCTGCCCGGCACGCTCTCATCCTCGGCGCAATAGACGGTCTTGTCGGGCCGCGGCGCGTTGAAGTCGGTCCAGTCGTTGGCGATGATGCCGGTGCGCGACGGATGTGCACCGGTGAGGATCGTCGAATGGCCGGGACAAGTCTCGGTCGCGGCGTGGCTCTGATAACCGGCCGGGAACACCGCACCGCCGAGCAGCCGGGTAAAGCCGCCGGTGAATTGCGCACGATATTCGGCAAACAGATCAGCCGAGAACTGGTCGACCGACACGACGACGAGCAGTTGCGGCGGCGCCTGGGGTGCCGGGGCAGCCGCAGGCGCGGCGGCGGCCGGCGTCGGTGGCGTGGCAGGGGCAGCGGCAGGCGTGCGCGTCTGGGCAAAGGCAGGGGCAGCGGTGCCGAGCGCGGCGGCAATGGCAAGAACGGATGCGAACTTCATGAGGTTGCCGGCTCCAAGCGGATAAGGACAGGTACGAAAGCAGCTATTGTCGAACGACGCCTGCTGGGCAAGGAGGGGCCATGCAGCCCATTCGTTTCGTCTTGATGTCGATTCTCGCCGCGATGACGGCGGTGGCGACCCTGGTGGCGCCCGCCACGATTCCCGTCGCGGCGGCGCAGGGGATCGGCAGCGGCCCGCACGTGGCGATCCGGCTCGTCGCGGAGACCGAACGGCCCGCGCCGGGAACGACGATCATGCTCGCGCTCGATTCGACGCCGCAAAAGGGCTGGCACGCCTACTGGCTCAATCCGGGCGACGCCGGCCTGCCCGCGCGCGCCGACTGGCGGCTGCCGGCGGGCGTGAGCGCGGGCGCGCTGCGCTATCCGGTGCCGCAGCGGCTCGTGATCGCGGGGCTGATGAATTACGTGTTCGAGGCGCCCTTCGCGCCGCTGGTGCCGTTGACGATCCCTGCGGAGGCCGCGCCGGGCACGCGGATACCGGTCGCGCTGACGCTCGACTATCTGGTCTGTACCGACCAGATCTGCGTTCCCGAAAAGGCTGCGCTCCAGACCGAACTGACCGTCGGTGACGGCGCAGTGGCCCAGGCGCAACGCGCGCGCTTCGACGCGTGGCGGGCCGCGCTGCCGCGCGCAATCGGCACGACGGCGACGTTCGAACGCGCGGGCGAGACGTTGCGCATCGGAATCCCCTTCCCCGCCGACGCCGCGGGCGATGCCGAGCATGCCTATTTCTTCCCGCAGACGCGCGACGTGATCGACTATGCCGCGCCGCAGTCGGTGGTGCGCGACGGCAACCGGCTGGTGATCGAGACGCGGACGAGCCCGGGTGGCGTCCAGGCAAGTGCGACGGCGATCGAGGGCGTGCTGGCGCTGCCGGGAGCACCGGGAGTCCAAGGGTTTGCCGTCCGCGCCACCGCGGGCAAGGTCCCCCCTGCCCAGCCGCCGGCCAAACGGACCGGACTCGCCGCGACGATCGCGGGCGCGTTCCTTGCCGCGGTGCTCGGCGGGCTGGTGCTCAATGTCATGCCGTGCGTTTTCCCGATCCTGAGCCTCAAGGCGCTGAGCCTCGCCCGTGCGAACGGTGAGGGAAGCGCGCCGCGTGCCGAGGCGCTGGCCTATACCGCGGGCGTGGTGATCGTGTGCCTGGCGCTCGGCGGCGTGCTGCTGGGGCTGCGCGCGGCGGGAAGCAGCGCAGGCTGGGCATTCCAGTTGCAGAACCCGCAGATCATCGTCGTACTGCTGATCCTGACGAGCGCGATCGCGCTCAACCTTGCCGGACTGTTCGAGATCAACACGCCGGGCTTTATCGGCCGCGCGGCCGGACACGGACATGGCGGCGCCTTTGCGACCGGCGCGCTGGCCGCATTCGTCGCGACGCCGTGCAGCGGACCGTTCATGGCGTCGGCGCTGGGCGCGGCGCTGGTGCTGCCCTGGCCCGCCGCAATGGCGGTGTTTGCAGGGCTTGGGCTCGGCATCGCGCTGCCCTTCCTGCTGCTGGGCTTCATCCCCGCGCTGCGCCGCCGGATGCCGCGGCCGGGCGCGTGGATGGCGACGTTGCGCCACCTGCTGTCGATCCCGATGTTCGCCACCGCACTCGCGCTCGCCTGGGTGCTGGGGCACCAAGCGGGAAGCGACGGCATGGCGATCGGCGTCGGCGCGGCGATGCTGGCCGGAATGGCCTTGTGGTGGGGCGGCGCGCGCCAGCGCAGAGGGCGCAGCGGCGCGTGGATCGCACCGGCACCGCTGATCGCCGCAGCACTGGCCGCGGCGCTTGCCGTTCACCCGACTTCGCAGGCGGCCGGCGCCACTGCCGCGCTACCCGCGGGCGCCGAACCGTTCAGCGAGGCGCGGCTGGCACAGCTTCGCGCCGAAAACCGGCCGGTCTTTGCCTATTTCACGGCCGACTGGTGCCTGAGTTGCAAGGTGAACGAAAAGACGGTGATCGAGACGCAGCCCGTCGAGTCGGCGCTCAAGACCGGCAAGGTGGCGGTACTCGTCGGCGACTGGACGCGCGGCGATCCCGCGCTCGGCCGCTTCATCGAGCAGCATCAGCGGGCCGGCGTGCCGCTGTATCTCTGGTACCGCCCCGGGGCGGCGTCGCCCGAAATCCTGCCGCAGATCCTGACGCAGCGCATGATGATCGACCGCGCGCAGGGACGCTGAGTCGCCCCGGCGATCAGGCGAATTCGGTGATCGGCGTCGGGAGCGGCACCGCGGGCATTTCGGCCGCCTCGTCGAGCAACGACCAGCCATTGGGACCAAGTGCTTCGAGCGGGCGATAGCGCGTCTTGTACGCCATGCGTTCGGAGCCCTTAACCCAATAGCCGAGATAGACATAGGGCAGCCCGCCGCTGCGCGCGCGCAGGATATGGTCCATGATGATGAAGTTGCCGAGCGACGGCCGCTGGGAGTCGGTCGTTTCGAAAAAGCTGTAGATCATCGACAGCCCGTCGCCCTGATAGTCGGTGAGACAGGCGCCGACCAGGCGGCCGGGCTCGCCGTCGACCGAGGGCTCGCGATATTCGATCACGAAGCTGTCCACCGGCGTCTGTTCGACCATGTCGGCATAATCGCTTTCGTCCATCGTCGCCATGCCGCCGCCGGGATGGCGCGCGGTGAGGTAGCGATGGAGAAGCTGGAACTGATCGGCCGTCGCCCAGGGCTTGCACGCGCGCACTTCCAGGTCGGCATGGCGGCGGAGCAGCTTGCGCTGCGTGGCATTGGGCTGGAAACCGTCGGCGACGACCCGCACCGACACGCAGGCGGTGCAGCCCGCACAGCTGGGCCGATAGGCGACCGACTGGCTGCGCCGGAAACCGATGCGGCCGAGCGCATCGTTGAGCTCAGGCGCGTGGGCGCCGGTGAGCTCGGTGAAGATCTTCCGCTCCTGTCGCCCGGGCAGATAGGGGCACGGCGACGGGCTGGTCACGAAAAAACGGGGAAAGCGCGAAAGAGCAGTCACCGCTGCGTCGTCCTTGTTGCGGGGTTACGCGCCCCTGTTTCGATGACGACTATGAAGCGCAGCGACAATGATGAAAAGCGCCTTTACCATTAAAGAAAGTTAATCGGCCGCTAAACGCTTGCATCATGGGAAACGATCGCGCGCATCGTTTCAGCAAGGGACGAATCGAGCCGCGTTAACCACGATCTAGGCGCTCGACACGAATGCGTTCGGCGCCGCGGGGGCGAATCACCCCCGCGCGCACCGATCAGGCGAGTTCGACCTGCGTCACTTCATATTGCGCGCGACGCAGCGCCGTCATCAGCCGGTCGAGATGATTGCGATCTCGCGTCTCGCATTCGATGTCGGTGATCAGTCCCTTGGCGGGCAGCGTCGTGAACACGCGCTGGTGATACACCTCGATGATGTTGACGCCCTGTTCGTGGAAGATCCGCGCGACATGGTAGAGTGCGCCCGGCCGGTCCTGAAGCCGGATGCGCAGCCGCGCCAGACGGCCCGAGCGCGCCAGATCGCGCAGAAGGACATTGGCGAGCAGCCGCGTGTCGATATTGCCGCCGCACAGCACGATGCCGACCCGCTTGCCCCGGAACCGCTCCGGTTCGGACAACAGCGCGGCGAGCCCGGCGGCGCCGGCCCCCTCCACCACGGTCTTTTCGATCTGGAGCAACAGGCTTACCGCCTCTTCGAGCCGGCGTTCGCCGACGAGCACGATATCGTCGACCCTTGCCGCGACCAGCGCCGCGGTGATGGTGCCCGGATGCTTGACCGCGATGCCCTCGGCCAGCGTATCGCCCGCGCACGGCATTTCGGTCTGGTGCAGGCGGTTGTACATCGACGGATAGAGTTCGGCCTGAACGCCGATCACCTCGACCGCGCGCGGCTGCGCCTTGGCGACCGTCGCGCAGCCCGAGATGAGCCCACCGCCGCCGATCGGCACCACGATCGTATCGAGATCGGGAATGTCGGCAAGCATTTCGAGCGCGACCGTCCCCTGCCCCGCGATCACGCGCGGATCGTCGAAGGGGTGGATATAGGTGAGGCCCATCTCGGCCTCGAGCGCGCGCGAATGGGCATAGGCGGCGTCGAAGGTCTCGCCTTCGAGGATGACGCGCGCGCCATGCCCCTCGGTCTGCGTCACCTTCACGATCGGCGTGTTGCGCGGCATCACGATCGTGCTGGGAATGCCCAGCCGGCTGGCATGATAGGCCAGCCCCTGCGCGTGGTTGCCCGCCGACGCGGTCACGACCCCCTTGGCGCGCGCCTCAGGATCGAGCTGAAGCAGCGTATTGAGCGCACCGCGTTCCTTGTACGCGGCGGTGAACTGAAGATTCTCGAACTTCAGATAGACCGTTGCGCCGGTGAGCTGCGACAAGGTACGGCTGTGAAGTGTCGGTGTCCGCACAATGGCGCCGTCCAGGCGCGTTTGCGCGGCGAGGACGTCGTCGATCGAAACGGAAAGCGGCGCGGCCGCCGATGCTGCTTTGCTAGCCATGACCACCCCGCCCTAGACGATCTGGAGCGCGGGGGGAACACCTCGTTTGCGAAAGATTATATGCCCGAAAAGCAACGTCGCACCGCCTCGATTGCCAAATTGGCTGCAGTTTTGTTGCTTTCATGCGCCAGCGGCATTGCGCATGCCGACGGGCTGATCGACAACGTCAACGGGATGACGCTCGACGAGAAGGGCCAGGTCGTCCGCTTCAACGGGCTTATGGTCAATCGCGAGGGCAAGGTCTCGCTGCTGCTCCACCAGGGCGAGCGCCGTCCCAAAAAGGCCGACTGGAAGATCGACATGGCGGGCAAGACGCTGATGCCCGGCATGATCGATGCGCATGGCCATGTGATGGGGCTGGGCGCGCAGCTGTTGCAGCTCGACCTGTCCGACACGCGGACGCTCGACGAGGCACTCGCCCGCATCCGCAGCTATGCCGCGGCCAATCCGGGCAAGTGGCTGGTCGGCCGCGGATGGAACCAGGAGCGATGGAAGCTCGGCCGCTTCCCGACCGCAGCCGAACTCGATTCGGCGGTGAACGACCGGCCTGTATGGCTCGAGCGTGTCGATGGCCATGCCGGCTGGGCGAACAGCAAGGCGATCGCGCTGGCCGGCGTGACCGCCGCGACCCGCGATCCTGATGGCGGGCGGATCGAGCGCGGCGCGGGCGGCCAGCCGGCGGGCGTGTTCGTCGACGGCGCGACACAGCTCGTCACGCGGATGATTCCCGCGGAGACGCCGCGGCAGCGCAACGCCGCCTTTCTCGCCGCCCAGGAAAAGCTTCTTTCGCTCGGCATCACCGCCACCGCCGACATGGGCACGACGACCGAGGACTGGCTGACCTATCGCCGGATGGGCGACATGGGACTGCTGCGCGTCCGGATCATGAGCTATGCGCACGGCGTCGACACCGCGCTGAAGGTCGCGGGCCAGGGGCCGACGCCCTGGCTCTACGCCGACCGGCTGCGGATGGGCGGCATCAAGCTGTACGACGACGGCGCGCTGGGGTCGCGCGGCGCGTGGCTGAAGGCCGACTATGCCGATGCGCCGGGGCAGCGCGGGCTCGGCTTCCTGTCGGACGACCAGTTGCTCAACCTGATGACGCGCGGGTCGATGGACGGCTTCCAGATCGCCGTCCACGCGATCGGCGACCGTGCCAACGCACAGGTGCTCGACGCGATCGAGACGCTGTCCGATTCGTTCAAGGACGACCGGCGCTGGCGGATCGAACATGCGCAGATCGTCGATCCCCAGGACTTTGCCCGTTTCGCACGGCTGAAGGTGATCGCGTCGATGCAGCCGGTGCACCAGACATCGGACCGGACGATGGCCGAGGCACGGCTGGGCGAAGCACGGCTGGCGGGGGCCTATGCCTGGCGAACGATGCTCCAGAACGGCGTCCGCATTGCCTTTGGTTCGGACTATCCGGTCGAAAGTCCCGACCCCTGGGCCGGATGGGCGACGAGCTTCACCCGGCAGGACGCCGACGGCCAACCCTTTGGCGGCTGGCATCCCGACCAGGCGGTGACGCGCGAACAGGGCTGGGCCGCCTTTACCACCGGTGCCGCCTATGCGGGATTCGCCGAGGATCGCTTCGGCCGGATCGCAGTGGGAATGCGCGCAGACTTCATCGTGGTCGACCGCGACCCGCTGCTCGCCGCCCCCGCCGAATTGCGCGGGACCAAGGTGCTCGAAACCTGGGTCGGCGGCGAGCGCGTGTGGGTGCGCAAGCCCGCCGGATGAAGATCGAACCGGTGAGCGGCCGACGCCGCTGGCGCTGGCGGCCGCGCCTTGCGGGTGCATCGCTGCCGGACCGCCTGTTCGCGGCGCTGGGCGCAACCGCCGGAATCGCGCTCGCCGGCTGGGCGAGTGGTATCGCGGCCGGCGGCGGCACGCTGTTGCTCTGCGCGCCGATGGGCGCGGCGGCGGTGCTGGTGTTCGCGGTGCCGAGCAGCCCGCTGGCCCAGCCCTGGCCGGTG
>JAFABD010000209.1 GCA_023426225.1 Pseudomonadota bacterium | reverse complement strand
CCCCGGCGTCCCCCACCCCGCCGCGGCCCGCCCCAGCCGACGACCCGCCGTCCGCGATCGGCAGGCGTAGTCGGCCCCGGATCGGCGTTCAGGATTTATCGGATCAACACGCCCGACAGCGCGCATCCATGAACTTCATCCGGGAATCGGTGGCGCGAGGCGGTGCGTCATCTGCGTCCTCGCAACGGCAGGATTTGCGTGTGTAACGACGCGTTTCGCTACCCCGAATGCGCGAAAATGCCGACCGCAGCCTGCGATCGGCATGTCTTGTCCTGTCGTTGAGGCGGGGCGACGGCGCGGCCGCCGCTCGCGGGACCACCGATCAGTTGGCGGCGGTCTTGAGGTCGCTCAGGTCGAGTTCGAGCGAGGCGACGAGCACCTTGTCGCTCTTCTTCGCCATCTCGATGCGCGGCGAATTGTCCGAATAAATGAAGCCGTTGACCGGATAGACCGACGTGCCCAGATCGCCCGTCGGCGCGAACCAGACGCGCACTTCGCTCCAGTCGCCCGCCGGCGAAACGTCGATCGCGCGCACGTCGCGCTCGATCCCGCCGCGATGCGACCAGTTGGCGTGCGTCAGCAGCACTTCGCGCTCGCTGATGACCTTCGAAACCATCGCGACATGGCCGAACGGCATCTTGCCGGTGCGCTGGAACGACATCACCGCACCGACGCGCGGCGCCGAACCGCGGGCATAGCGGCCCTCGGCCTGGCTCCACCAGGTCCAGGCGTTGCCGTACAGATCGATACCCGAAACTTCCCGTGCATAGGGCGCGCACTGCAGATAGCCACCCTTGGCCTCGGCGGGCACGGTGGTGATCAGGGCGCAAGCCGCCATCAGCGCAAAACGCGCTGCAAAAGCACGGAAATTCATAGACCCCCCGGTCAAGGAAGCGGTGTTGCCATCTTCGTAGCGGGGCGATCGGAGCGGAAAAAGCCCTGCGGCTCGTCGATCCGACGAACCGTTGCGGTGAACCGATGGACCGATGGAACGCGCTTTGCGGCGCCGCCCGGCCCTCCGCAACGGTACGGAGCTACGCCCGCGGATCACCGTTTTCCTACCTAAAGCATCTTCCACGAGCAGCGCCCGCGCCCCCGGCGGCGCTAGGCTTTTCTCACAGGATCGTTACCTATCGGCATCAGATTGCGACATAAGTTTTCTTGTTGGCGGGGCTTGCGCGCAATTTTTGTTGCGTCGCAGCACGAATCACGGTCCTATAATGGGAGAAACCGGAGGCGCGCATGCGGGTCGTGTTAACCATTTCGACGCAAGGTCGGGCATCGGTTTCCAGCGGGTGGGAGTAAGACAATGACGTCAAGAATGAAGCCGGCCGAAGGTGCGATGACGCTGGCTGAAATGAAGGAATTCGCCGGCTTCACCGCCGCGACGCAGCGCTATATCCGTCGCTCGCTCGACGTCGGGCTCGAACGCGAGGACGCGCTCGCCCGCTGGTCGCGCGACGTCGTCGAAGCCGCCAGCATCCGCGCCCAGTCGCGCGTCTATGAACGGCTGAACGAGGTTCGCGCGCTCCTTCCCGACGATTCGTCGCTCGAAGCGGTCGAGACGTTCATGGCGCCGCTGATCGCGGTCTCCGCCTTCGATCTGACGCAGGGCCGGCTGACCAGCTTCTCGGCCTATCGCTTCCTCTACGAGCGGCTGATCGGTGCCGAGGCGCGGCCATGGCTGCCCGCGTCGTTCTGCGCGGCCGCCGCGCTGCCCAATCTCCATCCCGAACTGCGCCGCGGGCTGCTCCAGTCGATCAGCGAGGCCGCGGCCACTGCGTCGGGCTGGTCGAACCGCCAGCCGGCCTTCTTTCCGCAATGGGTGGAAAAGGTCGATCCGCGCTCGCTGCCGAACTGACCTTCCGCGCCGGAACCGCCGCACCCCACCGGCGGCGGTTCCCCGCCCCTGCCCGCGGCCGGTTCAGCCGCGGCGCGCCACCGCGAAGGGCTCGCTCGTCACCGGATAGCCGAGCCCTTCGGGAATGCACAGATGCTCGGCCCCCGCACGCTGCTCGATCCAGGGGGTGATCGTCTCGATCGGATGCGCAAGGGCATGCGCAACCGCCGCATCATAGCTGGGCAAGGTCGCCAGCCGTTCGACATTGCGCCGCGTCGGATAGATCAGCGTCGCCCGCCCGGCATCGGCTTCGGCCAGCAGCGCCGAGGCGCTTGCCCAGAACAGCCGCACATTCTCGCCGCCGTCGGGCGTCGCCGTCGCCGTCCCGGGCGCACGCGCCAGATAGAAGCGCGTGTCGAACACGCGGCTGGGCAGGCCATAGGGCAGCCAGCGCGCAAAGGGTTCGAGCATGTCGAGCGTCAGCTTCGCGCCGGCGCGCGCGACCGCCTCGGCAAGCGTCTGCCCCTCCAGCAGCCATGCCCGCATCGCCGCCGCCGCCTCGTCGGGCGCCGCCAGCCCGATCGCGAGCCCCGCCTCCTCCAGCGTCTCGCGCACCGCTGCCAGCCGCGCAGCATTCTCGTCGCGATCGCCGGGCAGTTCGGCTGCCCATTCGCGGTCGCCCGGGTCGACGCGGCCGCCGGGAAACACCAGCGCGCCGCCCGCAAAGGCCAGCGAAGCGGCGCGTTCGAGCATCAACAGTTCGGGCGGCCCGTCGCCGCGTTCGCGCATGACGACGATCGTCGCGGCGGGAATCGGGGAATCGCCTGCCCGCGCCGATGCACCGGCGCCCGGCTTGCCCCCGCTCGGTCCATCGTCGCGCACTGTTCCTCTCCCGGCCATCCGATTCATTCCCCCGCCGCGATCGCCGTGACCGGCTCCCCGGCGCGCCCCGTCGGCAAGGACACGCGCGCGAGCAGCCCGCCATTGGGCTGGTTGGCCAGCACGACCTCGCCGCCGTGCGCGCGCGCCATCGCCTGCACGCTCGCCAGCCCCAGCCCCAGCCCGCCGGTATCGCGGTTGCGCGATCGCTCGCCGCGGAAAAACGGGTCAAACGCGTGCGCCAGATCGTCGTCGCACATCCCCGGGCCGCGGTCGCGCACCTCGATGATCGCCGATCCGTCGCGGGTCTCCAGCAGCACTTCGGCGCCGCCGCCATATTTGACGGCGTTGGAAACGAGGTTGGCGAGCATCGTCTTCAACCCGGCGGCATAGCCGTCGATCACCAGCGGCGCGCCGGGCAACAGCGTCACCGGCAACCCGGCATCGGCCATCTCGTCGATCAGCGTCTCCGCCAGCGACCGCAGGTCCAGCCGCCGACGATGCGCCGTCACCCCCGCCTCGCGGACATAGCCGATCGTCGCCGCGATCATGGCGTTCATGTCGCGAATATCGCTCTCGCACGCGGTCCGGATCGAATCGGGCGCGTCCTCCAGCCGCAGCGCCAGCCGCATCAACGGCGTCCGCAGGTCGTGCGCCAGCGCGCCGATCACCGTGGTCCGATCGTCGATATAGCGGTTGAGCTGCGCCTGCATCCGGTTGAACGCGGCGGCGGCCTCGGCAATCTCCTCGGGGCCCTCGATCATCATCGGCGCCGCACGCGGATCGCGTCCCAGCCGCTCGGCGGCGGCGGCGAACAACCCGAACGGCCGCGCGACGCGCTGCGCGAGCAGCCAGGCAAAGGGCGTCACCGCCACCAGCGTCGCGCCGAGCCAGAACAGCACGAACCAGCGCCACGGCCCCAGCTCGGCGGTGGGCCGCACGCGTACCCAGCGGCCGTCGGGGCGCTGCCATGCCGCCCAGAAATCGTCGGTGAGCACGAAGCCGCGCGCGACATCCTTGCTGATCGGCACCTCGGGAATCGGCGGTCCCCGGTCGAAACGCGGCTGGCGCTGGAACGGCGGCGGCTCGAACCGCACGCGCACGCGGTCGCGCGGCACGTCGAGCAGCGTCGCGATCGCCATCGCCATCCGTTCGCTGCGCGGGTTCCACGGCACCGGCTCGATCGAATCGACGATGATGCGGTCGATCCGCGGCGCGGCCGGCGTCGGATCGCGGAGCGCATCCGCGACCTGCTCCGCGGTAAAGAACTCCGCCCGGGGGGCCTGCGCCGCCATCAGCGCGACGAGGTTCAACACCTGCGCCGCCGCGACACACGCAAGCATCAGCAGAAAGATGCGCAGGAACAGCGGCGATCGCCCGCCGCCCGCTTGGCTCACAGGCGAACCACGCGCGGGACGAACAGATAGCCCTCGTTGCGGACCGTGCGGATGATCTCGTCGCCGCTCGCGCGCAACTTGCGACGCAACCGGCTCACCTGGACGTCGATCGCGCGGTCATAGGCTTCCGAATCGGGACCGCGTGCCGACTGCAACAGCACCTCGCGCGACAGCACGCGGCGCGGCCGCTCGATGAACACGCGAAGCACCGCGAATTCGCCGTCGGTCAGGCCCACCAGCACGCCGTTCGGATCGAACAGCTCGTGCGAGCCCAGGTCGATCCGCCACCCGTCGAAACTATAGGCCTCGGGCGTGGGCGCCGGCGCGGCATGGCGCTTGCGCAACGCGGCGCGCACCGTCGCCAGGATCTCGCGCGGGCTGCACGGCTTGGTCAGATAATGCCCGGCGCCGACCTCGAGCCCCAGGATCCGGTCCTGTTCCTCGCCCAATGCGCTCAGCAGGATGATCTCCGGCCCGCCGTCACGCGCGATCCGGCGACACGCCGACAGCCCGTCCTCGCCCGGCATCATCACGTCGAGGATGATGAGGTCGACGGGCATCCGCCCAAGAATTTCGTCCATTTCGGCCGCCGAGGCCGCGGTTTCGACATGATAGCCGCGCGCGCCAAGCGAATTGGCGAGCAGTTGACGAATTTCGCGGTCGTCATCGACGACCAGCAATGTCGCGGCGTCCTGACTTACCTGGGGAGCTCCAAACATCTGCGTCCTTGCCAACCGTTATTCTGCATTTTTTGCCCCCGCAACGATTGCGCCTTACAGCAGCGCCGCGGACGTGAACAGCCGTTCTCGTTTCCGCATCCGCGCAAGCCTGAAGAAGCCGACGCGCGGACCGCCCCTCGGTATATCCCCTGTTCACGACGCCATGGAAACGGCGTATGGCGCGCGCGACTCTGTGAATGACTGCGTATTGACCCCGACGCATCTATAATGCCGCCATCCTCAAGGGCGCGGTCGAAGGCCGAAGTCACGGCCCCCCGCACGCCCGCCGGGACGCATAGGGAAGACAACTCTCTTGGACACGCTCGCACCCGCTGCCGCAGGGCAGTCTCAACCCGCCGCGCAGGCGGCCCCGGCCGCGGCGCCGCACGCCACGCACGACGACAGCTTCACCGCGCTGGCCGTGGGCGCGATCGGCGTCGTGTTCGGCGACATCGGCACCTCGCCGCTCTATGCGCTCAAGGAAAGCTTCATCGGCCATCATCCGCTGACGGTCGACCGGCTCCACATCTTCGGCGTGCTGTCGCTCGTCTTCTGGACGATGATGCTGATCGTCACCGTCAAATATGTGCTCATCATCCTGCGCGCCGACAACAAGGGCGAAGGCGGCAGCCTGGCGCTGCTCGCGCTGATCGGCGCACGGCTGGGGCAGAGTCGCTGGACGCCGCTGATCGCCGCGCTCGGCATCATCGCCACCGCGCTCTTCTATGGCGATGCGATCATCACCCCCGCGGTGTCGGTGCTCTCGGCAGTCGAGGGGCTGACGGTGGTCGAGGACAATCTGGCGCCGCTCGTGCTGCCGATCACCATCGTCATCCTCATCGGGCTGTTCGCGATCCAGTCGCACGGCACTGCGCGCGTCGGGCGGCTGTTCGGGCCGGTGATGCTCGTCTATTTCCTCGTGCTGGCGGTGCTGGGCATCAACGGGATCGCCCGCGCGCCCGAAGTGCTGCTGGCGCTCAACCCGTGGCACGCGATCGCCTTCTTCCTCGCCGATCCGCGCCTCGCCTTCCTCGCGCTCGGCTCGGTGGTGCTGGCGGTGACGGGTGCCGAGGCGCTCTATGCCGATATGGGGCATTTCGGACGCCGCGCGATCATGGTGTCGTGGCTCTACATCGCCTTCCCGTGCCTGATGCTCAACTATCTGGGCCAGTCGGCGCTGCTGCTGCACAGCCCTGAGGCGGTCGAGAACCCGTTCTTCATGATGGCGCCCGACTGGGCGCGGCTGCCGCTCGTCGGCCTCGCGACGATGGCGACGATCATCGCCAGCCAGGCGGTGATCTCGGGCGCCTTCTCGGTCTCGCAACAGGCGGTCCAGCTCGGCTTCCTGCCGCGGCTGCGCATCCTCCACACCAGTGCCAAGGCGGCGGGACAGATCTATGTTCCGCTGGTCAACTGGGCGCTGCTGGTCCTCGTCATCCTGCTCGCGCTCGGCTTCAAGAGCTCGAGCAACCTCGCCGCGGCCTATGGCATCGCCGTCACCGGCACGATGTTCATCACCGCGTGCATGCTCGGCGTGCTGGCCTTCGCCGTGTGGCGCTGGTCGCCATTCGTGGCGATCCCCGTCACCGGGCTGTTCCTGGTGATCGACGGGCTCTATTTCGCGTCGAACGTCACCAAGATCCCCGACGGCGGCTGGTTCCCGCTGCTCGTCGCCGCGGTCGCCTTCACGATCCTCACCACCTGGTCAAAGGGTCGCAAGCTGATGCGCGACCGGCTGCGCGAAAGCGCGATCCCGATCGAGGTGTTCGTGCGCTCGACCGGCCAGTCGGTTCAGCGCGTGCCCGGCACGGCGGTGTTCCTCGCCTCGACGGTCGACGACATCCCCCCGGCGCTGCTCCACAACCTCAAGCACAACAAGGTGCTGCACGAGCGCGTCGTGGTGCTCACCGTCGCGATCCAGCCCTTCCCCCATGTCAGCGCGGGCAACCGCACCGACGTCAAGGCGCTGGGCGACGGCTTCTATCGCATCGTGCTGCGCTACGGCTTCATGGACGACGTCAACGTCCCGGCCGCGCTCGCCGCCATCACCAGCGCGGGAACGCCGTTCAAGCCGATGGAGACCAGCTATTTCCTCGCCCGCCAGACGCTGATCGCGTCGCAGCGGCCGGGAATGGCGATCTGGCGCGAAAAGCTGTTCGCCTGGATGGTGCGCAACGCCGAAAGCGCGATGCAGTTCTTCAAGCTGCCGACCAACCGCGTCGTCGAACTGGGCAGCCAGCTCGAAATCTGATCGGGCGTCGCCGGGACAGCCTGTCCGCGCGAACAGGCTGTCCTGCCCGGTGGAGCGGGCTAGTGCCCGGCCATGCCGCGAATGGTCAGGAAACGCGATCTGCCGAGCAAGCCCTGCGCCCGCTGCGGCCGTCCGTTTACGTGGCGGCGCAAATGGGAACGCGACTGGGACGCCGTCAGATATTGCTCGGATCGTTGCCGCGCGGGGAAAGCGAACTGAGGAACGCCGCAGCATCCGCCGCGATTTCGGCCTTCCGCGCTGCGCTGAAACGGTCATAGCCGTTGACGATCTGCACCATGCGCGGGTTGCCGCGCAGCCGGTCGCGATGCCGCGCGACGAAATCCCAGTAGAGATAGTTGAACGGGCACGCCTGCGCCCCCGCCTTGCGCTTCACGTCGTACCGGCACGTCCCGCAATAATCGGACATGCGGTCGATATAGGCGCCGCTGGCGGCATAGGGCTTCGACGCGAGCAGCCCGCCATCGGCGAACTGGCTCATCCCGACCGTATTGGGCAGCTCCACCCACTCATAGGCGTCGGCATAGACCGCCAGATACCATTGATGGAGCGCGTGCGGGTCGATCCCCGCGAGCAGCGCGAAATTGCCCGTGACCATCAGCCGCTGGATATGGTGGGCATAGGCTTCGCGCCGCGTCTGATCGACGCAATCGCGCACGCACGCCATTCCCGTTTCGCCGGTCCAGTAGAAATCGGGGAGCGGCCGCTGCGCCGCCAGCGCATTCTCGCGGTCATAGCCCGGCATCTTCAGCCAGTAGATGCCGCGCACATATTCGCGCCACCCGATGATCTGGCGGATGAACCCCTCGGCAGCGTTCAGCGGAACCCGGCCGGCCCGGTATTCGGCCTCGACCCGCCGGCACAGCGCGCGCGCGTCGAGCAGCCCGCAATTGAGGTACAGCGCCACGACGCTGTGGAACAACGTCGGTGCGCCCGCGCGCATCGCGTCCTGGTAATCGCCGAAATGCGGCAGCGCGTGCGTGACGAAATGGTCAAAGGCGGCCTCGGCGCCCTTGCGCGTCGTCGCGAACCAGAACGGTTCGAGATCGCCGAAATGATTGTCGAATCGCGCCGCGACGAGCGCCAGCACATCTTGCGTCACCGCATCGGGCGCCTCGCGACGGGGCTGCGGCACGGCGAGCGCGGGCGGCAACGGCTTGCGGTTGTCGGCGTCCAGGTTCCACTTGCCGCCCGCCGGCTCGCCGCCGTCCATCAGCAGCCCCGTGTAGCGGCGCATCTCGCGATAGAAATACTCCATCCGCAGCGACTTGCGCCCTGCGGCCCATCCGGCGAACGCCGCGCGGCTGGCGATGAAACGGTCGTCGGGCAGCACCTCGACGCCGGGGATCGCGCGCAACGCAGCGTCAAGCCGCCATTCGCCGGGCTCGGTGAGCCGCACAGGGCGCGTGCCATGCCGCGCCTGCGCGCGTGCCACCTCGCCGATCAGCGATCCGCTGTTGGCCGGATCGTCCAGCGTGACATAGTCGACCGTCCAGCCTCCGGCGCGCAGCTCATCCGCAAAATGGCGCATCGCCGCATACACGAACGCGATCTTCTTCTTGTGGTGGCGGACATAGCCGGCCTCCTCCGCCACTTCCGCCATCAGCACGACCGCCGCGCGCCGATCGACGCCGCGCAGGCTCGACAATTGCGGACTCAGCTGGTCGCCCAGCACCAGGATCAGGGGGCCGTTCATCGCGTCTTTCGCAATCGCCTCGGGGAAGCCCCATGCCCTATCGCAGCGGCGCCGCCCCGCCCCGATGGCCGTTGGTGCAGCTTGCGGATTCACGTCCCCCTCCCCAATCGGGCACCATGCAGGGACAAGCGTTTTCGTTGCCGCGCCGTGCGGTCGGTCTCGGCCTCGCCGGGCTCATTCCCCAGCTTGCCGCGCTGGCGATCGCGCTGGGCGGCGGCCTCGACGATCACTGGATCGCGGTGGCGGCGGGCTATGGCTATGCCGCGCTGATCTTCAGCTTTCTGGGCGGGCTGTGGTGGGGAATTGCGCTGGTCCGCCCCGATGCGCCGCGCTGGCTTTTCTACGTCGCCGTGCTGCCGTCGCTGATCGCCTTCGCCACCTTCGTGCCGTGGTTGTGGGGTCAGGGCGTGCCGCGCGGATCGCTGTTCGTGCTCGCGCTGTGCCTGTTCGCCTCGCCGCTCGTCGATCGCGTGGTCGCGCGGCGCCTCGGCCTGCCCGCCGAATGGCTGGTGCTGCGCTTCGCGCTGTCAGCCGGCCTGGGCGTGACGACGGCGGTCCTGGGTCTCGCCTGAAAGCCCGGCGACGCGCCGCGCCAGATCGCGGCCCGAGCACCAGGCCAGCTCGACGCGCGGGCCGATCAGCCAGTCGCCGCACGCCCCCAGCCGCATCGTCGCGTCCCACAGCGCGTGGTCGCCGCTCCCCTGCGCCATGGCAAAGCGCCAGCGGTGGCCGATCGCCAGTTCGGGTGCCGGCAGCGCCTGACCCAGCGCCTCGTCGAGCGCCTGCGCCAGCGCGCGCGCGACCCAGTCCGCCTCGGCCTCCAGGTGCCGGGCCGACCAGTCGGCGCGGGCATGGACGACCCAGTTCTCATGCCCCGCATCGCCGCCGCCATGCCCGGGCTTCGCGCTGTCGCGGCACGCCCACACGATCGGGCCCGATTCGCGCACCACATCGGGCGCGCCCGCAATCGGGGCGGGGAAGCGCAGCATCGCGGCCCAGCACGGCTGCGATCGCGCCGCCATCGCCCGCCGCGCGAAATCGAAATGATGCAGCGACAGGAGCGGTGCCGCCTGATCGCACGGCACGGCGACGATCACCGCGTCGAAACCGCCGGCGGCACCGCCTTCGTGCGCCACCGACCATCCGGTCGCCGTCCGCGCGATCCCCGTGACGCGGCATCGCCATTCGACGCGGTGCCTCGCGGCCATCGCCCGGATCGGCGCGTTCATGCCGGGGGTCCCCACCCAGGCATCCGCGCCCAGCGCGGGCCAGCGCGCGACATGCCCCTCGGCCTGCCAGCGGGCGACCGCTGCCGCGAAACCGGGATCGCGCACCGTGAAATACTGCGCGCCATGGTCGAAGCTGGTCGGTCCGTCGGCCAGGTCGACCCGGCGCGTCGACATCCGCCCGCCGGGGCCGCGCCCCTTGTCGAACAGCGTCACGCCATGCCCCGCAGCGACCAGCCCGTCGGCACAGCTCAACCCGGCGATGCCGGCCCCGATGATCGCGAAATCCACGCGCCGACCCTCTCGCCTGCGGTCAATAACCCATCAGCGACAGCACTTCGCGGCGGCTGCGCGCATCGTCCCGGAAACAGCCGAGCATCCGGCTGGTGACGGTGCCGACGCCGTGCGTCCGCACGCCCCGCCCACTCATGCAGCCATGTTCGGCGTCGATCACCACCGCAACGCCGCGCGGCTGGAGGTGCTGCCAGATGCAGTCGGCGACCTGTGCGGTCAGCCGCTCCTGCACCTGCAGCCGCCGCGCATAGCCGTGGAGCACGCGCGCCAGCTTCGAAATGCCCACCACCCGGTCGCGCGGCAGATAGGCGATCGACGCGGTGCCGGTGATCGGCGCCATGTGATGCTCGCAATGCGACTGGAACGGGATCTTCTTCAGCAGCACGACGTCGTCATAGCCGCCGACTTCCTCGAAAGTGCGCGCCAGATGCGCGCCGGGATCCTCGTGATAGCCCTGGCAATATTCCAGCCAGGCGCGCGCCACGCGCTTGGGCGTGTCGATCAGCCCCTCGCGCGCCGGATCCTCGCCGGCCCAGCGCAGCAGCGTGCGCACCGCTTCCTCGACTTCGCGCGGCACATCCGGCTTGGCACCGCCGCCATGCGCGCCGGCTTCCTGGGGATCGAAATACATGAAACGCCTTCCCGCTCTGCGCCCGCTGGACGAATGGCTGCATCCGTCCCATGTTCGGGCCCGTATCTCCGATGCGCTGCCGGGCGGTTTCCGGCAACATGGCTTAAGGGGAACGTCCGCTTTGGCGGACGAGGAAGCGAGGGAATTCAGGAATGTCGTTGTCCGACATGATCGCCGCCAGCCCGATTGCGGCTGTCATCAGCAATCCGCGGCTACCCGATAATCCGATCATCGACTGCAACGATGCGTTCATTCAGCTCACCGGCTATGCGCGCGACGAGATTCTGGGGCGCAATTGCCGCTTCCTCCAGGGGCCGGAGACCGAACCCCAGCTCAGCGCGACGATCCGCGACGGCGTCCACACCAAGCGCCCCGTGCTGGTCGAAATCCTCAACTACAAGAAGGACGGCACGCCCTTCCGCAACGCCGTGCTCGTCGCGCCGATCTTCGATGCGGAGGGCGAGCTTGAATATTTCCTCGGCTCGCAGATGGAGATCGACGATCCCGGGCTCGGGGCGGCGACGCGCCGCGGGGAGGCGCAGGCAAAGATCGACGCGCTCTCGCCACGCCAGCGCGAGGTGCTCGTCCACATGGCCGCGGGCAAGCTCAACAAGCAGATCGCCTATGAGCTCGGCCTGACCGAACGCACCGTCAAGATGCACCGCGCCGCGCTGTTCAAGGCGCTGGGGGTAAAGGCAAGCGCCGACGCGATCCGCCTGGCGATCGAGGCCGGCTACTGACCGGTCCGCCGGGCGCCCCGGGTTTCAGGTCCGGGTTTCAGGTCCGGTTTCAGGGGTGCCGCGGCCGCGCCTCGCGACAGAACAGCGCATGCACCGTCTTGAGCAGCCGCGCCGCGTCCTCGCTGGCCAGCGAATAGAAGATCCGCTGCCCCTGCCGCCGCGCGCGCACCACATGCTCGCGGCGCAGCAGCGCCAGTTGCTGCGAGACCACCGTGTCGCGCGCACCCGTCAGCCGGACGAGTTCGGCGACCTGCTTCTCGCCGTCCTGCAGGTGGCACAGGATCATCAGGCGGCTGCGACCCGAAAGCGCCTTGAGCAGCACCGATGCCCGGTCGATCGCGCCCAGCAATTCGGTCGTCATCGCAGCTCTCCGCCTTTCGGGGGCAAGGCTAAGCCCATGGTTCACATGGATCAATACGGTGACGCAACGATATTGCGCACCTGGCGCAAACGCGGCAGGGTCGCTTCCCCTCGGCCGTTTCGGGGCCGCAGGGGCGGAATCGCGCCGTTGCGTCGGCGCACCGGGGGCGTAAAGCGGGCGGCATGACCGCCGCGATCGAACCCTTTCACGCCATTGCCATCAGCCGCCTCGCGCATCAGCTCGAATCCGAAGGCCGCTCGATCCTGCACATGGAGTTCGGCCAGCCCTCCACCGGCGCGCCCGCGCGCGCGATTGCCGTTGCGCATCAGGTGCTCGACCGCGATCCGATGGGCTATTGGGAAAGTCCCGCGCTGCGCCGGCGGATTGCGCGCCATTATGCGGATCGGCACGGTGCCGCGGTCGATCCCGAACAGGTGCTGCTCACCTGCGGCGCGTCGCCCGCGCTTGTGCTGGCGCTTGCCACCGCCTTTACGCCGGGCGCGCGCGTCGCGCTCGCCCGGCCCGGCTATGTCGCCTATCGCAACACGCTGCGCGCGCTCCACATGGTCCCGGTCGAAATCGAATGCGGCGCCGATACGCGGTTCCAGCTCAGCGCCGAAGCCGTCGCCGCGCTCGATCCCGCGCCCGACGGGCTGATCCTCGCCAGCCCGGCCAACCCCACCGGCACCATCCTCGCCGATGCCGAAATGGCGGCGATCGTCGCGCTGTGCGCCGAACGCGGCATTCGTCTCGTCTCGGATGAGATCTATCACGGCATCAGCTTCGCAGGCCCGACGCGCTCGGTGCTCGAATGGACCGCCGACGCGCTGGTGGTGAACAGCTTTTCCAAATATTTCAGCATGGCGGGCTGGCGGCTTGGCTGGCTCGTCGCGCCGCCTGCGCTGGTCGCGCCGGCGCGCGCCCGCATGGGCAACCTGTTCCTCACCCCGCCGGTGCTCAGCCAGCACGCCGGCTTGGCGGCGTTCGACTGCCGCGACGAGCTCGAGGCGCATGTCGCGACCTATGCGCGCAACCGCGAACGCCTGCTCGACGCGCTGCCGCGGCTGGGCCTCGCGCGGATCGCGCCGCCCGACGGCGCCTTCTACGTCTATGCCGATATCGGCCATCTGACCGATGACAGCCTCGCCTTCTGCGAGCGGCTGCTCCGCGATACCGGCGTCGCCACCGCCCCGGGCATCGACTTCGATCCCGTCCACGGCCACCGTTTCATGCGGTTCAGCTTCGCGGTCTCGACCGCGCAGGTCGAGGATGCGATTGCGCGGATGATCCCCTGGTTCGCCGACCGCGCGCGCGAGGCGGCTGCCGCCCGCTGATCGCGCCCGGCCCGGGCGGGGCGATCAGGCGGCGAGCGCCGTGGGTGCGGTCTCGGCATCGCCCTGCGCCCTGCCGCCCAGGATGCCCGCGTCGGGGGCAAGCAGCCCGGCGCGGCGCGCGACGATCGTGGGCACCAGCATCTGACCCGCGACGTTCACCGCGGTGCGCCCCATGTCGAGGATCGGGTCGATCGCCAGCAACAGCCCCACGCCTTCGAGCGGCAGCTTGAGCGTCGAAAGCGTCAGCGTCAGCATCACCGTCGCGCCGGTCAGCCCCGCCGTCGCCGCCGATCCGATCACCGAAACGAACACGATCAGCGCATAATCACCCAGGTGCAGCGGCACGCCGAAGAACTGGGCGACGAAGATCGCGGAAATCGCCGGATAGATCGCCGCGCACCCGTCCATCTTCGTCGTCGCGCCCAGCGGCACCGCAAAGGCGGCATAGGCGCGCGGCACGCCCAGCCGGGTCTCGGTCACCGCCTCGGTCACCGGCAGCGTCCCGACCGACGAGCGCGACACGAAGCCAAGCTGGATCGCCGGCCACGCCGCGGCAAAGAAGCGCAGCGGGTTGAGCCCGTTGGCCGCAAGCAGCGCCGGATAGACGACCAGCAGCACCAGCCCCAGCCCCAGATAGATCGCGCCCGCATAGCTGCCGAGCGCCGCCAGCGCCTCCCAGCCATAGCGCAGCACTGCGTCACCGATCAGCGCCGCGGTCCCGATCGGCGTCAGCGCGATCACCCAGCGCAGCAATTGCCGGAATACCGCCAGCGCCGACGCGTTGAACGACAGGAAACCCTCGCCCGCCTTGCCGACCCGCACCGCCGCCGCGCCCACCGCGATCGCGGCGACCAGGATCTGGAGCACGTTGAACGACAGCGCCGTCGTCGCATGGCCGTCGCCGCCGATCGTCGTTGCCGCGCCGAGGCCCAGGAAGTTGACCGGCACCAGCCCCTTCAGGAAATCGAGCCACGACGCGCTCGTCCCGGGCGCCTTCGCCGCGGCAAGGTCGACGCCGGCGTGCAGCCCGGGCTGGATCGTCACTCCCAGCACGATGCCGATCAGCACCGCGATCAGCGCGGTGATCGCGAACCACAACAGCGTCTGCGCCACCAGCCGCGCCGCATTGTCGAGATCGCGCAGCGCCGCGATCGACGCGACGATCGCGGTAAATACCAGCGGCGGCACCAGCGCCTTGAGCAGCTGGACAAAGATCTGGCCGAGCGTCTTCAGCGTCTCGCCCAGTGCCGCGGCGGCCGGCGCATCGCCCAGCGCCCGCGCCGCCAGCCCCAGCGCCAGCCCCGCCGCCATGCCGATCGCCACCTGCGCGGCAAAGCTGGGGGCGCGGCGCGCGCGCGGACGGGTCTGGGGGGCGGCCATGGCATTCTCCTGGGCGGCGGGATGACCGGGCCAAGGATATTCCACCGCATCGCTAGGTGAACAAAGTTTTGCTTGGCCGTCCCCGCGTCCGGCTTTGCCGCGGCTAGCCCCGCTTCGCCGCCAGTCCCGCCGCGATTGCAGGACCGATCGCCGGGGCGATCAGCGGAGCAAGGCCGATCGCATTGGTCGGGTGTGCGATACTGTCGGTCGACACGACGCGCAGCGGCCCCGCGGCGCACAGTGCGGCATGGGCATCGCCCGCGAACACCGGATGCACCGCGATGCACACCGGCGAACGCCCGGTCGCGGCGCGCAGCCGCTCGACCGCCTCGATCATCGTTCGCGCGCTCGATGCGATGTCGTCGACGATCACCGGCGTTTCGTCCGCGCCGATTTCGGGCACCGCGCCCGCAATCGCGACGTCATAGTCGCCGCGGCGCGTCTTGCGCAGCACTGTCGCGCGCGCGCGCGCCAGCGCCGCGATCCGCTCGACCCATTGCGCGCTCTCCTCGTCGGGGCCGATCAGCACCGGCCGCACCACCTCGGCCTTCAGCCATTCGGCCACCGCCGTCGCGGCAGTCAGCGCAAAGGCGGGAATCGCATAGACGGCGTCGAGCGTCGGGTGGCGATGCAGATGCGGATCGACCGTCACCAGCCAGTCGACCGCGCGCGACAGCATCGCGCCATAGCTCACCGACGTCACCGCCTCGCCCGGCTGGAACGCCTTGTCCTGCCGCATATAGCCCAGATAGGGGGCGACCAGCCCGACGCTCCGCGCGCCCTGCCCCCGCGCCGCATCGGCGGCAAAGATCAGCGCCAGCGTCTTCTCGTCGGCGCGATCGAGCGTGCACAGCAGCACCACGTCGCGCCCCGCCACCGGCGTGTCGAACCGGACATAGCTTTCGGCGTCGGGAAAGCGACGGACGGTGATCGCTCCCACCGCCAGCCCGGCCTGCGCCGCCAGCGCATCGGCCAGCGACGGCGCCGCGTCGATCGTGAACATCAGCGGCGCGTTCATCGCGAACGCACCCGCACCACCGCGCCGTGATTGGCCTCGGCAAAGGCCAGCGCATAGTCGAGCTCGCCGCGGCTCTCGGCGTGCAGCGTCATCACCGGCTGCCCCGCCATCACCGTCTCGCCCAGCTTGACGTGCAGTTCCAGCCCAGCGGTCGCCGCCTGCGGCGCCCCGGCGAGCTTGGCGACCCGCGCGAGCAGCCGGTTGTCGATCGCGCGGACCACGCCGGCGTGCGGCGCGGCGATGACATGGCGCAGCGGCGCGCTTCCCGGCTCGCGAAAGCCGCCCTGCGCCTCACAGATCGCCATGAACTTGGCCAGCGCCCGCCCGTCGTCGAGGATCGCCGTCGCCAGTCCGTGCCCCGCCCCTGCCGGCGCCGCGCCGCCCAGCTC
>JAFABD010000177.1 GCA_023426225.1 Pseudomonadota bacterium | reverse complement strand
CCCCGGCTCGAGGCGCGGCTGCGCCCCTATCTCGGCCGGCCGCTGTCGCTGCGGCTGATCGCCGACATCAAGGCCGAGGTCGCGCGCGCCTGGCGTGATGCGGGCTATCCCTTCATCCATGTCAGCGCGCCCGAACAGGATCTCAGCGAGGGGCGGCTGGTGCTGCGCGTCGCCGAATACCGGCTCGGCACCGCGCGCGTCGAAGGCGTCGGAGCGGCCGGGGCGCGGCGCATCGCCGGGGCGATCCGTCAGGCGCCGGGCGAACCGATCGGGTTCGACGCGCTCGCGGAGGATCTCGACTGGGTGAACCGCTATCCCTTCCGCCGGGTCGAGGCGGTGTTCGCGCCCGCCGACACGGCGGGGGCCACCGACGTGGTCTACAAGGCGCGCGAAGTCACGCCGATCAGCGTGGGCGGCGGCTATGCCAATTCGGGGTCGCCGCGCACCGGGCGCGACCGCTATTTCTTCAATCTGCTCGCGGGCGTGCCGGGCACCGACATCTGGGGCAGCTATCAGCTCACGACCTCGGGCCAGCGGCTTGCCGATCTCGGCCATGTGCCGGTCGGGTCGAAGCGTTATGTCAGCCATTCCGCGCGCGTGACCGCGCCGGTATCGCCGCGCGCCTATCTCGAACTCGACTTCGCCGACATCGTGTCGTCGCAGCCGGTGCAGGCGTTCGATTCGCGCCAGCACACGCGCGAATGGTCGCTCACCGGCCACCTCGCGCTGTCGGCGCTCGCGGCGTCGCTCCAGGGCGAGCTCTATGCCGGGATCGACTGGAAGACCCAGCGCGGCAAGCTGCGCTTCGGTGCGACGACGATCAGCCGCACCGAATATGACGTCGGCCAGTTCAACCTCGGCTATGCGTGGCACGGCTATGATTCGACCGGCGAGACCGGGCTCGACGTGTCGGTGCATTTCAGCCCCGGCGGGATCACCGACCGCAACACCGGTCGCGCCTTCGCGCTCGCGTCGCGCGGCGGGTTCGACCAGTCGCAATATCTCTACACCACGGGTTCGGTCTATCGGCGGACGCGCTTCGGCAAGTTCGACCTGGTCCAGTCGATCGACTGGCAGATCGCGGGCACCGCGCTGCCGCAGACCGAACAGCGCGGCCTCGGCGGCCCGGGCCAGGTGCGCGCCTATACGCTCGACGACGGCGCGTTCGACCGGATCGTGCTCGCGCGCAACCAGCTCCGCTGGAATGCGGGCGTGCTCGGCACCGGCCGCACCGCGGTTCAGTGGACGCCGTCGCTGTTCGTCGAAAGCGGCTATGCCGGTCGTGCCGGCGGCGAGGATTCGCGCGTGGTCGGCAGCGCCGGGCTCGGGCTCGATCTCGGCTTCGCCAACCATCTCGCGGTCAGCGCCGACGCCGCGGTGGCGCTCGCCGACCAGGGCGAAACGCGCGCGGGCGATGTCCGCGGCAATGTGCGCGTGTCGCTGCGCTTCTGACCGGTCGATCCGGTCCGGAAACGACGAAGGGCGGCCTTGCGGGGCCGCCCTTTTTCGTCACGTCATCGCGCGCCGCGCAACGGCACGAAATCGCCCCCGATTGCGCCGAAACGCCACCCGAACGCCCCCCAACGACAAAAAACCGCCCCGCCCTGCGCGGTCCGTCGGGCCATTGGGCGGCGATCCCGGGGGGACGGCGCGCGCCGGCACTACCCACGACGGGGGCATCAGGCTTCCGCCGCCCGCACGAAGCGACCCGGCGATCGCCCCATGACGCGTCGGAACGCCGCACCAAAGGCGCTTTCAGATCGATAGCCGACCAGGGCCGCAACCGCGGCGATCGTTCCGCCATGCGCCAGACGGTCCGCCGCCAGCAGCATGCGCCAACGCGTCAGATACTCGCCCGGCGTCTCACCGACTTTCTCCTTGAATCGTAACGCGAAAGTGGACCGAGACATACCCGCGATACGCGCAAGGTCGTGCAGCGCCCATGCGCGCGCGGGCTCCCCGTGCATGGCCGCCAGGGCGGCGGCGATCCGCGGATCGGCCAGCGCGAACAACCACCCGGTCCGACCTTCGCTACTGCGGAGGAGGTGCAACCGCAGCGCTTCGATCAACAGCATCTGGGCGAGATGCTCTCCCATCAGCACGCTGCCGGGCCGCGGGTCGCGCAACTCCAGCAGCAGCCGATCGACCGCCGAGCGCAGCGCCGCCTTGCTCGCCGCATCATCGATATGGACGACCGGCGGAAGCACGGCCAGCAACCTCTCGGCCTGCAACCCGTTGAAATGAAAATAGCCGCCCACCCCCGCGCAGCCTCCACCGCCGTTCAGCACCGCACGATGCCCGGCCGGTACGGCTGGAAAGAAGTCGAAGGCGTTGGTCGTGACGGTCGGCGCGCCGTCATAGAGCCGATAGCGATTTCCACCGGAAAGCAGCACGACGTCGCCTGCCGTCAGGCGATACGGCGTCGCTTCGCCGTCGATGGCGAGCCAGCATGCCCCCTTGTCCAACGCATAGCACCGCATGCTTTCGCTGGCAGGAAAGTCGAGCGCCCAGTCGCCGCCGGCGTCCAGTTCACGCAGGCCATAGCCCTGCGGCTTCAACATCGACAGCACGTCTGACAACGGATCCATCGAGTTTCCAGACGATCGCGACGAAAAATCGGACCCTAGCGCATGGGCCGTCCGACGGTAAGCCTTTATCGAGGCCCCGCCCTGACGAGGAAAGACGATGGCCGAAAACCTTGCCCTTTGGCTGCCCCGCAAGCGCGGACGCTTCACGATCGGTCCAGCGCCACAGCCCGTCCCGGCGGAAGGGGAAATCGCCGTGCGCGTTCGGGCGCTGGCGGTGAACCCGTTTGATCGGCTGATGCAGACGATGGGCGATCTCATCACCCCGTATCTGGCTTACCCGTTCATTCCCGGTTCGGACGTTGCGGGAGAGGTGATCGCGCTGGGCCGCGGAGTCACGCGGTTCCGGGTCGGCGACCGCGTGCTCGGCCACGCCGTCGGATCGGACAGGACGCGAAACCGGGCGGCAGAGGGGGGATTCCAGCACGAGGTGATCCTGCTCGCCCATATGGCCTCGCCATTGCCGGACGATCTCGCCTTCGAGGCGGCCACGGTGTTGCCGCTTGCCCTTTCGACCGCCGCATGCGGGCTGTTCCAGCCGGACTTCCTGGCACTCGCTCCCCCCGCGCCTGTCCCGAAGCCGAGCGGGAAAACCGTTCTCGTCTGGGGCGGCTCGACGAGCGTCGGCATGAACGCCATCCAGCTTGCGGTCGCCGCGGGATGCCGCGTGGTGGCGACGGCATCGCGCGCCAATTTCGGACTTCTCGAGCGGCTCGGCGCAACCGAGATGTTCGATTACCGCGACGCCGCCGCGGTAGGGAACATCCGCCGCGCATTGCATGGCCGCGATGTCGCCGGGGCCATTGCGATCGGGGTCGGCGCAACGGAACGGTGCATCGATATCGTCGCGGCCTGCGAAGGCAATCGCTTCGTCGCCGTGGCGTCGCCGCCGGTTTCGTTCGATGACGTTCCCGCAGCGGGAGGCCGGTTGCGGCGCATGGCGCCGATCGTCGCAAGCATGCTCTTCCGCAACGCGCGCCTCGCCCTGAAAGCGCACCGCAACGGCGTGAACACCAAGATGATCTGGGGCAGTTCGCTGCTGGGCAACGCAGTCGGCCCCATGATCTATGAGGATTTCTTGCCGGAGGCTCTCGCGAGCGGGCGCTATCTCGCCGCGCCGGAGGCGATCGTCGTCGGCCACGGCCTGGCATCCATCGCCGAGGCGCTGGAACGACAGCGGCGGGGCGTCTCCGCCCGCAAGCTGGTGGTGACGTTGTGATCGACGTCCCGGACACCGCGGCCCGAACGGTCGTCAGCGTCACGCGATTTCGCGTTCGATCGCTATGGGTGCTCGCGCCTTTCCTGCTTCACGCGCGACGCACCATTCGGCAGCTCGAAACGGCGGACGGAATGATGGACTGGGCGTTGCGCCCGGAAGCGGCGCTGACCTACTGGACGATGACCCTGTGGCGCGATCCGGAAGCGATGTTCGCCTATGTTCATGAGGGCGCGCACGCGGCAGCCATGCCGCGCCTGGCGCGATGGGCCGCCGAAGCGCGCGTGGTGCGCTGGGCGCAGCCGACCGACACATTGCCGGCATGGCCAGAAGCGATGCAACGCCTGGACATCGAGGGCAGAAGCCTGGCGATTCGCCCCGCCCCATAGGGCAACGGGGAAACCACGCTTAGCATTTCCAGCCGACTGCCAAAGCGGAAGGGTGCGGAACCGCGTCAGGTCCGCTTTACCGCAATTCCCTGCGACTTTTACCGATGCTTGGTGGAGTGAGTGGTGCCGCTTGCAGGACTCGAACCTGCGACCCCCGCATTACGAATGCGATGCTCTACCAGCTGAGCTAAAGCGGCCTTCCCGGAAGCGTTTCTGCCTTGGGAGCGGCGCGCTTACCAGCATGATTCGGGGCTGACAAGCACTCGCGACGCCCCACGCGCAAAAAACTTTGCCACCCCCGCTTTACGACCCGTTTACCACGCAGCGTGCAAAAGCCCCGTTCATCATGTGGGCACCCTCAACTCGCCCTCCATGGAGCAGCAGATGAACATGGCTCGCGGCATCCGGCACCCGCTCGATTCGACTCCCGCTCCGGTCGATGACGAGACGATCGCCGAACGCCCCGTCGAAATCGGCAACGATGAACGGCGGATGCACGTGCGCGCCTATAACCACTGGGTGTCGCTCCTGCGCGGCCGCGCCTATCCGTCGATCGAGGATCTCGATCCGGCGAGCATCGCCGATTTCGGCCCGCACAGCGTCCTGATCGACTTCACCGGCGGGATCGAGGATCCGGCAATCCGCTATCTCGGCGTCGCGCTCCGCGCCGAATGCGGCGTCGATGCCCAGATCACCCGAATCGCCGACGTGCCCAGCCGTTCGCTGCTGTCGCGGCTGACCGACCATTACATGCAGATCATCGCCAATCGCGCGCCGATCGGCTTCGAAGCCGAATTCGTCAGCCAGCGCGGGCACAACACGCTGTATCGCGGCATTCTGATGCCGTTCTCGTCCGACGGCGCCACGATCGACTTCATCTACGGCGTCATCAACTGGAAGGAACTCGTCGATGCCGAGGCACAGGCGCGCCTCGCTGCCGAAGTCGAGCAGTCGCGACGCGCCCAGCCACAGACGCCGGTCGCCACCGTCTGGGCCGACGGTCCCAGTGCCGGGCTGGACGCACCCGCGCCGGTGCTGCGCGACGATGCGACGCTCGCCGACCGGCTGATGCTCGCACGCGAATCGGCCGCGGCCGCCCGCGCCGCCGATACGCGGAGCCGCGCCGCACTCTATCGCGCGCTTGGTCGCGCCTATGATTTCACCCTGGCAACCGAGGCCGATCCCGAGGGCTATGCCGCCCTTCTGGCCGACGCCGGACTGACCGCACAGGCGCGCGCGCCGATGACGCCGGCGGTCAAGCTCATCTTCGGCGCCGATTATGACAAGACGCGGATCACCGAGTTCGCCGCAGTGCTCAGCCACGCGCGGCGCCACGGCGTACCGCAGGGCGGGCTCGATGCCTATCTCGAGCTGGCCGAAGGCGGCATCAAGGGCGTTGTCCGCGCCGAACGCGCCGAACGCCGTCCTTCCGCCCGCGTCGATGCCGTCGCGGCAGCGACGGCAGAACTGCGCCGGCGCCCGCCCCTCGCCCACGTCGCCGCCCGGATTCCGGTTGCGGCAGCGGAGGGCGCGTTCGTCGTGCTGCTGGCGCGCGCCGGCAAGGACGGGCTCGACATCGTCGCCAGCATCGAGGACGACGCCGCCCTTACGGAACGCGCCATCCGTCGCGCCACGGCCTGATCGCCGCGCGTTCGGCACCGCCCGGGGTGCGATCGGCCCTTCTGACAACGCTTACTGGCGGCACGCGGTTGGTTTCGCGCGTTACTTTCTGCCCCGACATGCCTTGAGGTCGGCACCGCTCGGGCGCATAGCGCGCTATTATGAAAACCATGATGACGTCGCTAACGCACGCGTTCGAAGCGCGGCTGCTCGAAGGGGCGCTGCCGGGAGAGCTGGAGGGTTTTGAGGAGGCGGAGCGCGCGGAAGCCGCCCGCTTCGTCGCGGAGACGGCGGCCACGCGTCCGCCGGGAGTCCCGCACGTCCGGCTTGAAAGCTATTCCGACGAGGAGAGCCGCGGAATGCGGCTGGCGGTCGTCAACGACGACATGCCGTTCCTGGTCGATTCGATCTCGGGTGCCATCGCGGCGCACGATCTGGGCGTTCATCGCATCATCCACCCCGTCATTCCGGTCGAACGCGACGCGACGGGCAAGCTGGTCGCCATCGGTACCGACGCGGAGAAAGGCGCGCGCGAATCGATGGTCTACATCGAAATGGAACGCGCCGACGCCAAGACGCGCCGGGCGCTGGTGGCCGAAATCGAACGCACGCTCGAACATGTCCGTGACGTGGTCGAGGACTGGCGCCCGCTCCAGATGGCGATGGGCGCCGATGCCGCCCAGATCCCCTCGCGTGAGGGCGAGGCGCTGCTGCGCTGGTTCATCGACGACGCGATGACGCTGCTGGGCCATGAAAAATGGGCCACCGACGGCAGTGTCGCCGATCAGCTGGGGCTGGCCCGCTACACGCTCGACGTGCCGCTGCTTGCGGAGAGCTCACGCGAAGCCGCAGTCGAATATTTCCGCAAGGGCGGCGAGGTGCCGCTGTTGCTCAAGTCGAATGCCGTCTCGACGGTGCATCGCCGGACGCCGCTCGACATCGTCGTGCTCCCGATCCGCACGGGCAGCGAGATTACCGGCCTGTCGATCCATGTCGGGCTGTGGACCAGCCAGGCACTCAATACGCCGCCGGCGCTGGTGCCGGTGCTGCGCGCGCGGCTCGAAACGCTGGAGAACAAGTTCGGCTTCGACCCCAATGGTCATACCGGCAAGGCGATGACGCACGCGCTTACCTCGCTGCCGCATGACCTGACGACCGCGTTCGACAACGAATCGCTCGAAAATCTGGTGCTCACCGCCATGTCGGTGGCGGATCGCCCGCGGTCGAAGCTGGTGCTGGTGCGCAGCCCGCTCGGCCGCCATCTCTTCGCCTTTGTCTGGCTGCCGCGCGACCAGATCGAGAGCGGCCATCGCGAAGCCATCGGCGAAATCCTGGTCGAGGCGGCGCACGCCAAGCTGATCAGCTGGACGATCGCGCTCGAGGACGGCGTGATCGCGCAGATCCGCTACACGCTCGACCTGCGCGGCGGCGGCGTGCTTCCCGAAGCCGGCCCGCTTGACGCGCGCGTCGCGCGGATGGTGCGCGGCTGGGTGCCCGCGGTCGAGGGCGCGCTTGCCGACCAGGCGGGTAGCGGCGCGACGCGGCTGGCGCTGCGTTTCGCCCAGGCGTTCCCGCAGGTCTATCGCGCCGGCCACACGCCGGAGGAGGCGGCGAGCGACATTCTGCGCATCGCCGCGCTCGACAGTTCCGACAGCCGTTCGGTGCGGATTTTCCGGCATGCCAAGAAGCCCGGCAGCTATCGCATCAAGCTCTATCGCCTCGGCGGGGCGCTGGCGCTGTCGGATGCCGTGCCGGTGTTCGAGAATTTCGGCTTCCGCGTCGTCGACGAGATGCCGACCGAGCTCGCCAACGGCGCGTTCATCCACGATTTCGAGGTGGTGCCGGCGGGCGCGGCGCCGGTGCTGGAACGCGACCCGACCGTGGTCGAGGCAGCGATTGCCGCGGTGCTCGAGGGCAAGGCCGAGAACGACCTGCTCAACCGGCTGATCGTCGAGGCGGACATGGCCCCGTCGGCCGTCGTCCTCTTCCGCGCATGGTTCCGTTATCTCCGCCAGACCGGCATGAGCTATGGCATGGGCACCGTGGTCGACGCGCTGCGGCGCGCGCCCGGCGTCGGCAAGGCGCTGATCGAACGCTTCTCGGCGGCGCATGATCCGGCCCGCGCGGGCGACAGCCAGCAGGCGATCGAGGCCGCGACACAGGCGATCAACACCGGCCTCGATCAGGTTTCCGCGATTGACGACGATCGCATCCTGCGCGCGCTCAAGGGCGTGGTCACCGCCACGCTGCGGACCAACGCCTTTGCGCCCGCCAGCGCCGAGGCCCTGGCGTTCAAACTCGATTCGGCCAAGGTGCCGGGCCTGCCCCAGCCGCTGCCGTGGCGCGAGATCTGGGTCTACAGCCCGCGGGTGGAGGGCATCCACCTCCGCGCCGGCCCGGTCGCCCGCGGCGGTCTGCGCTGGTCCGACCGGCGCGACGACTTCCGCACCGAAATCCTGGGCCTGATGAAGGCGCAGCGCGTGAAGAACGCGGTGATCGTCCCCACCGGCGCCAAGGGCGGCTTCTATCCCAAGCAGCTCCCCTCGCCCGCGGTCGATCGTGACGCATGGCTGGCGGAAGGCACCGAAAGCTATCGCATCTTCATCCGCTCGCTGCTGTCGATCACCGACAACATCGTCGCGGGCAAGGTCGTGCATCCCGAGGGCGTCAACATCCTCGACGGCGAGGATCCCTATTTCGTCGTCGCCGCCGACAAGGGAACGGCGACCTTCTCGGACGTCGCGAACAAGATCGCGACCGATCGCAACTTCTGGCTGGGCGACGCCTTCGCATCGGGCGGCAGCCACGGCTATGACCACAAGGCGATGGGCATCACCGCCAAGGGCGCGTGGGTGTCGGTGCGCCGCCACTTCCTCGAAATGGGGATCGACGTTCAGTCGGAGCCGGTGCGCGTCGCCGGTTGCGGCGACATGTCGGGCGACGTGTTCGGCAACGGCATGCTGCTGTCCAAGGCGGTCAAGCTGGTGGCGGCGTTCGATCATCGCCACATCTTCCTCGACCCCGATCCCGATCCGGCGACGAGCTGGGACGAGCGCGCCCGGCTGTTCGCACTGCCGCGGTCGAGCTGGGCCGACTATGATCCCAAGCTGATCTCGGCGGGCGGCGGCGTCTTCGCGCGCACCGAAAAGTCGATCCCGCTCTCGACCGAGATTCGCGCGATGCTGGGGATCGAGGCGGAAGAGCTCGACCCGACCAGCCTGATTTCCGCGATCCTGCGCGCGCCGATCGACCTTTTGTGGTTCGGCGGCATCGGCACCTATGTGAAGGCGGCGCATGAGGCGCATATCGAGGTGGGAGACCCCGCCAACGACCGCCTGCGCGTCAACGCCGAAGAGGTGCGCGCCCGCGTGATCGGCGAAGGCGCCAATCTGGGTGTCACCCAGGCCGCGCGCATCGCCTTTGCCGGCAATGGCGGACGCATCAACACCGACTTCATCGACAACTCGGCGGGCGTCGACTGCTCGGACAACGAGGTCAACATCAAGATCGCGCTCAACCGCGAGGTGATCGAAGGACGGCTGGGTTTCGAGGATCGCAACAAGCTGCTCGCCGAAATGACCGACGAGGTCGCGCATCTGGTCCTCGAGGACAATCGCCTGCAGACGCTGGCGCTGTCGTTCATGGAGGCCGGCGGCGCGGTCTCGCTGCCCAGCTATCTTCGCGTGATCGAAATGCTCGAATCCGCCGGACGGCTCGACCGCGCGGTCGAAGGCATCGCGACCAACGAGGATCTGCTCCGGCGCGCGCAGGACGGCAAGGGCCTGACGCGTCCGGAACTGGCGGTGCTGCTCGCATCGGCCAAGCTGGCGCTTCAGGATGCGATCGAACAGCGCCAGCTGGGACTGCTGCCCGAGCTGGAGAACGATCTGCGCGCCGCTTTCCCGGCACCGATGCAGACGCGGTTCGAAAAGGCGATCGACGAGCACCGCCTGCGCGGCGAGATCGTCGCGACCAAGCTCGCGAACCGCATCGTCAATCGCATGGGCGTACTCCACCCATTCGAACTCGCCGAGGAAACCGGCGCAGCGTTGGGCGAAATCGCGGCGATGTTCGTCGTTGCCGAACGCATGTTCGGGCTCGCCGATCTGTGGCAGGCGATCGAGACCGCCGAGGTTTCGGAAGAAGGCCGGCTCAAGCTGATCGACGAGGTTGCCGCCACCGTGCGCAGCCACGTCGCCGACCTGCTGCGCGTCTGCAAGCCGGGCAGCTACCCGGCCGAGGTGATCGACCGGCTGCTGCCCGCGATCGCCACGCTCGACCATCAGGCACAGACGCTGATGCTCGAGGAGGTGCGCACGCAGAGCGGTCGCCTCTCCGACCGACTGCGCGCCGCGGGTGCGTCGCCGGATCTCGTCGGCAAGATCGTGCGCCTCTATGAACTCGACGGCGTGATCGGCATCGCCGATCTCAGCGTGCGGCGCGGGATGGACGAGACGCTGCTCACGCGCGCGTTCACGCAGCTCGGCAAGGCACTGGGGCTCGACTGGGCACAGTCCGCCGCGATGCGCATCCAGACGAGCGATCCGTGGGAGCGCCTGCTGCTGTCCGGGCTCGCCCGCGATTTCCAGCAGATCCGGCTCGATTTCATCGGCCGGCTGCCCGACGGCGATCCCGTCGCGTCGCTCGACCAGTGGCTCGAGGCGCAGGCGCCGCGGGTCCATCAGTTCAGTCAGCTGGTTCGCCGGGCCCGCCAGTCGGCAACGCCGAACGCGGCGATGCTGGCCCAGATCGCCGGCCACGCGCGAACGCTGCTCGCGCGCTGACACGTCGCTGCCGCATCGGCAGATGACCTGAACCAACGGCCGGAAGCCGCCGCGCTTCCGGCCGTTTTCATATCCGGTCCTTTGACAGCCCCCTGACCCTTGGGGAATGTTCGGCCGTCGCCGTGCTTTGGCGTTGCGGCGCGGCATGGCAGGCATTAACTCGCAACGATACACCGCCTCCTTGTGCGGACTTCCAGGAACGGATGATGATCGACATTCCCAACACCCAGCCCGACAGTCGGGACACGACGATCCTTGATGCCCCTGACCGGATGCTGAAGGTTCGCGAGGTGTTCGGGATCGACAGCGACATGGAAGTCCCGGCCTTCAGCGAGGCCGACGAGCGCGTTCCCGATCTAGACCCGGCCTATGTCTTCGACCCCGACACCACGATGGCGGTCCTCGCAGGCTTTGCGCACAATCGCCGCGTGATGATCCAGGGTTATCACGGCACCGGCAAGTCCTCGCACATCGAACAGGTGGCGGCGCGGCTGAACTGGCCGTGCATCCGCATCAATCTCGACGCGCACATCAGCCGTATCGACCTGATCGGCCGCGACGCGATCGTGCTCAAGGACGGCCAGCAGGTCACCGAGTTCCGCGAGGGTCTGCTGCCCTGGGCGCTCCAGACGCCGACCGCGCTGGTGTTCGACGAATATGACGCCGGGCGCCCGGACGTCATGTTCGTGATCCAGCGCGTGCTGGAAACCGAAGGCAAGCTGACGCTGCTCGACCAGAACCGCGTCATCCGCCCGAATCCATGGTTCCGCATCTTCGCCACCGCGAACACGGTCGGTCTCGGCGACACCAGCGGCCTGTATCACGGCACTCAGCAGATCAACCAGGGTCAGATGGACCGCTGGAACATCGTGGTCACGCTCAACTATCTGCCTGCCGCGACCGAGGCGCAGATCGTGCTCGCCAAGTCGGGTGAATATGACAAGCCGGGCGGCCGCGAGATCGTCGAGAACATGGTCCGCGTCGCCGATCTGACACGCAAGGGCTTCATCAACGGCGATATTTCTACCGTAATGAGCCCGCGTACCGTCCTCACCTGGGCGCAGAACACGCAGATCTTCGGCGATGTCGGCTTCGCCTTCCGCCTGTCGTTCCTCAACAAGTGCGACGAGGCCGAACGCGCGCAGGTCGCGGAATATTATCAGCGCGTGTTCGGCAAGGATCTTCCCGAAAGCGTGGCGCACCGGGCCTGACGCGCGTGACGGCGGACACCCCCCTCGAACGGCTGCGCAGCGTGCTGGGCGGCACCGTGCGCGCCCTGTCGGGTGACGCCGAGGCGGAACTCGCCTTCACCGCCGACGCGCCGCACCAGTCGGGGCACAGCGTCAAGGTGCCGACGCCGGCGCGCGCGCTGCCGCCGGAGCAGGTGGCCGAGGCGCGCGGTTTCGCCGACGGCTTCGCGCTCAAGATGCGGCTGCACAACTCGCAACTGCATGCGCGGGGGGCCCCGAAGGAGGCCGTCGCGCGCGCCGTGTTCGACGCCGTCGAAACCGCGCGCGTCGAAGCGCTGGGGTCGCGCGGCTATGCCGGCATCGCCGACAATCTCGAACAGGCGCTGACGATGCGCCTACGCGCCGATCCGATCACGCGCGCGCGCACACGCGACGAGGTGCCGCTGTCGACCGCCATCGGGCTGATGGTGCGCGAGCGGTTGACCGGTCGCCCCGCTCCCGCCGCTGCCGCGATGGGCATGGCGCTGGTGCGCGACTGGATCGAGGAAAAGGCGGCAGGCGAGCTCGACGCACTCGCGCACGTCGTCGACGATCAGCAGGCGTTCGCCACGCTGGCAACGCGCATGCTTCAGGATCTCGCGCTGACCGAAGGCGATCAGGTCCCCGAGGAAAGCGACGAGAGCGGCGGCGAAGACGAGGGCGAGGAAGCCCAGCAGGACGAAAGCGGCGACGAACAGGATCAGGGTCAGGCCGGTCAGGCCGACGCCCAGACCGAGGCGCGCGGCGAGGAACGCCAGTCCGACACCAGCGAGGACGGCGAGGATCGCGCCTCCGATTCGACGGAAGATGGCGAGGGCGAGGAAGGCGACGAGGGCGAGGAAGGGATGATGCCCGTCCGTCCCAACCGCCCGTGGAGCGACCTGCCGCCGCAGTTCGAATATCGCCCCTACACCACCGAGTTCGACGAGGTGGTGCGCGCCGCCGACCTTTGCGATGCCGACGAGCTCGAACGGCTGCGCGCCTATCTCGACCAGCAACTCGTGCACCTGCAGGGCGCGGTGACCAAACTGGCCAACCGGCTTCAGCGCCGGTTGATGGCGCAGCAGAATCGCAGCTGGGATTTCGACCAGGACGAGGGGTTGCTCGACGCCGCCCGGCTCGCGCGCGTCGTCATCAACCCGATGCAGTCGCTGAGCTACAAGATCGAACGCGATACCGAGTTCAAGGACACGGTGGTCACGCTGCTCATCGACAATTCGGGATCGATGCGCGGACGCCCCATCTCGATCGCCGCGATCAGCGCCGACATCCTGGCCCGCACGCTCGAGCGTGTCGGCGTCAAGACCGAGATTCTGGGGTTCACGACCCGCGCCTGGAAGGGCGGCCAGTCGCGCGAGAAATGGCTGGCCCAGGGCCGCCCGCCGCAGCCCGGCCGCCTCAACGATGTCCGCCACATCGTCTACAAGCAGGCCGACGAGCCGTGGCGCCGCGCCAAGGCCTCGCTCGGCCTGATGATGCGCGAGGGGCTGCTCAAGGAAAATATCGACGGTGAGGCGCTGTTATGGGCGCACGGCCGTTTGATCGGCCGGCCCGAAGACCGCAAGATCCTGATGGTCATCTCCGACGGCGCGCCGGTGGACGATTCGACGCTTTCGGTCAATTCGGGCGCCTATCTCGAACGCCACCTGCGCCAGGTCATCGGCTGGATCGAGGCACGGTCGCCGATCGAACTGGTCGCGATCGGCATCGGTCACGACGTGACGCGCTATTACAGTCGCGCGGTCACGATCATGGATGCCGAGCAGCTTGCCGGCACGATGGTCGAGCAACTCGCGGCACTGTTCGACAAGCAATGAGACTTGCCCCGCCCCCGGGCGGCTTCGCCGGTCCCGTAAAGCGCTCGATCACGATCGCTGGGCACCAGACGTCGATCAGCCTCGAACCGCTTTTCTGGGAGGCGGCCGAGGCAGCGGCCGCCGATCTGCACATTCCGCTCAACGCGCTGGTTGCCGCCATCGATCATCTGCGCGTGCAGCAGGCCGCGCCCCCCAACCTCGCAAGCGCAATCCGCACCTGGATCCTGGGGCAGTTCATCATCGACCCCGACGGCAAGGATGCGAACGTATCGCATTAGCGTTGACTCTGCGAATGTTTCGCAATAGCTGAGCGCGAAACGAGTCAACAAGGGGACTTTCGTGAAGCGTTCCGCTCCTGCCGCCACCCCGGCATTCCTTGCGCTTGCCTGTGTCGGTTTCATCGCCAGCGCCCCCGCGCAGGCCGACACTACCGCCAACGAGAACGGACCCGACAACAAGACCGCACCGGGCAAGCCCGCCGACCGACTGACGCCGGAGGAGGATCAGCGCGCGCCGATCGTCGTCACCGGCGCGCGCGCCGAACTCGAAGGGCCCAAGGCGACCGCCAAGATCGTCAACACGCCGCGCTCGGTCGTGGTGCTGCCGGAGCGCGTGATCGAGGAAACGGCTTCGGCGTCGCTGGCAGAGGCGCTGCGGACGGTGCCCGGCATCACCTTTGGCGCGGCCGAAGGCGGAAACCCGCTGGGCGACCGGCCGTTCATCCGCGGCTTCGACAGCCAGGGCAGCACCTTTGTCGACGGCGTCCGCGACATCGCAGCGCAGTCGCGCGAAGTGTTTGCGACCGAACAGGTTCAGGTGGTGCGTGGATCCGATTCGACGCTCGGCGGCCGCGGCAGCGCCGGCGGCTCGATCAACATCATCACCAAGCTGCCGGTCGATCACACCTTCATCAAGGCGGCGGCGAGCGTCGGTACCACCGACTATCGCCGCTTCACGCTCGACGCGAATACCAAGCTGACCGATACGATCGGCGTTCGGATCGCAGGCCTGTGGCACGATCAGGACTTTGCCGGACGCGATGCGATCTGGGCGCGTCGCTGGGGCGTCGCCCCGTCGATCACGCTGGGCATGGGCACCTCCACCCGCCTGACGCTCGGTTATTACTATCTCGAAAGCCACGAACTTCCCGACGCAGGCATTCCCTATCTCTACACGCTCGCCAATGCGCCGGGCACCGGCACGATCTACAGCGAGCCAGCGATGGGCGACGTGACGACGATCGGTGGCGCAAAGGGCACCGTGCGCCGCAGCGCCTTCTATGGTCTGGCAAACCGCGATTTCCGCGACGCGGAGACGCATCAGGTCACGCTGCGCGCCGAGCATGATTTCGGCGGCGTGTCGCTGCGCAATACTGCGCGCTACAGCTACAATCAGCAGAGCTATGTGCTGTCGCAGCCCGACGACAGCCAGGGCAATGTCTTCGGCATGCCCGCCCCCGTCGGCGGCGTGCCGGTGCCCGGCGGACAGGTATGGCGCCGCACCAACACGCGCTATGGCTATACCGAAACGCTTACCAACCAGACCGATCTTTACGGCAAGCTGCGCACCGGCGGGATCGAACACAGCTTCTCGGTCGGTGCCGAAATCAGCTGGGAAAAGGCGCGCCGCGGCTCGTTCGTCCTCGCCAACGGCAGCACAAGCACGCCGCGCTGTACCAACCTGGCGCTCGCCCGCTTCAACTGCACCAGCCTGTTCAACCCCAATCCCAACGATCCCTGGGTCAACTACACCAGCGACACGTCGACCACCCCGACGCCGATCGTCCGCGGCGCGCGCACGGCCGAAACGCAGAACGACGCCCACACGGTCGCTGCCTATGCCTTCGACTCGATCACGCTCCTGCCGTCGCTGATCCTCAACCTGGGCCTGCGCTACGATCATTTCGAATCGAAGGTCACGCTCCCGCTCGCCAGCGGCGCGATCAGCTCCACGGTGCTCAAGCGGTCGGACGACATGCTCAACGGCCAGGTCGGGCTGATCTTCAAGCCGACGCACAATACCAGCCTCTATGCCAGCTATGCGACCGCCGCCACGCCTCCCAACAGCCTGATCGGCGAAGGGCAGGAACAGAATAGCCTGGGCAGCAACGCCAGCGCCGCCGCGCTGCTCGACAGCCTGAAGGTCGAAAAGAGCAAGTCCTACGAGGTGGGCGCCAAGGCGAACCTGTTCGGCGAACAGCTGGCGCTCAACATCGCCCTGTTCCAGACCGACACCGACAACGCACGCGTGACCGGCCCGGACAACACGATCCAGTTCATCGGCAAGCGGCGGATCCGCGGCGTCGAGGTCGGTTTCAACGGCAAGGTCACCGAATGGCTGAGCGTGTTCGGCGGGTACACGCATCTCGACCCGAAGATCGTCAATGGCGGCTTTACCGCTCTCACCGCACCCGCGATCACGCAGACCGTGAACGGTACCGCGACGACGATCCGTGCCGCGCAGTCCGTCCTCGTCCCGTCGGTGAATACCGGCCGTGTTGCGCCGCAGACGGCGCGGGACAGCTTCACGCTTTGGGCAGACCTGCGCCCGGCCAGCCGGCTCAGCGTCGGCGGCGGCGCCTTCTACACGGGCCGCGTGTTCGGGGGATACCAGGACAACCGCAGTGCGGTTCAGGACGTGAACGGCGTCGTCACGGTCAATCCGGTGACCAAGGTACTGGTGCGGACGATCCCGAGCTATTGGCGCTTCGACGCCCGCATCGGCTATCGCCTCACCGATCGGATCGACATCGCGGTCAACGTCCAGAACCTCACTGACGAGACCTATTACACCCAGGCCTATACGTCGCATTATGCGGCGATCGCACCGGGACGCTCGGCGCTCGCGACGCTCAACGTCCGGTTCTGATCCGATGGCGGACAGCCTCGATCCGCTGTCGCCCGACGAGGTCGCCGCCCGCCTTGCCGGCTCACCGGCAGAGCGGGCGGCGCTCATTGAACGCGGTGCGGAAGCGGGTGTGGCCGAGGCCCAGGCAGTGTGGGCGCAGATGCTGCTCGACCGCGGCGACGCGACCGCGGCGTTCGAATGGTTCACGCGCGCCGCGCGCCAGGGGCATCTGATGGCGCTCAACATGCTCGGGCGCTGCTACGATCTCGGCTGGGGCATCTCCATCGACAAGGCCCGCGCGGCCGAATGTTTCCGCGTCGCCGCCGAACGCGGGCTCGACTGGGGCATGTACAACTATGCCACGTCACTCGCGCTCGGCACCGGGGTACCGGAGGACAAGGCCGCGGCGCTCGCGTGGTTCGAAAGGGCTGCCGGGCTGGGCAATGCCAAGGCGCTCAACTATGTCGGCAGCTTCCACGAGGACGGCTGGGTCGTGCCGCGCGATCGCGCGCAGGCGGCCCGCTGTTACGCCCAGGCTGCAGCGGGCGGGGATTTCCGCGGCGCGTTCAATCATGCGCGGATGCTGGCCGAGGACGGCGACGACGATGCTGCGCTCGAATGGCTGTCACGCTGCGCGGCCACCGCGACGCCCGCCTTTCTGGACAAAGTTCGCCAATGGCTCGCCGGCTGCCCCTTTCCGCGCCTTCGCGCCGAAGGGCCGACGTCGCTGGAAAAAGGAATGACCACATGCTGATTGCGATCCCCGACCTTCTGACCATTGAAGAGCTCGCGCGCATCCGCGCGATCATTGATGCGGCCGAATGGGTCGATGGCAACGTCACGTCGGGCAGCCAGTCGGCGCTCGCCAAGAACAACGAGCAGTTGCCCGAAGGCAGCCCGGCTCACGGCCAGGCCGGCGCCATCATTCTTGACGCGCTGGCGCGATCGGCGCTGTTCGTCGCCGCCGCGCTGCCGCTCAAGGTCTTCCCGCCGCTGTTCAACCGTTATGGCGAGGGGCAGACCTTCGGCACGCATGTCGACAACGCAATCCGGATCAAGCGGGGGAGCGACTTCCGCATCCGCTCGGACCTGTCGATGACGGTGTTTCTCGAAGACCCTCAAGCCTATGACGGCGGCGAACTGCGGATCGAGGAACAGTTCGGCGAACAGAGCGTCAAGCTGCCTGCGGGACACGCGGTCCTCTACCCCTCGTCCAGCCTCCACCGCGTCGAGCCGGTGACACGCGGGCGGCGCGTCGCGAGCTTCTTCTGGATGCAGTCGATGATCCGCGACGACGGCGAGCGGCGCCTGTTGTTCGAGCTCGACCAGACGATCCAGCGGCTTGCCGGCCAGTTGGGCCAGGGCGATCCCTCGGTGGTCGCGCTCACCCACAACTACCACAATCTGCTGCGCCGCTGGGCCGACGCCTGACCGCAAGGGGGAGCGCCCCCGCCCGGATCAGGCGAAGGCGGGCGCCCCCTTGAGCTGCTGATACGCCTCGATCACCGCGCGCAGCCGGGCCTCGTGCGTCCGGTCGCCACCGTTGCGGTCGGGGTGATAGCGGCGGACGAGCTCCGAATAGCGGCGGCGCAGCGCCGTGCGATCGGCGTCGACCTCGAGTTCCAGCGTCCGGAGCGCTTCCCGGTCACGGCCCGACAGGGGCTTGCCGTCCTTGCGCTCGGCCGCGGGCCGGGCGCGCCGGAACCGCGCGCCGATCGCGTCGAGCGGATCGGCAAAGTCGGCCCAGCGCGGCGGCGCATCGGCGCCGCCCGTCGCGGTGAAGGCGCGACTCTCGCGCTCCCACCCTGCATAGGGCCGCTGCGCCTCGTGAATCTCATCGGGGGTCATGCCGGCGAAATAGTTATAACCCGAATTGAACGCGCGGACATGGTCGAGGCACAGCCAGCGATAGGCGCCCGGCCCGTCGCCGGCGCGCGCCGCATTGCCCGGCATCGGCGCGCGAAACTCGCCCGGCGCACCGCATCCGGCTTCCGCACACAAACGACCATCCGCTTCCACCCGGCCGTGGAACCGCGTGTGCGGCCGGTCTTTCTTCGGTTGGCTACTCGCCACGGGACTCCCTTTTCCAAAACGCCTATATAGTCGCGATGACCGACCTCGCCACCAGCCCAATGGCCGACCAGATCGCGGCCCGCCTGACCGAAGCCCTTGCCCCTTCGCGCCTCGAAGTCATCAACGACAGCGCGCGGCATCGCGGCCATGCCGGGCACGACGGCAGCGGCGAAAGCCATTTCACGGTGCTGATCGAAAGCGCCGTCTTCGACGGGCTGTCCCGCGTCGAACGCCAGCGGCGCGTCAATCGTGCGCTCGCCGATCTGCTCGCCGATCGCATCCACGCGCTCGCCATCCGCGCCGTCGCGCCGGGCGAGGCATGATCCGCCGCGCCCGGCCCGCGGCGCGCATCCTGCTGGTCGACGATGCGGGACGGGTGCTGCTCTTCCGTTTCGTGGTTGCGGACCGCCCGCCCTTCTGGTGCACGCCGGGCGGCGCGCTGGAACCGGGCGAGAGCTATGCCGAAGCCGCACGCCGCGAACTGATCGAGGAAACCGGAATCGACGCCGATCCAGGGCCGGAGGTGGCGCGTCGCGTCGTCCAGTTCGTGACGATCGAGGGCGATCCGGTCGATGCCGACGAACGCTATTTCCGCGTGCGCGCCGTCGCACCCGATATCGCATGCGACGGCCATACCGCGCTCGAGCGGCGCGTGATGCAGCAATGGCGCTGGTTCACCGCGGCCGACATCGCCGCACATGACGAAGCCATCTTTCCCGAAGACCTGATCGACCTCCTTGCCCTGCCGGAGCCCCTGCCATGACGTCCGAAAGTCCGATTCTCCAGACGCTGACGCCGGTGACGCACAATCTGGGCGGCTTTCGCGTCAACCGCACCTTGCCCGCGCGCGACCGCACCATGGTCGGTCCCTTCATCTTCTTTGACCAGATGGGGCCGGCGCATCTCGATCCGGGGCACGGCATCGATGTCCGCCCACATCCGCACATCAACCTGGCGACCGTCACCTATCTGTTCGAAGGCGCGATCGACCATCGCGATTCGCTCGGCACCTTTGCGACGATCACGCCCGGGGCGGTCAACCTGATGACCGCAGGCCATGGCATCGTCCATTCGGAACGCAGCCCGGCCGCGCTTCGCGGCCCCGGCGTGGTGCTTTCGGGCATTCAGACCTGGCTCGCGCTGCCCGAAGCCGTCGAGGAATGCCCGCCGGCGTTCGAACATGTCGGCGCCGACGACCTGCCGGTGATCCGCGATCATGGGGTGGAGGCACGCGTCGTGATGGGTGCCTTGTGGGGCGCCGCTGCGCCGACCACCACCCACGCCCACACCATCTATGCCGATATCGCGCTCGCACCCGCCGGCGCGATTCCGGTGGACGCCGAGGCCGATGAGCGCGGGCTTTACCTCGCAATCGGGGACGCCACGCTCGACGGCATGCCACTCGAACCGATGCGTCTCTATGTCCTGCGTCCCGGCACCTCCGCGACGCTGCGTTCGGAGCAGGGCGGCCGCGTGATGCTCTGCGGCGGCGAGGCGTTCTCCACGGTGCGCCACGTCTGGTGGAACTTCGTCTCGTCGCGGCCCGAGCGCATCGAACAGGCCCGCGCCGACTGGAAGGCCCGCCGCTTTCCCGTCGTGCCCGACGATGCGGAGGAGCGGATCGAGATTCCGGAGATCCCAAAGACGGTCAGCTATCCCTGATCGCATCGCCCCCTTGGCGCGCGCGCATCGCGTGCTAGGCTGCCGGAAAAGGCAAAATGGGGGAGGAACCGATGACGACAGGCTGGACCGAGCGCGCGATTGATCTTCCCACGGGCGTCACGCTCAACACCGCAATCGCGGGGGATCCGAACAATCCGCCGATCGTGCTGCTCCATGGCTTTCCCGAATCGCACCGCACCTGGCGTCATCAGATTCCGGAATTGGCACGCGATCATTATGTGATCGCCCCCGATCAGCGTGGTTTTGCCGCCTCCTCGCGCCCGGAAGGCGTCGACGCCTATCGCCCGGAGATGATCGCCGCCGACCTGTTCGCGCTTGCCGATGCCCTGGGCGTCGATCGTTTCACGCTGGTCGGCCACGATTGGGGCGGCGCGATCGCGTGGATGGCGGCGCTGCAAAACCCCGCGCGGGTGTCGCGGCTGGTGATCCTCAATGCGCCGCATCCCCAGGTTTTCCAGCGCAAGCTGATCGACGATGCCGGCCAGCGCGAGGCAAGCCAGTATATCCGCCTGTTCCGCGATCCCTCGATCGACTCGGCGCTGCACGGTTCCGGCCTCGAGACCTTCTTTCAGGGGCTGTTCGTCCGCCACCTCGCCAGCGAGCCCGATCCGGCCGAAAAGGCGATCTATCTCGCGCAATGGTCGCAGCCCGGCGGAATGACGCCGATGCTCAACTGGTATCGCGCGACCGGGCTGATCGTGCCCGCGATGGACGAGGCGGTCGAGCGACCGGAGTGGATCGACGGCCCATTTCCCTTCACCCCGCAACCCACGCTGGTGATCTGGGGCATGCGCGACCGCGGGTTGCTGCCCTGCCTGCTCGACGGGCTCGAACAGCTCGTTCCGGACTATACGCTCGTCAAGATCGAGGAAGCCGGGCATTTCGTGCCCTGGGAAGCGCCCGAGGCCGTCAATGCCGCGCTGCTCGCCTGGCTGTCGCGGACCGCAAGCTGACGCGTCCCGCGCGCCCGCTCAATAGGCGCGCATCACATAGGGCCGTGTCGGATAGGGCGGCGTCAGTCCCTCTACCCAGGCGCCATGGGCGTGCGTGGTAGCGACGAGCTGCATCGGCGTTTCGCCGGGCCAGCCGCGAACCCGCACCTCGTGCCGATGCTGATCGCGATTGGGCTCCATCATCACCCAGCCGAGCGGCCGCGCGCGCGTGGCACGTGCACCGGCCCGCTGCATCGCAGCGGCGATCCGCTGCTGCGTCGCTTCGGGGAGATACTGCCAGACGACCGAATGCATCAGCACCCGCGTCACGCCCTCGTCCTGGGGGCGATCGAGCTGCGCCTCGAGCCAGTCGGCGGCATCGCCGCGATCGAGCTGGACGCCGCGCGCGCGAACCATGGCGATGGTGTGCGCCAGCCGCTCGACGCGTTCGCGATGGTCGACCCAGCAATAGGCCTGAAGCCGCTCGGCATCGCGCGCACCGCCAAGGTCCAGCGGATTGCGATCGACACCGCGCGCATCGACCACCGTCACCGGGACATCGGGCGGCGGCGCGCCCCGCCATTCGGGAACGATCCGCACCGGCGCTTCGGCCGGACCGACGGCGACGCCGCCCAGATCGAAACCATAGTCGCCGATCAACAGGTTCAACCCGCCGCTCGACCCGATCTCCATTATCTCGACGCGCGGGCCGTAGCGAGCCGCCAGATGCAGGATGCCTGTCATCAACCCGGCCGATCGCCCGGCCTCGTTCGTCTGCGGCGGCCCATAGAGCCAGGGGACCAGTTCGGCATCATAACGTGCGATCGCATGCACCAGTGCTGTCGCGACATGCTCGGGATCGTCGATTCGACCGGTGAACACATATCGCAGTTCGGGCACGTCGCGCCGATGCAGGGCGTGCAGCCCGCCCACCAGGCGCAGCACCAGTGCGTCCGCCACCGGCTCGCCGGGCCAATCGAGCACGCGCCGCCCCGTCTCGGTTGCGCGGTCGAGACATTTTCCCAGCACGCGACAGACCCGCGCCGTGATCGGCGCATCCATCGCCGCGCAATAATCTGCCTGGATTCGAAAGGCTTCGCGATTGGCGGCTTCATCGGCCATCGGCAACACTCCGGTTCGGCGCCACGACCGGTCACCGCTTCGTCATGCCTTGTCGCACCCGGCTTTCGCGGTTGCCAGCGGCAATCGACTCCGACGCTGCTCCGCGCCGGATGCGCGGGAATGTCCTCCCGGTCGGTTGCGCGGCACTCCCCCCGCCGGTAAAGCCCCCGACTCGCATGCAAGAACCGCTTATCCTCGCCGTCCCCAAGGGGCGCATCCTCGACGAGGCGCTGCCGCTGCTCGCCCAGGTCGGGATCGTGCCTGAAGCCGCGTTTTCGGACCCGGGCAGCCGCGCGCTGCGTTTCCACACCAACCATCCCGCGATCGACCTGATCCGGGTACGCGCCTTCGACGTCGCGACCTTCGTCGCGCATGGCGCCGCACAGCTCGGCATCGTCGGCTCCGACGTGCTTGCCGAATTCGACTATTCCGAGCTTTATGCGCCGGTCGATCTGGGCATCGGCCATTGTCGCATTTCGGTCGCCGAGCCGGTCGACATGGCCGCCAAGGACGATCCGCGCGGCTGGAGCCATGTCCGCGTCGCCACCAAATATCCTCACATTACCCGCGCCCATTTCGAAGCGCGCGGCGTCCAGGCCGAATGCGTCAAGCTCAACGGCGCGATGGAACTGGCGCCGGTACTCGGTCTTGCGCCACGGATCGTCGACCTCGTCTCGTCGGGCCGCACGCTAAAGGAAAACGGTCTCGTCGAAGTGGAAGTGATCGCCCAGGTCACCAGCCGGCTGATCGTCAACCGTGCTGCCTTCAAGACGCGCGCGACCGAGGTCGCGCCACTGGTCGATGCGTTCCGCAAGGCCGTTGAGGGGCGCCCCGCATGATCCGGCTCGACGCTTCCGACGCCGGTTTTGCCGCCGCCTTCACGGCGCTGGTCAATGCACGGCGCGAAGCCGACGCCGACGTGGCGCGCGATGTCGCGGCGATCATCGCCCGCGTCCGCGACGAGGGCGATGCGGCGCTGCACGACTATACGCGCCGGTTCGACGGGCATGACCTGGACCGGAGCGGCTGGCGGATCGAACGGGCCGAATGCGCCGCGGCGCATGCCGCGCTCGACCCGGCGCTCCGTGACGCGCTCGAACTCGCGGCCGAACGCATCGCGACCTATCACGCCAAGCAACGCCCTGCGGACCGGGACGAGATCGATGCGCAGGGCATTCGCCTCGGGGCGCGCTGGCGCCCGGTGGACGCCGCCGGCATCTATGTGCCCGGCGGGCGCGCCGCCTATCCCAGTTCGGTGCTGATGAACGCCATTCCGGCGAAGGCCGCGGGCGTCGAACGGCTGGTGATGGTGACGCCGACTCCGCGCGGCGAGGTCAATCCGCTGGTGCTCGCCGCCGCGCATGTCGCCGGGGTCGACGAGATCTGGCGCGTCGGCGGTGCCCAGGCGATCGCCGCGCTGGCCTATGGCACCGACCGGATCGCGCCGGTCGACGTCGTCACCGGCCCCGGCAATGCGTGGGTGGCAGAGGCGAAACGCCAGCTTTACGGCGTCGTCGGCATCGACATGGTCGCCGGCCCCTCGGAGATCGTCGTTGTCGCCGATGGCCGCAACGACCCTGAATGGACCGCCGCCGATCTGTTGAGCCAGGCCGAGCACGATCCGACCAGCCAGTCGATCCTGTTCACCGATGACGCGCGCTTCGCCGACGCGGTCGCGGCTGCCGTCGACCGTCAGATTGCGACACTGGCCACCGGCACGACCGCACGCGCAAGCTGGGACGCCAATGGTGCGATCATCGTGGTGCCGACACTCGATGCGGCGCTTCCGCTCGTCGACCGGCTTGCGGCGGAGCATCTCGAACTCGCCTGCGAGCCCGATGTCGCGCAGGCGCTGTTCGATCGGGTTCGCCATGCCGGATCGGTGTTCATCGGCCGCTACACGCCCGAGGCCGTCGGCGACTATGTCGCGGGGCCGAACCATGTGCTGCCCACCGGACGTCGGGCGCGCTTCGCGTCCGGATTGTCGGTGCTCGATTTCATGAAGCGCACCAGCTTCCTCGCGCTCGATGCCGCGGGACTTGCCGCCATCGGCCCGGCCGCGGTCGCGCTGGCCGAGGCAGAAGGGCTGCCTGCGCACGCGCGCTCGGTGGCGATTCGCCTGCAACGCTGATTTCGCACGTCCGGCGGCGCCCGCCCGCTCCCCGTCGTGGGAGAGGGGCCTTATCAGCGCTCGCCGGACGCGCTAAGCCCATCCCGTCAAGGAAAGTTCGATCCAATGCCCAGTCCGCACGCCCGCAGCCGTTCCAAGGCCCGCGCCGCCGCCCGCCTCGCCGCCGTTCAGGCGCTGTATCAGCAGGAAATGGAAGCGACGCCGCTCGCCGTCCTGCTCAACGAATTTCACCAGCACCGACTGGGCGCGACGATCGAGGATGTCGAATATATCGACGCCGATCCCAACTTCTTCGACGATCTGGTCCGCGGCGTCGACGCCCGCCGCGCCGAGATCGACGCGATGATCGGGGGCAAGCTCGCCGCCGACTGGTCGATCGAACGGCTCGACAAACCGATGCGCCAGATCCTGCGTGCGGGCACCTATGAACTTATCGCGCGTGTCGACATTCCGGTCGGCGCGGTGATCAACGAATATCTCGACGTCACCGACGCCTTTTACGACCGTCGCGAAAAGGGCTTCGTCAACGGCATCCTCGACGCGATCGCCAAGGAAGCACGGGGCTGACCGGACGCGCTGCCGCGGCGCATCGGGCAAAGGGGGCGCCATGAACGAGGCCGAGTTCATCGCTGCGCTGCGTGGCCTCCCGTTGCACCCGGGCGCACACGGCCTGGCCGACGACGCCGCGGTGTTCACTGCCGGGGATGAGCTTCTCGTCGTCACGCACGATGCGATTGCCGAGGGCGTCCATTACTTCCCCGGCACCGATCCGTTCGACATCGCCTGGAAGCTCGTCGCGGTGAACCTGTCGGACCTCGCGGCCAAGGGGGCGGCGCCCATCGGGGTGCTGATCGGCGCCGTGCTCGTTCCCGATGCCGAGCGCTTCGTCGAGGGCCTGCGCGCGATCCTCGAACGATACCATGTGCCGCTGCTGGGCGGCGACACCATCGCGCTGCCGGACGGCACGCCTGCGACCTTCGGCTGTACCGCGATCGGGCGGGCGACGCATCGACCGGTACCCGCGCGCACGGGCGCACAGCCCGGCGACGCGTTGTGGATCGTCGGCACGATCGGCGCCGCGATGCTCGGTTATCGTGACCGCACGGGCGAAGCCTTTCTGCGTCCGCAGCCGTTGCTGGCGGCGGGGCAGACCCTTGCGCCGCATGTCCATGCGATGATGGACGTGTCCGACGGCGTGCTGCTCGATGCGCGCCGAATGGCGCAGGCGAGCGGATGCACCGCCACGATCACGCTCGCCGACCTCCCCTTTGCGCCCGGTATCGACGCCGACGACCGCCTGGCGGCGGCAAGCTGGGGCGACGATTACGCGCTGCTCTTTTCGTGCCCGCCCGAACGGGTGCCGCCCGTCCCCGCGACGCGCATCGGCGCAATGGGCCCGGCCGGCCCGCTCCCGCTGCTGGTCGACGGCGCCCCGCCGCCCGCGCGTCTCGGTTACGAACACGCCTGATTTGCGCCGCTTGCGCTGCCCTGCCCCCACCGATACGCTCCCGTGATCCCGCAGACCGGCGACAGACCGGCACGGGCGAGAGGATCCAAAGGAAAGGGAACGGACGAGATGACGATCGTGTATCTCGCCATCGCCTGCGGCTTGATCGCCGTGGCCTATGGCTTTTGGACCAGCCAGCAGGTTCTGCGCGCACCCGCGGGGAACGAGCGGATGCAGGACATCGCCACCGCGATCCAGGAGGGCGCCCGTGCCTATCTGGGCCGCCAATATGCAACGATCGCCGTGGTCGGCGTCATCGTGGCGGTGGTTCTGGCCTTCACGCTGGGTTGGCGTTCGACGCTCGGTTTCACCATCGGCGCGGTGCTTTCGGGCGTCGCCGGTTTCGTGGGCATGAACATTTCGGTGCGCGCGAACGTCCGCACTGCCGAGGCGGCCCGCGGCTCGCTTCAGGGAGGGCTCACGCTCGCCTTCCGGTCGGGCGCCATCACCGGAATGCTCGTCGCGGGGCTCGGACTGCTCGCGATCGCTGCGCTGTTCTGGTATCTTGTCGGCCCCGGCGGCTTCGCCCCCAATGCCCGGCCGGTGATCGACACGCTGACCGCGCTGGCCTTCGGCGCCTCGCTCATCTCGATCTTCGCGCGGCTCGGCGGCGGCATCTTCACCAAGGCGGCCGATGTCGGCGCCGATCTCGTCGGCAAGGTCGAGGCCGGGATTCCGGAGGACGACCCGCGCAACCCCGCCGTGATCGCAGACAATGTCGGCGACAATGTCGGTGACTGCGCCGGCATGGCCGCCGACCTGTTCGAAACCTATGTCGTCACGCTCGGCCTCACCATGGTGTCGATCGCGCTGCTGATGAAGGGTGTCGAGACCGCGCTGCTGACCAAATTGATGGCGCTCCCGCTGATCGTCGGCGGCGTTTGCATCCTGACCTCGATCCTCGGCACCTACATGGTCCGGCTCGGCCGCAGCCAGTCGATCATGGGTGCGCTCTACAAGGGTTTCTGGACGACGGCGCTGCTGTCGGTCCCGGCCATATGGGGCGTCACGCGCTATACGCTGGGTGACATGGACGCCCCCATCGGCGGCGGCGACACCGGCTTTCTCGAAGGAACCGGCACCACGGCGGCAGATGCGGCGCTCGCCGCAGTCGACCCGGCGCTTCAGTTCACCGGCTGGGATCTGTTCTTCTGCATGATGATCGGACTGGCGGTCACGGGGCTGCTCGTCTGGATCACCGAATATTACACCGGCACCAACTACCGCCCGGTCAAGTCCATCGCACGCGCGTCGGTGACCGGGCACGGCACCAATGTGATCCAGGGCCTTGCCGTCAGCCTCGAATCGACCGCGCTTCCGACGCTTGTAATCGTCGTGGCGGTCGTGGCGGCCTTCCAGATCGCCGGGATCATCGGCGTCGCCTTTGCGGCAACCGCGTTGCTCGCACTGGCCGGCATGGTCGTCGCGCTCGACGCCTATGGTCCCGTGACCGACAATGCCGGCGGCATTGCCGAGATGGCGGGCCTTGAGGATGCGGTTCGGCACAAGACCGACGCGCTCGACGCCGTCGGCAACACTACCAAGGCCGTCACCAAGGGTTATGCGATCGGGTCGGCGGCGCTGGCGGCGCTGGTGCTGTTCGGGGCCTATACTACCGATCTCAAGGCGTTCTTTCCCGGCGTGCACGTCGATTTCACGCTCAGCAATCCCTATGTCATCATCGGCCTGCTGCTGGGGGCGCTGCTTCCCTATCTGTTCGGTGCGTTCGGCATGACGGCGGTCGGCCGCGCGGCGGGATCGGTGGTGGAGGATGTCCGCGCGCAGTTCCGCGACAATCCGGGCATCATGGCGCGCACCAGCCGACCCGATTATGCTAGGACGGTCGACATCGTCACGCGCGCTGCCATTCGCGAGATGATCGTGCCCTCGCTGCTTCCCGTCCTCAGCCCGGTCGCGGTCTATTTCCTCGTCACCGCGGTCGGCGGCCAGGCCCAGGGCTTCGCTGCGCTCGGCGCGATGCTGCTCGGCGTGATCGTGTCGGGCCTGTTCGTCGCGATTTCGATGACCAGCGGCGGCGGCGCCTGGGACAATGCCAAAAAATATATCGAGGACGGCAATTACGGCGGCAAGGGCTCGGACGCGCACAAGGCCGCCGTCACCGGCGACACGGTGGGCGACCCTTACAAGGATACGGCCGGCCCCGCGGTCAATCCGATGATCAAGATCACCAACATCGTCGCGCTGCTGCTGCTGGCGGCACTCGCGGCAGGCCACGTCGCGGGCTGAACCGCGCCGGCCGGCGCCGGGGTGTCCCTTGGGAGACTCCGGCGCCGGCCGGCCATTTTGGGGCAATCGGCGCCGATTTCGGCACAATCCCGGGTGGACTCGCCCGGCCCGCGTCTCCATTTAGGCGCCAAAGGGCGTCATTCCCGCCCTTCGACTTCCCTTTTCGGCATCGAGCGCGTAAAGGCTGCGCCGTTTCACGCGCGCGTCAGTTATAGAGAGGCATATTTTTGGCCAAAGAAGAACTGCTTGAAATGCGGGGCCAGGTCGTTGAGCTGCTGCCCAACGCCATGTTCCGCGTCCGGCTCGAAAACGATCACGAGATCCTGGGCCATACTGCGGGCAAGATGCGCAAGAATCGCATCCGCGTGCTCGTGGGCGACGAGGTGCTCGTCGAACTGACGCCCTACGACCTCACCAAGGGCCGCATCACCTACCGCTTCAAGTAAGCGGTCCTGGCCCATGCGGCTCGTCCTGGCCTCCAGTTCCCCCCGGCGACGCGATCTGCTTCAGCGGATCGGAGCGACGCCGGATCGCATCGCTGCGCCCGAGATCGATGAGGATCCGCGCCCCGGCGAACTCCCCCGCCCTTATGTCCTCCGGCTCGCGGTCGAAAAGGCCCAGGCCGTTCCGCGCGCGTCCGACGAAATCGTGCTGGCCGGCGACACCACCGTCGCAGTCGGTCGCCGTATTCTGGGCAAGCCTGCCGACGAACGCGATCTGCGGGCGATGCTCGCGCTGCTGTCCGGACGGCGGCACCATTGCTTCTCGGCGGTCTGCGCCATCGGCGCCGACGGCCGCCCGCGCACGCGCCTGTCCGATACCGTCGTCACGTTCAAGCGGCTGACCGACGCCGAAATCGACGCCTATGTCGCCAGCGGCGAGGGCATGGGCAAGGCGGGCGGCTATGCCATCCAAGGGCGTGCCGAGGCTTTCGTCCGCTGGCTGGCGGGCAGCCATTCGGGCGTTGTCGGGTTGCCGCTGTTCGAAACGCGCGCGCTGCTGGTCGCGGCGGGCCTCCCCCTTGGCTGAATGGCTGTACGAAGCCGGAATCGGTGAGGCGCGCGCCGCGCTCGTCTCGCGCGGATCGATCTGGAAGGCCCGGATCGAGCTTGACGGCCCCGCGCTCCGCGTCGGCACGATCGCGCCCGCACGGCTGATCGACAAGGCGACCGGCAAGGTCGCACTGCTCGACGGCAGCGGCGAGGCGCTGTGCGATCCGCTCCCGCGCGGCGTGACCCAGGGCGGCACCTGCCTGGTGCGGATCGTGCGCGAGGCGATTCCCGAGCCCGGCCGGGCGAAGCTGCCCAAGGCGGTACCGGCCCCGCCCGACGCGGTGCCGATGCAAGGCCCCGACCTGCTCGCGCGGATCCGCGCCAGCGGCCATCCCGTCCGCATTCTCCATGCCCATGAACCCGACGCGCTGGAGGAAGCGGGCTGGTCCGAACTGCTCGAAGAGGCGATGTCGGGCGAAATCGCCTTCCCCGGCGGCGCGCTGCGCCTGTGCCCCACGCCCGCAATGACGCTGTTCGACGTCGACGGCAGCGGGCCGATCGAGCCGCTCGCCGTCGCCGCCGCCCATGCGGTCGCGCGTGCGATGGAACGCCATGGCATCACCGGCTCGGTCGGCATCGATTTCCCCACGCTGGCCAGCAAGGCGGCGCGGCAGGCGGTGGCGGAGGCGATCGACGCCGCACTGCCCCAGCCGTTCGAACGCACCGCGGTCAACGGGTTCGGCTTTCTCCAGATCGTCCGCCGCCGCGAACGCGCCTCGCTTCCCGAGCGGCTGCGCGACGATCCGGTCGGGGCGGCGACCCGGGCCGAGTTGCGCCGGATCGAGCGCCTGCCCCCGCCGCCCCCCGCCACCTATCGCGTGTCGCAGCCGATCGCGCGACGACTGGCGCAACGCCCCGACTGGACCGACGCGCTCGCCCGGCGCATCGGCGGTATCACGCAATTCCTTTCGGCAAAGGACTGACATGGCAAAGCGCGACTGCTGCCCGATCTGCGGCGCGGCGACCGTTCCGGAATTCAAGCCCTTCTGCAGCCGCGGCTGCAAGGATCGCGATCTGCTGCAATGGCTTGGCGAGGGCTATCGGATCGCTGGACCGCCGATCGAAGAAGAATCGATTTCGGGGCTGGACAAGCCCGAATCGCACGACTAAGAGCGCGTCTCCCGGCGGGAACGCCGGTGTGCCCAGGTAGCTCAGTTGGTAGAGCATGCGACTGAAAATCGCAGTGTCGGTGGTTCGATCCCGCCCCTGGGCACCATCCCTTCCCCTAAATCGCTAACCTGCGGCCAGCCTCACTCGCGCGTCGCTTTCGCCGCAGTCCCCTTTGTCAGTCGCCGTCGCGCCGGACAAAGCGGGTGGGCAGTGCCGTTGTGCTCTTGATATTCTCCAGCACGATGCTCGATCGCGCGGTCGCAACCTCGGGCGCAGACAGGATTTCGCGCACCAGCAGCGTGTTGAAACTCGCCAGATCGCGCGTCGCCACCTTCAGGATGATGTCCGCCGACCCGGTGAGCGCCTGACATTCCAGCACCTCGTCGAGCTCGAGGATGCGGCGGTGGAAATTGTCCAGCCAGTCGGCCTCGTGCGTGCGGAGCGATACGAGCACATAGGCGCTCACCCCGATCCCCAGCCGTTCGGGATCGAGTACCGCGGCGACGTGCGAAACATATCCGGCGGCGCGCAACTGTTGCATTCGCCGCGAGCATTGCGAGGGCGAGAGATGGACGTGGCTGCTCATCTCCACCGGCCCGATATCACCCTGTGCTTGCCAGCATTCGAGGATGTGCAGGTCGAACTGGTCGAGGTCGCGCGCCATGACGACGATCATGCACATTCTGCGCACATTCCGTCAATATCACGCACATTCATCGCGCACCGGCCGCCATTTCGCTGAAGTTCGCACGCACTTTGGGCAGGATCGGGTGTAGATCGGCGCCGACAATCCCCCTTTGGGTTCAGGACAAGCCATGGCATTCGAATCGCTTCAGCCGCAGCCGGCGGATCCGCTGCTGCAGATCATCGGCGCTTTCCGCGCCGACCCCCGGGCCGACAAGATCGACCTGGGCGTCGGGGTGTTCCGCGATCCGCAGGGTGCCACCCCGGTGATGCGCGCGATCAAGGCCGCCGAACGCAGGCTGGTCGAGACCCAGCCGAGCAAATCCTATCTCGGGAGCGAAGGCGATACCGGGTTCGTCGCCGCGCTTGCCGCCCGGGTGATCGGCGATGCGATTGCGCGCGATCGCGTCCAGGGGCTTCAGACCCCGGGTGGAACGGGCGCATTGCGGCTCGGTGCCGAACTGCTCGCCCGCGCCGGTGTGCCGCGCATCTGGATCGCTGCGCCCAGCTGGGCCAACCATGCCCCGATCTTCGCCCAGACCGGCGTCGCGCCGCAGTTGGTGCCCGCGTTCGATATCGCCGCACAGCGCTTCGACGCCGATGCGTTCGTCGCGGCGCTCGCCGGGGCCTCGGCCGGCGATGCGGTCCTGCTTCATGGTTGCTGCCACAATCCGACGGGTATCGACCCCACTGCCGAGGAATGGACGGCAATCGCCGCGGCAGTTGCCCAACGGGGGCTGATCCCGTTCATCGACCTGGCTTATCAGGGGTTGGGCGACGGTTTCGACGCCGATGCGGCCGGTGCCCGCGCGGTGCTGACGGCGGTGCCCTGGGCCTTGCTCGCCTATTCGTGCGACAAGAATTTCGCGCTTTATCGCGAACGGACCGGCGCGCTCTACGCCGTCGGCCCCGATGCGACGCAGAGCATGACGCTCCAGTCGAACCTGCTCGCGCTGGCGCGGACCAACTGGTCGATGCCGCCCGATCACGGCGCCGCGGCGGTACGGCTGGTGCTCGAAGATCCCGCCCTCGCCGCGGACTGGGCCGCCGAACTCGAATCGATGCGCCGACGGCTGGTGGCGGTGCGCACCGGCCTCGCCGCGCTGGGCCGGATCGGGGCTCTCGATCTGGCGCCGCTCGCCGCGGGCAAGGGCCTGTTCGCGACGCTGCCGGTCAGCCCGACGCAGGTCGGCTGGCTCCGCGAGACGCACGCGATCTATATGGCAGGCTCGGGACGGATCAACGTCGCGGGCTTTACCAGCGATGCCGCGATCCGTCGCTTTGGCGCCGCACTCGCCGCCATGACCGCGGGGGGCGTCGCGTGAACGCACGGCACGGCCTCCCCGCCGCCGCGCATGGCGGCGAGGTGCGTTCCCATTTCTCGCTGTGGGACAGCCCCTATCTGCTGCTCACGCTCGCGGCCTCGCTGTGGGCGAGCAACTTCGTGCTGGGCCGCGCGGTCCCGCACACGCTCAATCCCGCCAGCCTTTCCTTCTGGCGCTGGGCGATCGCCGCCCCCATCGCGCTGCCCTTCGCATTGCCGCACCTGCGCGACGACTGGCCGGCGATCCGCCGCGGCCTGCCGATGCTCGTGCTGCTGGCTGCACTGGGTCTGGCGGGCAGCAACACGCTCGCCTATTGCGCGCTGCGGCTGACCAGCGCCACCTCCGCGCTGCTCGTCCAGTCGGCAATCCCGGTGACGATCCTCGGCTTCGGCTATCTGCTGTTCGGCGACCGCACGACCGCGCGCCAGCTGATCGCGATCGGCTTTGCCCTTGCGGGCGTGCTGTGCGTGATCCTCGGCAAGCCCGGCGCGCAGGGCGCACTCAACCTCGGCACGTTGCTGGCTGCGGGGACGATGTTCGCGCAGGCGCTCTACGCGACGCTGCTGCGGCGCCAGCCGCCGATCCATCCCACCAGCTTCCTGTTCGTGTCCTTCGTCGCGGCGGCGCTGCTTATGCTGCCGTTCCAGCTTGCGCTGGGCACGCCCTTGCCGATCGGCGATCGGAGCGGGCTCGCGGCGCTGTGCTACCTCGCGCTGGGGCCGTCGGTGCTTGCCTTTTTCGTGTTCAACCGCGGCGTGGCGCTCATCGGCTCGGCACGAGCCGGCCTCTTTTTCTATCTGATGCCCGTGTTCGGCACGATCTTCGCAGCACTTCTGCTCCATGAGCGGATCGCGCTGGCGGAACTGCTCGGCTTCGGGCTCGTGGGACTCGGCTTCGCGCTCGCGCGGCGACGCTAGCCGGCCGCCGGGCTGGCCCCGCGCACCCGCGCCGGCCGGCCCCATCGGGCAAATCCCGCCTCGCGCTCGCGCCGGGCGCAATAGAGGTCGAGCGCGATCTGGAGGCCCATCCACATATAGGCGAACGACGCAAAGGCGAGCGCCAGGAACATCGACCCGACCAGGTAAAGGATGTGCGCCATCTGCAGCGCCGAGGCGAGCGGCGCGATCCAGTCGGCATCGCCGCCCGCGCGCAGATAGCGCCGCCGCAGCACTTCGGTCCGCACCAGCCCGATCAGGTTGAGCGTCAACCATAGCGCCAGCCCGCCATAGCCCTGTTCGCCGAGCATCTCGAAATAGCTGCTGTGCCAGGCGCGCCCGCCGTCGACCACGGTCGCCGCGGCATCGCCCTCGCGCGTGCGGGTGTGATAGACGAAACGGTTCTGGCGATACGCACCAAAGCCGCCGCCCATCGGGTGATCGCGGACATAATCGAGCGTCCAGCCCCACACGGCGATGCGGGTCGAGGCGGATTCATCCCCCTGATAGCCCTCGATCGTCTCCATACGCTTGCTGTAGCTGTCGGGCAGCAGCGGCACCGCCACCGCCACCGCCGCGGCAAGGATGCCCAGATAGAGCAACCGCCGCTTCACCATGCGCAACAGCATCACCGCCAGCAGGCCGATACAGATCAGCCCGGTGCGCGCCTGCGTACCGATCGGGATCAACAGGCACGCGAAGATCAGCGCATAACCGAACAGCCGCACCCGCCAGTCGGGGCGAAAGATCGTGCCGTGCTGCATGGCAAAGAGGATCAGCGGGATCATGCCCACTGCGACCATCGAGATCGTGCTCCCCTCGTACAGCCCGCTGTTGTTCGAAACGCCCAGGTTGAGCATCCCGTATCCGCCGCCGCTCGCCAGCGTCTTGATCCCGCCGGTGATGACGATCGACGCGACCGACAGGATCATGAACACCACCATCGCCTCGATCCGCAACCGCGTGCGCAACGTCATCGGCAGGAACACGGCAAAGACCAGCGTCTTCCACACCCAGTCCCATTTCTCCGCGGCATCGATCGGGAAATCGGCATGGGCGGTCGTCCATCCCGCCCAGCCGAGCAGCGCCAGGATCAGCAACTGGCGAACCGTGATGCGAAAGCCGTGGCGCGCATCGGTGACCACCCAGCCGACAAAGGCCGCGGCAAAGAAGATCAGCGAGACCGGAACCGACGACAGCAGGTAATAGGAAAGCCGCTGCGGCGAGACGAGGTCGATATAGACATAGCCGAGCACGAACAGGAACGGCCGCCGCATCCCGAGCAACAGCAGCAGCGCCAGATAGGCGACGAAGGCATAGTCGCGCATCGCTCAGCCCCAGCAGGGCACGCGCAGGATGAAAGGCGGGGCGCACGGCATCACGCCGCCCGCCATGCCATCGCCGCGGTTGCGATCGCGTTAAGCAGCACGATCGGCTGCCGCGCGGGCGCTGCCGGGCTGAAAACTTTAAGCCTTTGGCTTTAGGGCGCTCTGCATGGGCGGTTTCCATCTGCAATATACCGGCGCCGACGCCGATCCGGCCGGGTTGGCATCGGCCGAGGCGCAGTTCGCACGTCACGGCTTTGCCGCCCCGCGCCGTCTCGCGGTGCCCGGCTGGGCCATCCGCCACTGGGATGCGATCGCGGGCGGCCCTGCCGGCTTCGTGCAACAGGGGACCGACTGGGCCGCCGTGGCGGGCACGATCAGCGTCGACGGCCGCTTCGGCGCGCCCGCGCTCGCCGCGCTGCTCGCCATGATCGATCCCGCGCGCCCGACGCCGTTGCTCGACTGGGACCGGCTGGCCGGCGAGTTTGCGCTTGTCCTTCACCGCGGCGGCCGCACCTTCCTGATCGGCGATTTCTTCGGCACCTGGCCGGTCTATCGCGACCTCCCGAATACGCTGTTCTCCACCTCGTTTCTCGCCGCGGCGCAGGCGCAGCCGCGGCTGCGCTTCGACACGCAGGCGGTGTACGAATTCGCCTTCAACGTCGTCCCGGTCGGCGACGACACGGTGCTTGCCGAAATCCGCACGCTTGCGGCGGGATCGATCGTCGAGCTGCTGCCCGGCGGCGCATCGACCACGCACGGCGGCCCGCGGCCGCTCCCCGAAGCGCCGGTGCGCATGCCGCTCGGCGAGCGCATCGCACAGATCCGGGCGCCGCTCGAGACACAGGCGAACGCGATCGCGGCGCAGTTCGGCAATGCGGTCCATGCCCCCTTGTCGGGCGGGCTCGATTCACGACTGGTCCTCGCGCTGCTCCGCGCGGCGGGCGTGCGGCCGCAGGTCTATGTCTATGGCCCCGAAACCAGCGCCGATGTCCGCGTCGCGCGGGCGATCGGCGCCGAACTGGGTTTCGACGTCGCCTGGACCGACAAGAACCGCGCGCCGATCACGCCCGATGCCTTTCCAGGGCAGGTCGCGGCCAATTTCGATCGGTTCGACGGGCTGCCCAACTTCGGCAACCTGTTCGATAACGGCGGCAATGCCACGGCGCTCGACGCACGCCACACCGCGGGCGCGCTCGCGATCTCGGGCGGATGCGGCGAGGTGTTTCGCGATTTCTTCTTCCTCGCCGACCGCCGGATGCGCGCCGGCGCGGTGACACAGAGCTTTTTCGCGCGTTTCCTCGCCGACGACCTGACAAGCGCGTTCGATCGCGACGCATTCCTTGGCGCCATCACGGCCAAGCTCCGCGCCGCGCTCGGCGCCGGCGGGCGCGATCAGCCGCTGTCGCGCACCCGGATCGAACAGCTCTATCCGCGCGTCCGCTGCCGCTCGCTGTTCGGCCGCGAGATCGCCATCGAGGGGCGCCACGGCCCCTATGCCATGCCGTTTCTGGACCACCGCGTCGTCGCGGCGGCGCTGCAATTGCCGATGCGGCTCAAACAGGCAGGCGCGTTCGAGGCCGCGCTGATTGCCGCGATCGATCCCGTGCTGGCCGCCCAGCCCTCCGCCTATGGCCATGCCTTCGACGTGCCGCCGGGTTTCCGCCACCGCCTTGCCGAATGGTCGACGCGCCTCCGCCCGCCCTGGCTGCGCGCGCAAAGCTATGCGCTTCAGCGCCGGCTCCGCCCCATGACCGACGAGCATGGCGGGCTGTTGTCGCCCGATTATCTGGGCCGGGTGATCGACCTCGACCTGCCCGTCATGCGCCGCTGGTTCCGCGTCGAACGGATCGCCGACAGCGCGTTGCTCCGGCGGATCGCGTGCCTCGAATATCTGGCTGCCCGGCTCGGCGGCCGCCTCGATCCGCAAGGCTGAGCGCCCAGGGCTGCGCGATCAGACGCCCAGCCGCGCGCGCACGCGTTCGATCAGCCCGGCACCGCGGCTCATGTCGGCAAAGGGTGCGATCCCCGTCCCCAGCCGGTTGCCGCGCACCACGATCGGCTCGCGCGTCCAGCTCCGCACCAGCGCCATCGACCAGTGCGCTGCGGGCGCCAGCCGTGCGTCGTTCGCCTCGACCACCAGCCCCGCCGACGGATGAACGACGCCTTCGGGCGCGACGCTGATCAGCGTCATATGGTTTTCCTTGTTCGGGCCGACGACGAAGCTGTTGCCCGCGATCCGTCCGGTCGCGCCGTTGGACAGGTCGATCATGTAATTGGTGTCCTGCCCCCGACTGTCGTCGAAGCTCGACCCGCTGATCTCCACCCGCGGCGCCCGGCTCTTCACATAATGGCCCCCGGTGCCCCGCTCGAAGCGGGAGGCGGTGATGCGCAACGCGCCATAATCGCCGATATAGACCGCATGCGCGCCGGTGCCCGTCGGGTCCTTGCCCAGCCCCGCAAAGGTCGAATGGTCGATCGTGATGGTCGCGGCGGGATCGCGCGCCGACAGGATCCCCGACTGGGCATCGAGGAACATCGCATTGCGGACCGTCAGGTCGCCGGTCTCGATCCGGATGCCCGCGCCGTTGCCGTCGGGCACGCGCGTATGCATGAACACCAGTCCGTCGACCTCGGCCGCGCGCCCGCGCAGCACCAGCGTCGCCTTGCCCTCGCAAATCCCGCCGTCGAACACCGCGCGCCCGGGCTCCTCGGCGATGAAGCGAACGCGTCCGCCGGTCACGACCGCGCAATCGGCATAGCGGCCCGGCGCGACCCGGATGGTGCCGTCGCGCCCGTTCAGCGCGGCGACGGCCGCCGCCAGCGTGCCGAAGCGCTGGCCGGTCTCCGCGAACACGAAACCGCCGGCGGCAGCCTGCGCCGCAGGCTCGCGTGCACCCAGGCCGCCCGCCCCCGCCCCGAGCGCAAGCGCAACGGCACCGATCGCCGCCGCCGCGCGGATGCGTGCCGCAGGGCGGTGTGCTGTTGTCCGTCGCATGACCGATCTTCCTCCGCGCAACCCGTGGTCCGTCGCGGTCAGGATAGGCGCGGCTGCGCCGGGAGCGAAGTCCCGTTTTGGGCCGCGCCCGCGGGGCTCAGTCGTCGAGCGGCTCGACCGCGATCACCTCGATCGCTTCGGGGCGTCCGTTGAAATCGACACGCTCGCCGACCTCGGCACCGATCATCGCCTGGGCAAGCGGGGCGGAAAAGGCGATGCGCTCGGCGTGCGGCTCGGCCTCGTCGTGACCGACGATCGCGATCGTCCGCTCGCGCCCCGCCAACCGGAAACGCACCTGCGTGCCGATCGCGACGGTATCGGGCTCGGGCGCGGGGGCAAGCTGCGCGGTCCCCGCGCGCGTGTTCCAGTATCGCAGCTCGCGCCGCGCCGCCTCGCGCGCCTCGTCGTCCTCGGCCGCCGCCACGGCCACCTCGGCTGCGGCGAGCCGCTCGCGGATCAACGCCAGCCCGCGCACCGTGACCATGTTGGGTCCGGGCGGCAACGGGATCTCGAACCGAGGCTCCTTGTGTTCCTCGTCATTATCGCGGCGAAACGCGACGCTCATTTCAACACATCCTCTTGACGGTGATCGGGCGCATACCGGCCATGCCGGTCACGCCGTTCTGGTTATCGGGTCTGGGGGTACGGGGGGCGGGACCGCCGGCCCGCACGTCCCGGCGGGGTCAGATCAAACGGTGAAGCTCTCGCCGCAACCGCATGTTCCCTTGGCATTGGGGTTGTGAAAGACGAAACCCGACGTGAAATCGTCCTCGACCCAATCCATCGTCGATCCGATCAGGTACAGCACCGACGCACCATCGACGAAGAACGTGCCGCCGGGCGTATCGATCCGCTCGTCGAACGGCTTTGCCTCGGTGACATAGTCGACCGAATAGGCCAGCCCCGAACAGCCGCGCCGCGGCGTCGACAGCTTCACGCCCACCACGCCTTCGGGCGCGTTCGCCATCAGCGCGGCGATCCGCGCCTCGGCGGCGGGGGTCAGGTTCAGCGCCGCGGGGCGCTGGCGAAGCTTGGTCTCGGTCGTCATCTCGGTCTCTCGCCTGCCTTCCCGCCACGCGGGCGGAAGGAACGGGGAATGGCGCCCATCATGCGCGGGCGCTCCCTATATTGGAAGCCGCATCGCCGTGCCCAACCCCTTCGTCGACCGAAGGGGCGCCGGCGATCACAGCATTCCCAGTTCCAGCTTGGCCTCGTCGGACATCTTCTGTGGATCCCAGGGCGGATCCCAGACCAGATTGACCTCGGCATGGCCGATCCCGGGCACCGATCCGACGCGAAGCTCGACTTCGCCCGGCATCGATTCGGCAACGGGGCAATGCGGCGTGGTGAGCGTCATCGTCACCGTCGCATGGCCGTCGGCGGTGATTTCCAGGCCATAGATAAGGCCGAGATCATAGATGTTCACCGGGATTTCGGGGTCATAGATCTCGCGCAGCGCGTCGATCACCGATTCGTACAGCGCGCCGCCGGGCTCGCCCTCGGGATGCGCCTGGGGCGGCTGCGCCAGGAAGCCGGCCAGGTAATCGCGCTTGCGGCTCCCCGCCTCGGCATCGGCGGGCTGGGCGGCATCGGCCTGGTCGACCCGCGCCTTGGGCGGCGGTGCAACCGCGTCGACCTCTTCCACCACGATCCTGCGTTCTTCGTTCATCCGAAGATCCTCGTCACCCGTTCGATACCCTTGACGAGCGCAGCGACGTCCGCCGGCCCGTTATACACGCCGAAGCTCGCCCGCGCGGTGGCGGGAACCTCCAGCAGATCCATCAGCGGCTGGGCGCAGTGATGCCCGGCGCGGATCGCGACATTGCCCTCGTCCAGGATCGTCGCGACGTCGTGCGGGTGCACCCCCTCGACCGCGAAGCTGACGATGCCGGCGCTGTCCTCCGGCCCGAACAGCCGCACGCTGTTGAGCGCCGCAAGCGCCGCGCGCGTCTCGGTCACCAGCGCGGTTTCGTGCGCATGGATGCGCTCGAGCCCGATCCCGTCCACGTAATCGATCGCCGCATGCAGCCCGACCACGCCGACGATGTGCGGCGTGCCCGCCTCGAAACGGCCCGGCGGCGGGGCATAGGTCGTTTTGGCGAAGGTGACGCGGTCGATCATCGATCCGCCGCCCTGATAGGGGGGCATCGCGTCGAGCAACTCGTACCGCCCCCACAGCACGCCGATCCCGGTCGGGCCGTAGAGCTTGTGTCCCGAAAAGACGTAGAAGTCGCAGCCGATCTCGGCGACGTTGACCGGCAGGCGGGCAACCGCCTGACACCCGTCGATCAGGATCTTCGCCCCCACGGCATGGGCCAGTTCGGTCGCGCGCTTGGCGTCAAGAACCGAGCCGAGCACGTTGGAGACATGCGCGAGCGCAACCAGCTTGTGCCGGTCGGTCAGCATCGCCGCCATCGCGTCGAGGTCGATGCGGTGGTCGGCGGTGAGCGGCACCACGTCGATCTGCGCGCCGATCTTCTCGGCGGCCATCTGCCACGGCACGATGTTCGAGTGATGCTCGAGCGCCGAAAGCAGGATGCGGTCGCCCGCCTTCAGCCGGGTCGCAGCATAGCATTGCGCGACAAGGTTGATCCCCTCGGTCGCGCCGCGGACGAACACCACTTCCTCTGTCCGGCCGCCGATAAACTTCGCCACGCGCGCACGCGCCGCCTCGAAGGCGAGCGTCATGTCGGCCGAGCGCTGGTACACGCCGCGATGGACGGTGGCATAGGTCTCGCCATAGGCCCGCGTGATCGCATCGATCACCGGCTGCGGCTTCTGCGAGGTGGCAGCAGTATCGAGATACGCCCAGCCCGCCGGGATCGCCGGGAAATCCGCCAGCACGTCGAGCGGAGCCGCGGTCGCGAGCACACTCACAGCGCCGCCTCCAGCCATCCGATCGCATCGGCCGCAAAGGCCTCGCGCACCGCGTCCTCGCCGATCCGCGCGAGCGCATCGCCGACGAACGCGTGCGTCAGCAGCGCCTTCGCCCGTGCCGCCTCGATCCCGCGGCTCTGCAGATAGAACAGCGCGCGCTTGTCGAGCTCGCCCACCGTCGCGCCGTGCGCGCACTTCACGTCGTCGGCAAAGATCTCGAGCTCGGGCTTCAGGTTCACCGTCGCGGTGCGCTGGAGCAACAGGCCGCGCAGCGACTGTTCGCCGTCGGTCTGCTGTGCCCCGCGCGCCACCTCGACGCGGGCGGCAAGGCTCGCCGTCGACTGGTCGGCCGACACCGCGCGCCACAACTGGCGCGACGTGCCTTCGACCGCGTCGTGGCGCACCGCCACGGCCGCTTCCTGCTTCTGCGCTGCGCGGGTGAGCAACGCGCCGCCCATTTCGGCAAAGGCGCCCTTGCCGGTCAGCGTCAGCGCGCCGTCGATCCGGCTGCCCATGCCGCCCGCGCCCAGAAAGATCGATACCAGGCTCGCCGCCTCGCCCACTTCGGCCTCGTCGCGGATCGAGACAAAGCCCTCGCGCTGCACCAGCCGTACCGAACGCATCAGCCGCGCGCCCTTGCCGAGCGTGATCGCGGTGAGCCGGTTGGCCCAGCCGGCGCCGGCAAACGTCTCCACGACGCTCGCCACCGCGTCGTCGGCGAGCTGGATGCGTGCCGGGACATGGTTGGCCCCGCCCGTGCCGAGATGGACGATCTGGATACGGGTCGCCGCATGCTCGGGGCCGAGGTGCAGCGTCCACCCCTCGCCGATCGCAAGGCTGCCGAGCGCATGGTCGGTCGTCGGGACATGGCGCGTGACCTCCACCGGGCCGGGGCGGCTGTGCGCGGGCTCGAACACGCCGTCGACGAAGCACAGGCGCGGACCGTCGATGTCGAGGAACAGGTCGGCCGGGTTCACGCCCGCCGGCGCCTGCGGGCTCTCCGCGGCGGTACGCAGCGCGTCCATGTCGGCCCAGCGCCACGCCTCCGACCGGGACGAGGGCAGCGTCAGCGTGCTCACGCCGCCACTCCGGCATAGCCTTCGCGCTCCAGTTCGAGCGCGAGTTCGGGGCCGCCCGAACGCACGATACGGCCGTCGGCAAGCACATGGACGAAGTCCGGCTTCACGTAATCGAGCAGCCGCTGATAATGGGTGATCAGCAGCACCGCCTTGTCGGGCGCGCGCATGATCCGGTTGATCCCCTCGCCCACCGCGCGCAGTGCGTCGATGTCGAGGCCGCTGTCGGTCTCGTCGAGAATGGCGAGCTTGGGGTTCAGGATCCCCATCTGCACCATCTCGTTACGCTTCTTCTCGCCGCCCGAAAAGCCGACATTGACCGGCCGCTTGAGCAGTTCGGCGTCCATCCCCAGCGCCGTCGCCTGCGCGCGCGCCAGCTTCAGGAACTCGCCGCCCGACGCCGGCGTCTCGCCCCGCGCGCGCCGCTGCGCATTCAGCGCCTCGCGCAGGAAGTGCAGGTTGGAAATGCCGGGGATCTCGACCGGATATTGAAAGCCCAGGAACAGCCCCGCCGCGGCGCGCTCGTGCGCGTCCATCGCCAGCAGGTCGGCGCCGTCGAACGTCACCGTCCCCGACGTCACCGAATAGCCGTCGCGCCCGCCGAGCACATAGCCGAGCGTCGACTTGCCCGCGCCATTCGGCCCCATGATGGCGTGCACCTCGCCCGCGCCGATCGCAAGGCTCAACCCTTTCAGGATTTCCTTGCCGTCGACCTCGGCGTGGAGGTTGTCGATCTTCAGCATGTCACTTCATTCCTGTTCGTGTCTGTTCTGCCCCGGGCCCGACCGGGGTGCGACCAAGGGTCAGAGCGGCACCGTCACCAGCGTCACCGCTTTCAGGTCCTGCGCGTCATAGGCGTCGACCAGCTTTCCATCGTCGAGCTTCCATCGCACCGTATATTGGGCCGGCGTGCGGATCGCGGCGGCGACGTCGGCCTGCACCGCATCGAGGCTCTGCTGCATCCGGCTCCACCAGCCGCGCGACACCGGACGCCCGGCCAGCGTGATCCGGCCCGCCTCGAAATCGGCCTCGGTAAAGGCGCGACACGCCTTCACCGCAGCTTCGACCGCGCGCGTGCGCGCCGCGGCGTCGGCGGGGGCGACGCCGACCTGCCGCACGATGCAGCGCGCCAGCCGCGTCGCCACGCCGATCTGCGGCACCTTTTCCACCGTGACGCCTGCCTGGGGCGCGGCAATCAGCGCCAGTGCCAACGCGATACTCATCCCACACTTCCTTCCAGGCTGATGCCGAGCAGCTTCTGCGCCTCGACCGCGAACTCCATCGGCAGTTGCTGGAGCACTTCCTTGGCAAAGCCGTTGACGATCAGCGCGACCGCCGCTTCCTGGTCCAGCCCGCGCTGCATGGCATAGAAGAGCTGGTCCTCGCTGATCTTGCTCGTCGTTGCCTCATGCTCGATCTGTGCGCTCGGGTTCTTCACCTCGATGTACGGCACGGTGTGCGCGCCGCACTGGTCGCCGAGCAGCAGCGAGTCGCACTGGGTGAAGTTGCGGACATTCTCCGCACTCGCCGCCACGCGAACGAGGCCGCGATAGGTGTTGTCGCTGCGCCCGGCCGAAATGCCCTTCGACACGATCGTCGATCGGCTGCCCTTGCCCAGATGGATCATCTTGGTGCCGGTATCGGCCTGCTGGCGATTGTTGGTCACCGCCACCGAATAGAATTCGCCGACCGAGTTCTCGCCCGCGAGCACGCAGCTCGGATACTTCCAGGTGATCGCCGATCCGGTCTCGACCTGGGTCCAGCTCACCTTCGAATTGCGGCCCTGGCACAGCGCGCGCTTGGTGACGAAATTGTAGATGCCGCCCTTGCCGTTCTCGTCGCCGGGATACCAGTTCTGGACGGTCGAATATTTGATCTCGGCATCGTCGAGCGCGACCAGCTCCACCACCGCGGCGTGCAACTGGTTCTCGTCGCGCATCGGCGCGGTGCAGCCTTCGAGATAGGAGACATAGGCGCCCTTGTCGGCGACGATCAGCGTGCGCTCGAACTGGCCGGTATTCTCCGCGTTGATGCGGAAATAGGTGGAAAGCTCCATCGGGCAGCGCACGCCCTCCGGCACATAAACGAAGGTGCCGTCGGAGAAGACCGCGCTGTTGAGCGCCGCGAAATAATTGTCGCGCTGCGGCACCACACGCCCAAGCCACTTCTGCACCAGCTCGGGATATTCGCGGATCGCCTCGCTGATCGACAGGAAGATGACGCCCGCCGCCTTCAGCTCCTCGCGGAACGTCGTCGCGACCGACACGCTGTCGAACACCGCGTCGACCGCGATCTTGCGCGCGCCCTCGACGCCGGCAAGCACCTTCTGCTCCTCGATCGGGATGCCCAGCTTCTCATAGGTGCGCCGGATCTCGGGATCGAGGTCGTCCAGGCTCTTCAGCTCGGGCTTCTTCTTCGGCTCGGCGTAATAATAGGCGTCCTGATAATCGATCGGCGGCACGTCGAGCTTGGCCCAGTCGGGCGCGGTCATCGTCTGCCACAGCCGGAACGCCTTCAGCCGCCATTCGAGCATCCATTCGGGCTCGCGCTTCTTCGCCGAAATGTAACGGACGATGTCCTCGTTCAGCCCCTTGGGCGCGAACTCCTGCTCGACGTCGCTCGCGAAGCCCCATTCATATTTCTTGTTGGCGGCGGCGAGCGCCTCTGCATTCTTGGTGGCCATCAGACAGTAACTCCGGCGCCCCGGCCAAGGCCGGAGCCCAGTTGCGAGGAAGTTTGGGAAGGTGCGTCGGCACTCGCCGGCGCCGCGGCGCGCCCGGTCAGGCTGGCAAGGCTGATGCCCGCGAGCGCGCCCTTAACCGCGCCGTTGACGGCATTCCAGTGCGGGCGAACCCGGCATGCCCCCTCGACCGAGCAATCGTGGCGGCCCTCCTCGACGCACGAGGTCAGCGCAATCGGCCCCTCGATCGCCTCGACGATGTCGGCCAGGCTGATCGCCGCCGGTGGACGCGCCAGCCGAAACCCGCCGCCCGATCCGCGCGCGCTCTCGATCAGCCCGGCGGCGGAAAGGCGGCTGACCAGCTTCTGCACCGTCGGCAACGGCAATCCCGTCTCGTCCGCCAGCGCGGTCGCGTTCAGCCGCGACGCCCCGCCACAACGGCGGGCCGCGGCGGCCATCATCACGACGGCATAATCGGCAAGGCTGGAGAGTCGCATGATTCCAATCGGACAAAGTCAGTCCGATTGCATCTGGGCTCCCTTGCGACGGAAATCAACCTCCTCCGGAATGACGTCGGGCAGGAAGTGGAAGGTTTCGCTCGAAAGCGTCGCCGCCAGCACCGGGTCGCGTCGCGCGCGCAGCGACGTCGGGGTATGGCCGGTGAAGTGCTTGACCTCGTTGATCATGTGCGACTGGTCGGAAAAGGGCTCGACCACCTCGTCGATCGACGCGCCCTGGTACAGCTTCATCGCGGCGCGGATCGCGCGGAACTTGCGGCGCAACTGGTTGGGGGAGCCGCCGAAATATTCCAGGCACAGTCGCTGGACCTGCCGTTCGCCCAGCCCGCTCGACGCGCGGATCGCGGCATAGAGCTGGTCGATCGTGCAATTGTCGGTCGCCGCCCATTCGCGCACCGCGCGCAGGAACGGGAAATGCGCCTCGGGAACCGGCTTGACCTCTTCCTGGCGCATGATGAGCAGCGGCGCGATCGCGCTGACCATCTCTTCCAGCGTTGTCATGGTGCGCAACCGTTCGAGCAGCAGCGGCGCCTGTTCGCAGAACAGCTTGCGACCGTCGATGATGTGGTCGGTCACCTTGTTCGCCGGGATGCCGATCAGCGCCTTCCACCCGATCGCGCGCAGATTGACGCCGAAGCACGTCACCGGGCCGCGCAACGTATAGGTCGCGGCGGCGGTGCCCGGCCCGGCGACCATGATCGGCTTGGCCTGTTCGACATGGCCGTCGGGAAAGACGAACTGCCCCTCGCCCGAAATCAGGAAGCGGATCTGCCCCAGATCGACTCGCTCCGAACGCTCGACCATGTCGGCATCGCAACGGAACAGATAATAGGTGTCGACGTGCGGCAGCAGCCGGCCCTTGGCCCGCTTGACCTCGATCGACGGGAGCGAATCAACGCACGAGTCGACAAATGCCGGCTTTCGTTTTGCAGCGACCTGCATTGTTGCTGCGCTCCTGCACGCTCCCTGAACTCTCGCCCGATATACATGGAGTTGCGCACAAGGAAAAGTGGCCCGACCGGCAAGCCGGTCGGGCCTAAGTAGAAAGGGTTCCCCCTGTTGAAGCGGAAACCCCTCGGGTCGCATCGCCTCTCTAGCGCGCCCGCGAACGGCTGTATTGGACAAATCCGACATGCAACGGGTTGGATCGGCGCAATTCCCGGTGCATAGGCCGGCGGCGATGGCTTATTTCCTTCGCCCTGCCCTGTTCCGCCTCGATGCCGAGGCCGCGCACCATGCCGCGATTCGGACGCTCCGCACCTGGGGGGCGCTGGGGGCGCCGTTCGGAAATCCTCCCGCCGCCGATTCGCGCCATGCGGTCGAGCTCGCCGGGCTGCGCTTTCCCAACCCCGTCGGGCTGGCCGCGGGACTCGACAAGGATGGCGAGGCGATCGCCGGGCTGTTCGCGCTGGGTTTCGGATCGGTCGAAATCGGCACGCTCACGCCGCGTCCCCAGCCGGGCAATCCGCGCCCGCGCCTGTTCCGGCTGGTCGAGGACGCCGCGATCATCAACCGCATGGGATTCAACAACCGGGGCATCGATTCGGCCCTGGCGCGCGTCGCCGCGCTGCCGCGCCGGCCGGGCATCCTCGGCATCAATGTCGGCGCCAACAAGGATTCGGCGGATCGCGTCGCCGATTACGCGATCGGCGTGGCGCGCGTTGCGCCGCTCGCCGATTATGTCACGATCAATGTCAGTTCGCCGAACACGCCCGGCCTGCGCGACCTTCAGTCCAGGCCGGCGCTCGACGACCTGCTCGCCGCCGCCGACGGCGCGCGCATGCTGGCCGACGGAACCCGCCGTCCGCTCTTCCTCAAGATCGCGCCCGATCTCGATCGCGCAGGGGTCGACGATGCGGTGCGCGCGGCGGTCGATCATCATCTCGACGCGCTGATCGTCGCCAACACGACGATCGCCCGCCCGCCGCTGCGCTCGCCGCATGCGGGCGAGACCGGCGGCCTGTCGGGCCGCCCGCTCGTCGAGCGCGCCCGCGCCAAGCTGGCCGAGGCGCTTGAATCGGCCGCCGGGGCACTGCCGATCATCTCGGTCGGCGGGATCGACAGCGCCGACGAGGCACAGCGCCGGCTCGACATGGGCGCGCGGCTGGTCCAGCTCTACTCGGCGCTCATCTTCGAAGGCCCCGGGCTCCCGCGCCGGATCGTCGCCGGGCTGCGCTGATCCGCCCCGCACGCGCGACGACTTTGCGTCGCCGCGCAAATCTGGCTAGCGTTGCGCGATGAAACGGATCGCACCCCTTGCCGTCGCGCTGTTCGCGGTGGCGTTCGCGCCGCCCGCGCTGGCCCGTCCTTCGCACCGGGCGCCGGCATCGCAAAAGCAGCTCGGCATGGTGAGCGCCGCCGATCCGCGCGCCGCCGCGGCCGGGGCAGAGATCCTGCGCGCCGGCGGCTCGGCCACCGATGCGGCGATCGCGACGATGCTCGCGCTCAATGTCGTCGAACCGCAAAGCTCGGGGATCGGCGGCGGCGGCTTCATGATACTGCACGACGGCCGCACCGGCACGATCCAGTCGATCGACGGCCGCGAGACCGCGCCGATGGCCGCCAACGACCGCTGGTTCTTCGGCCCCGACGGCAAGCCGCTCAGCCATGCCGCCGCGGTTCCGGGCGGGCGCAGCGTCGGCGTCCCCGGCGCGCTGCGCATGATGCAGCTTGCGCACCGGCGCTCGGGCCGGCTGCCCTGGGCGCGCCTGTTCGAACCGGCGATCCGCCTCGCCGAACAGGGTTTCGCGATCACGCCGCGCCTCCAGGGCGGGCTCGCCCGCTATGCCGGGCACATGGATGCTTGGGGGCGCGCGCATTTCTTCGGACCGGACGGCAAGCCGCTGCCCGTGGGCACCGTGCTGCGCAATCCCGAACAGGCCGCGTTCCTGCGCCAGATCGCACGCCGCGGCGCCGATTCCTTCTATGTCGGCCCGGTCGCGCAACAAATCGTCGCCACCGTCAACAACGCGTCGCGCAACCCGTCGATGATGACGCTCGGCGATCTTGCCAGCTATTCGGCCAAGGACCGCGCGCCGCTGTGCGGCACCTATCGCGCCTATCGCGTGTGCAGCATGGCGCCGCCCTCGTCGGGCGGCATCACCGTGCTGATGATCCTGAAGCAGCTCGAACGCTTCGACATGGCGTCGCTCGGCAAGGATTCGCCGACCGCATGGCACCTGTTCGCCGAAAGCTCGCGCCTCGCCTATGCCGATCGTGACCGCTACCTGGGCGATCCCGATCACGTCCAGGTGCCCGTCGCCGGGCTGCTCGCGCCCGACTATATCGCCGCGCGCTCGGCGCTGATCGCCCCCGACCGCACGATGGCGAGCGTCGAGGCGGGAACCCCCGCCGGCGCGCCGCCGCGCCAGCGCGTTCCGGCGAGCGAGGTCGCCGGCACCACCGATCTCGTCACGGTTGACCGGCGCGGCAACGTCGTCGAGGTGACGACGACGGTCGAGGGCTATTTCGGCTCGGGCCTCACCGTCAACGGCACCTTCCTCAACAACCAGCTCACCGATTTCGATCTTGCGCCGGTCAAGGACGGCTATCTCGTCGCCAACCGCGTCGAGGGCGGCAAGCGTCCGCGCAGCTCGATGGCGCCGACGATCATCTACGGCCCCGACGGCAAGGTGCGGCTGGCGCTCGGTGCCGCGGGCGGATCGACGATCATCGCCCAGGTGGCCAAGGCGATCGTCGGCGTGATCGACTGGAAACTCTCGGCACAGGATGCGATCGGACTCGGGCTGCTCTATGCCCCCGGCCCCGTCGCGACCGCCGAACAGGGGACGCAGCTCGACGCGATGCTCCCCGCGCTTCAGGCGATGGGCGAACGCGTCCAGTCGGCGCCGCTGGGGCTCAAGGCGAACGCGATCGAGCGCGTCGGCGACCGCTGGGTCGGCGCCGCCGATCCGCGCAGCGAGGGCGTTGCGGTGCGCGAGGATGGGGTCGTGACCGAAATCCGGCGCGTCGCGCCGCCCGCCCGCCCGGAATAATCATGAAACGCGGCCGCTGAGAGGCGCCGCGGCAAGGAGAGATATGCGCAGGCTCGAACGCTTCGACAATCTGGTGCGGATGTTCTTCACCCGCGCCGACGAAAAGGGCGACAGCCCCTTTCTGTGGGAAAAGTCAGCGGGCAAATGGCACGCGATCAGCTGGGCCGAGGCCGCCCGCCGCGTCGCCGCGCTCGCGCGCGGGCTCCAGTCGCTGGGGCTCAAGCGCGGCGACCGCGTGATGCTGGTG